>CAMBQV010000107.1 GCA_945870145.1 Akkermansia muciniphila
CTAGGATCAATAATGATGGGCAAATGGCTAAGCTCTTGGATCACAGGGACCGCCGAGATATCCAGTGTATTCCGAGTGTAGGTTTCGAAGGTCCGAATACCCCGTTCGCAGAGGATCACATTCTTATTGCCACCCGCAAGGATATACTCTGCGCTCATCAGCAATTCCTTGATGGTACTCGCCAAGCCGCGCTTCAGCAGAATCGGCTTTTGGGTGCGTCCTAACTCACGCAACAGATCGAAGTTTTGCATATTCCGCGCGCCGACCTGAATCACATCCACATCTGCAAAAAGGTCGAGATGGTTAATAGTGATGATCTCCGAGACAATCGGCAACCCTGTCTCCTTTTTAGCCAGCGAGAGCAATGTAAGACCCAGTGCCTCGAGTCCCTGGAAGTCGTACGGAGAGGTTCTGGGCTTGAATGCGCCACCGCGCAACATGTTGGCGCCTGAGGCTTTCACACGCTTCGCGATCTCCAAAATCTGCTCTTCCGACTCGACCGAACAAGGCCCAGCGATCAGTCCGAAGTGCGGCCCACCAATCTTGGCCTCTCCAACAGAGACGACCGTATCCTCGGGATGAAACTTTCGGTTGGCGGTTTTGAAGGGCTCCGTGATCCGAATGACCTTCTCCACCATCTCCAAGTTTTCAAGGCACTCAATATCAATCTTCGACGTATCTCCAATCAGACCGATCACCGTTTGAAACTGGCCTTCGATGGGATGAACCCCAATATTTTGCCCTTCCAGCCACGCCCTCAGGTGAGCGACTTGTTGGGCAGAACTGTTGCTCTTCAAGGTGATAATCATACTTCCTCCAAAAAAAAATCCCGCAGTGTTCGTTCACTGCAGGTTATTTGTTTTATTCACGTCTAAAAGGCATAACATCTACAGTGAAAACGAGATCGACTCTGCGTAGTCATACGCAAAAATCCGATTAAACTTGCCTGTAAACGATACTCTCTTCATAACGTCCTCACCTCTTAAAGGTGCTTTTATTTAAACTTATCAGACCTCTAAAGTCAAGCCCGTTTATGGAGGGTATGGTTTTTTTGTTAAAACAAAATTGAATCGCACCCACGCATCCTCCTTGAGGCGCTTTTCATTTTTAGGTATTATATGCATATGACTACAGCTTCTCAACAAAAGAATAGAGGTGACGACAAGCATTGGCTTGTGATGAACGAGCTCGGTGAGCGTTTTGGCCCCGTAAACTTTGAGACGCTCAAACTCTGGGCCAAGGATGGTCGCTTAGCCCCTACCAATACAGTCTCCGAAGATGAGAAAACCTGGACACCCGTCACGCAGTTTGCCGATTTAGAAATGGTCTGGGTTGCAGAGGTCTCTCCTGGTGCCTTCTATGGACCCATCCACAAACAAGCACTCGAGGCCTTAAAGAAGGAGGGGGCGATACCGGCTGATGCCATCACCTTCCAACGTGCGCCCACAGACCTTCCGATATCCAAGACCCAACCTATCCCCTCGCCCGCCGCAGCTACTGGTCCTCTCAAAAAAGAGGAGGCTGAGGTTGTGACCGTTTTAGAACGCCAACTGGATCTGGAACGCCAGCGCTCGCAGGACATCATGAAGCAACTTCAACAGGTTGAGATTCATGTTGCCGCCTCCGAAGCTCGGGCTGAAGCCTGCGAAAAAGCCCATAAACACTATGCCGGCCAGACGGAACAGGCTCAACAGCATCTGACCACGCAACTCGACCAGACCAACAAGCAACTCACGCATATCCATGCCCAGCTTCTGTCTCGGGAGCAGGAACTCCATCGGACCGAGCAACGACTTGCCTCCTTTGAGCGGATCGAGACTCTTTTGAAAGAGTGCATGCTTCAAATGACCAGCCAGCAGCAGGAGCTCAAGACCGTCATTACCGCCACGCAAGAGAACACCAGCCTCTCTGCTGAGCCTATTGAAACCGTTGTAAAGGCCGCCCTCGCACAACTCGCCAGCCAACAGCAGGAGCTCAAAGTTGCTGTCGCCACCACACAAGGGAGTGGCACCCCCTCTACCGAGTCTCTCGAGGCCGTTGTAAAGAACGCCTTTGCGCAACTCACCAGCCAACAGCAAGAACTCAAAGCTTCCTTTATCGCCACGCAAGAGAACACCAGCCTCTCTGCCGAGCGTGGCGAGACCGTCCTGAAGGACGCCATGACGCAACTCGTCTCTCACCAGCTGGAGCTCAAGGCTGCGGTCGTCGCCACACAAAGCCAGGCCAGCCTCTCTGCGGAACATGGCGAGAGGGCACTAAAGGACGCCATGGTGCAACTCACCAGCCAGCAGCAGGAGCTCAAGGCTGCGGCCGTCGCCACACAAGGCCAGGCCAGCATCTCTGCCGAACGTGGCGAGAGAGCACTGAAGGACGCCATGGTGCAACTCACCAGCCAGCAGCAGGAGCTCAAGGCGACCGTCCTCGCCACACAAGAGAGCGCCACTCTCTCAGCAGAGCGCCTCGAGACTCTTGTGAAAGAGACGATAGCACACCTCACCAACCCGCAACAGGTTCAGTCGCTCGAGCTCCTTTTGGAAAAAATGTCCGAGCAACTCACGTCCGCATTTGCCACCTCTCAGACTCAGCTCTTATTACATCTCTCCCAAGCTCTGAAACAGGAGACTCCCCCTCTTCTTGCACTGCTCACGGATCAGGGGCTGGCTCTTCAACGGCTCAGCGGGGAGTTTAACGCCGTCGGGACAAGGACTGTGGAGGCAACCGTATCTGCTGTAAGTACGCAACTCGACAAAGTCCAAGAGGAGACAGTCCAGCAGCTGTGTACGAAGCTCGAAGATGGACGTGCGCATCTGCTCGAGCGAACCCAGAACACGCTTAGCCAGTGGCAGGAACAACTGATGCGCGTAACAGGCGAATCTCAACGCCTGACCATCGAATACATTGTGCGCGAGTTGACCGCAAAGATACAAGAGCTGAAGACAGCACTGGAGAAACAACTGGCGACACCCCCACCCCCCGCCGTCAAGCGAACCTATGTCGAAGCCGAGGTTGTCGAGGTCACGCCGTCTGAGCGTGTGCATAAAAAAACGAAACCCTCTCCCGAGGTTTCGGAACCTTCACCTGCCCAACATAATACCCAATCTTCTAGACAAAACTCTAATCCCTCCATGGCGGATATTGAACAGCAAGCGCGGCGTGAACTGGAGCGTTTGGGCGCACAGGGGATGAACATCTTCAAGCGAAAGTCATAACGGAGAAGCAGCTATGGCACAACAGGCCAATAACCAAGAAGAGCAGTGGTTCTTACGGACGGGAGGGGATACGGTATTTGGACCCGTAACCCCAGAGGGACTCGTTGTGTGGGCGGAACAAGGACGTGTGTTGCCAGGACACGATGTTTCAACTGACCGCAAGAAATGGGTCCCAGCCGTCTCCCTTCCTTTTCTCAAAATGCAATGGTATGTAGATGACGGCGAGGGTGAATTGCGCGGCCCCCTTCATCGTGCAGCAGCCGAAGCCCTTGTCAAGAGTGGCAAGGTAAGTGAGACTGCACAGATTGTTGCCGCCGACGAGGTGGATCTGACAGACGATGCTGAAGAGAAGACGAAAACTGCAGCCGACAAGGTCGTGAATCCCTCACAAAGAGCCCTCACCCAACGCATTCAGGAACTGGAACTCCAACTAAACGAGCACACACAGCCAGAAGCCCCTGACAGACCCACGCGCAGCACGAACCAACTCACCCAGGAGCGTGACTCCCTCGCAAACAAGGTCGCTGAGTTGCAGACCCTCTGTGATACCCTCAAACGAAATGCCGAGAAGGATCTTCGCGCTACCGAGAAGCGGGCCGAGCAGCTCCGCAGTCAAAACAAAAAATTGGAAGAGCAAGTTGAAGAGATGACGGCCAGACTCTTTCTGGAGCCACCCCCCAACAACGAGACTTCCCCTCTTTCCAATGAAACACTTCTCAAGGAACAGAAGCTCTTACAGGACAAACTAGCAGAAGCCGAAATTAACTTTTCTGAAGTACAAGAGCAACTGGATGTCATCTCCCAAAAGGCGGTGGCATATGATTCCTTGAAAGAGGAGTTAGCGCGCCTCGAGGAGGCGGTGAAGGTTGCAGAGGGGAAGTGCGCCGAGAGCGAACGCAAGATCACAGAACTAGCAGAACACCTCAACAAAGCCCGCCTCGAAGTTGTCCAATGGCGTGATGAGTGTGACCGCCGCGAGAAGGAGAGACACGAAGCCTCCTCACTCTCAGAAGCTGTTGAACGTCAGTATGGCGATGTTCTGTCACGGGCCGAACAGATGAAGGCGGATTTTGATAAGCTCCACCTCGCCTATGAGAAATGTGTTGGAAAGACCAAAAAGGCTCAAGCCAAGGCTCTCGACGCTGAACGTGATTTTGCCGACCTGCTCTCCATGGCCAACACGCGCGATACCGAATACTTAGAAAAGATCGCCGAGCTGGAACGCTTTAGTTCGCAATCTCCCGAGAAGATTGCACAGTTCTATTCAGATCAGGCTGCCGTCTTTCAGCTCTTAAAACAAGAACTAGAAATCCTTGGCCAGGATCAAGAGGTGGAACGGCAGCATCTGGAACAGCTCAAGCAGCTTTCTGCTAAACGGTTAGACGCTCTGCAGGAACGCAAACAGACTCTGACGCGAAAACTGGGCACTAGCCCTGCGGAGATGACACGTCTAAGCGCGCGAGAACAGACCTCTGATCCAGCATCCGCTCGCATCCGAACCGAATTTGACAATCTCCGCTTCACCCATGATCGTGACATGCGAGCCGCTGAAGAGCGCGAACGCGAATTGAAGCGTAAACTCCAGGCTGCAGAGACCGAGGCCAATCGTTTAAAAACCCTTGCGCGTGAAGGTGAACGCAGCGACAAAAAGGTTCAGGAATTATCAGAGCAAATTCATAAACGCGAGTTTGAACTTTCGGAAGAGCGGAAAGTCCGCGAATCTGAGCGCTTGCAATTTCAGTCCAACAATCAGGCCCTGCTCGCACGCCTCGAATCGTTAGAACGGTCGGAAAAGAGAGAGCCCCAAGAAGCCCCTGCCGTGGAAGAAAAAACAAGTAATCTCGCCAATTGGATGCGCTTAAAATAAACAAACGCGCCGCCCAGGGTGCCGAGAACAAACTGAAGAGTAACTTTGAGAAGGAATAATGGAATGATGGAATATTGGAATAATGGGGTGCTTAAAAACCGGTGTACGGGCGTCCTCGCCCGTACTTGTGCAGGCGAGGACGCCTGCACACCAGTATGGCGAGCAGTCTTTCCCCATCATTCCAATATTCCAGTGAAGTTTAAGACGAGTTAAGTTGAAATCCAGTCACGTTTATGATTTACTACATCGCTTCATGACCCCTGAAAAACAGAGCAAGAGTCCAGGAACCTTCGAAGTCCTGAAAGAGGATCGCCATACTGGCGCTCGTCTTGGAAGGCTTTGGACTGCCCATGGAGCCATTGACACCCCAGTCTTCATGCCTGTGGGCACACAAGCAACTGTCAAGTCATTGGAACCCCGTGACCTTGACGCAGCCGGTGCCTCGATCATCTTGGGAAACACCTACCACCTCATGCTCCGCCCCGGCATGGAAGTCATGGCCGCCTGCGGAGGACTCCACTCCTTTATGGGATGGAATAAACCCATCTTAACCGACAGCGGAGGTTTTCAGGTCTTCAGCCTAAACAACCTGCGCAAGATCTCCGAGGAGGGTGTAACCTTTCAGTCGCATATCGATGGAGCGAACTTCTTTCTCGGCCCCAAGGAATCCATGGAAGTCCAGCGCATCCTCGGCTCAGACATTGCCATGTGCTTTGATGAGTGCATGCCCTATCCCTGTGAACCCGACTATGCGCAGAAATCCGTGACCAAGACCCTGAAGTGGGCTGCACAATGTTTGGAGCAGCCACGAGCCCCAGGGCAACTCGTCTTTGGCATCGTCCAAGGGGGCGAATACACGCACTTGCGGGAACACTGCGCGAAAGAGCTTATCGCCATGGGCTTTGACGGCTATGCTGTGGGTGGCGTAAGTGTGGGCGAACCTGAGGATATTATGCTCAAAGGCGTTGCGGATGGCTCACGTCTCTTGCCACGCGACCGGCCGCGTTATGTGATGGGGCTGGGAGATATGTTCCAGATGTGCGAGTCCGTCGCGTGTGGAGTGGATATGTTCGACTGTGTCATTCCCACCCGTGTGGCGCGACATGGAACAGCCTACACGCGCACAGGCTCCTATCCCGTAAAGGGGGGCTCCTACAAAACAGATTTGCGTCCCGTTGAAGAAGGATGCACCTGTTATTGCTGCCAGAACTTCTCCCGCGCCTACATCCGTCACTTGATCAATGTGAGCGAGATCCTAGGCGTCCGGTTGCTGACGATTCACAACATGCACCGTTATCTGGAATTTATGCGCGAGATGCGCGAAGCGATTGCCAATGATTCCTTCGCCGAGTGGCGTAAGGAACTGGCAATGACACTACGAAAGGAATAATAATGAACACACTCATGATGATGGCCCAAGTCGCGGCACCCGCGCAACAGGGCGGCTTGGCAGGGATCAGCGGCATGCTCCTCCCGATGATTCTCGTATTCGGTATCTTCTATTTTATGATGATCCGTCCCCAGCAGCGCAAGGAGAAGGAACGCCAGAAACTGATCTCCGAACTCCGCGCCGGCCAACGTATTCTGTTTGCGGGTGGCCTGATCGGCACTGTCGCTGAAGTCAAGGAAGGCACCTTCCTAGTCGAGGTCTCGCCCAAAGTCACGATCGAAATTGCACGGGGTGCGGTTTCCCGCGTCCTGAACAGCGACGAAAAGCCGGTTCTGGAAGATGCTCGGTAAGTCCCGGAGCGGGGAAGTAGCAGTCGGCAGTAGCAGTCGGCAGTGGATTTAAAAAATTGAACATTCAACATTGAACATTGAACGTCCAATTTGAATAAGGCTCGTTGGAGCGCAGCGGAAACCATTCGGCGAACGCCGAAAGCGAAGCGGTAATCACGCAATAAGGCAATTAATCCATTATGTTTCGTACAGGCATAGGTTTTGACTCTCATAGGCTGATGGAAGGTCGTCCCCTCATCTTGGGTGGGGTGACTCTCCCCCATGAGCACGGCTTGCAAGGACATTCCGATGCGGACGCCCTTGCGCATGCGCTCTGCGATGCCTTGCTGGGCGCAGTCGCGGATGGCGATATTGGACAGCACTTTCCTGACAAGGATCCCCAATGGAAGGGTGCCGACAGTATGAACCTCCTCGCGCTGGTCGTTTCGCGGTTATCACGCGCGGGATGGCGGATCGTCAACACCGACGCCACCATTATTGCTGAGGCACCCAAGATGGGCCCCTACATTCTCGCCATGCGAACCCGGCTTGCCGAGATCATGGATATTCATCTCACTCAAGTCTCGGTCAAGGCAAAAACAAACGAAGGTATGGATGCTGTCGGACGCCGTGAAGGCATCTCTGTTATGGCAACGGCATTAGTGGAGCGCGTATGACAATCATTGAACCCCATATTCACATGTTTTCACGGACCACGGAAGAGTACCAGGCCATGTATGCGGCAGGGATGCGCGCCTGCGTGGAACCCTCCTTCTGGCTCGGCTCTAATCGCCGTTATGCGGGCTCCTTCTTTGACTACTTCAAACTGATCCTCGAGTTCGAAACCGTCCGGGCCGCCCGCTTTGGCATCGACCACTTCAGCGCGATCGCCATGAATCCCAAAGAGGCGGATGACCGCGTTCTGGCTGACGAGGTAATTGACGGGATGATCCCCTACCTCGACCATCCCCGTTGCGTCGCCTTAGGCGAGGTCGGACTCAACCTCATCACCCCCAACGAAGAGCACGCGATGCTGCGCCAGCTCCAGATCGCCGAGGATCGCAAGATGCCAGTGATCCTGCATCTACCCCATGTCGAAAAGCTGCGTGGCGCGTTGCGCATCCTGGACCTCATCAAGGTGCATGGCTTCACGGTTGAACGCATTGATGTCGATCACAACACGGAGGAGACCATCAAGCATACCCTCGATTCGGGTTGCTATGCCGGCATGACCGTCTACCCCTACTCCAAGCTGAATCCCGAGCGTGTTTCCGCCATGGTCAAACAATATGGCCAGGAACGGGTGATTGTCAACGGCTCCGCCGACTGGGGCGTCTCAGATCCCCTCTCCCTCATCAAGGTTGTGGACTACATGCGCAAAGACGGTCACGCGGAAAAGGTCATCCAAGACCTCGTCTTCAACACCGCGATGAAATTCTACTCCGCCTCACCCCACTGGACGCCAAATTTCAATATCGTCCCTGTTGACCCCGCGACGTATCAGCGGTAAGGGGAGTTTTGCTGAGGACGCCAAGAGGCTAAGACCTCAAGACTCCAAGGACGAGACGCAGGACCCCGAAGACTTTTTGAGTCTCATTGTCTCTTAGACTTTGATCTACATCGACCAACGACAACTCTGGAGGGCCACGCTCTGTCGTGGCCGGACGTGACAAAGCGCGTCCCTCCAGTCCAGAAAAAAATGCCCTTTGCGCTCTTTTGTTCGGACCCGGGGGTCCTCATCCCCGAGAACAAACGAAAAAGCCAAAAGTTTTCACTTTTGA
>CAMBQV010000108.1 GCA_945870145.1 Akkermansia muciniphila
TGGAACTGAGGAATGGTGTGATTCACCCACTGTAAACAAACAACAAAAAGGAATCCTTATGAACGAAACAGATATTCTCAAAATGCTTGCTGATACCGGCGCCTTGCTGACAGGCCATTTCGAACTGCGGTCTGGCTTGCACAGCAATCGCTTTTTCCAGTGCGCCAATGTCTTGCGCTATCCCCGTATTGCGGGAAGCCTCTGCAGCGAGCTGGTCAAGCGGATGCAAGCCGAGATGAAGATTGGAAAGATTGATGGTGTCATCTCCCCAGCCTTGGGCGGCATTTTAGTCGGACACGAGGTTGCACGCGAGCTGGACGTGAAGTGTATTTTTGCCGAGAAGCAGGATAACAAGCTGGTGATGCGCCGCTTCTCCATTAAGCCCGGCGAACGCTATATCGTTGCAGAGGATGTGATCACGCGCGGTGGCCGTGTCCAAGAGACGATTGATATCGTGAAAGCCGCAGGTGCGGAAGTCGTCGCTGTTTTGGTCCTCGTGGATCGTAGCGCTGGCCAAGCCTCCTTTGGCACCCCCACGCTCTCCCTCCTGAAGATGGCTCCAGAGGTCTGGGAACCGGCCGTGTGCCCCCTCTGCGCAACCAAGACACCCTTCGTTCACCCGGGATCGTAAGTTCAGAGATCGGAAGTCGGAGATCAGAGATCAGACTTCTGACTTCTGCCTTCTGACTTCTGCCTTCTGACCTCTGACCTCTGACTTCTGACCTCTGACTTCTGATTTGTTCAGGGCAAAATATTCTTCTCCGCGAGGATGCTGAGCAGATGCGCTGCGGCATCTGCCTCGGCAATGCGCTTGGAACGTCCTGTCCCTGTCGCATCGATACCCCCTGCTACGCTCACACGCACCGTGTAGAACGGCTCATGTGCAGGACCTGTGGATTCGAGAAGCTCGTAGGTCGGCGAGTCTGCCCAGGCATGGTGCTGACAGATCGATTGCAAACAACCTTTTGGATTATTTTCCCAATGGTTGGCAGGAGCCTCTTCGACCTTCTGCTGGAGAATTCTCTGAAAGATTGTTGTGACGGCTGGCATTCCGCCGTCAATCCAGGCAGCCCCCAGCAGTGCCTCAAGAGCATCCGCGAGGAGCCTTTCCTTTTCAACGCCACCTGTGTTTTCGTCACTGAGTCCAATTCGCAAATAACTTCCGAGTCCGATCTGACGCGCCGTGTCAGCCAATGCCCGCCCGCTCGCCAAATGGCTCCGCTGGATCGTCAAAAAACCTTCCGCTTGGTGGTCGAAGCGATGATAGGCATACTCAGCGGCCAGCAATCCCAGTACTGCATCCCCCAAAAACTCCAACCTCTGGTTGTCCTCCTGCGGACCCAAGCCATGCGTTGCGCGATACGAGGGAGCTGTCAGTGCGCGTTTTACGAGCGCTTTGTCTCCAAAGACATAGCCGATCTTCGCTTCCAATTGAGATAATGTTGAATCACTATTGTCACGCATCATAGTCATTTTCTGCCAAGGCCTCCAAGGTCCACACCCAAGGATACATTTTTTCGTGATACCAAAGCAATGAGAAATAGAGACCAATCGGTGCAGGCACTATTTCTTGTCCCTGCTCGACCAGCCAGCGCCGCCCTCGCGCCACAGCTTCGCGCGCAGAAGGAAGGGGTGATTTTTTCAACGCGATCACTGCCAAGCCGGTCTCCTCATGGGTTCCACACGTTCCCGCCCCCCAGGAACCCTCTGGCCGCTGTTCGCGCAAGAGAAAGGCAATGCTACGAGCGATCATCCGCTCAATCACGGGAGAGCTGGGATGGCCCGTCTTGAGCAGTTGCAGAAGGGCATCAAGAACTCTTGCGGTGCCGATGATCGGATTAAGCTTGAGCGCAGACTCTTCATTGCCGAACCATAATGGAATCCAACTTCCATCCTCACAGTGCGTCCGCGCCAGATAAGCAACCAGGCGTTCAATCGTCTCCTCAGCACCCACAGCAAGGTCCTTCCAATAGAGAAAGGCTAGCAGGGCGTGTGCTGAAATATCCGGGCAACTCCGGTCGAAAGGGAGACGTCCCCACCCCTTGCAAAAGGTGGGCATTCCTCCATCGCTGTTTTGCACGCTCATCAACCAGGCTAGTCCAGCACGGACAGCTTCATCAACAGAAACCTCACTCCCCTGCTGCTTCACGTGATAAAGCGCAATCAATGCTCCACTGGTGTCATCCGAATCTGGAACACCCCCTACGCAATCGGTCCACGCCCAGCCACCAGGCTTAGCCCCGGTATACGGATGCGTCTTCTGGAATTGCTTCGACAGTAGCCAGCGAGCGATCCGCTCCTGTTCCGCACGCGGAAACTTCTGCTCATCGCGGCAAGCCAACAGCGCACGTGTTACAAGGCTCGTCACCCAGATCCGGAGATTCGAGTCAATGGCGCAACTCCCGTCCGGACGCAGAGAGGCTTTGAGAAAGGCCTTGGCGCGTTGGGTCACTGGATGCGTCTCATAGCCCATCTGCTCCAGGGCCAAAGCGACAAAGGCTGTCAACGGGGTGGCATCCAAGAATCCACCGTGCTCAGGTTGCAACTTTTCCAGTTTAGCTAACAACGGTTTCGCGAAGAGGGCGCTGAGGGTCAGACCTCGCCATTTGCCAGCCCGACATCTATTCCTGCACATTCCAATGGCAATAAGAGCAGGGAGCGCATAACTGACCACCTCCAGTTTGAAAAAACGATAGAGGCTGTGTGGCAGGAGGGCAAAAAGAAAGGGCAAGGCGGGAATTTTTTTCCAAAGACGGACATCCTCTTCACAGATGGCCACAAAGGTCAAGATGGGAACAGCAAAGGTACGATCCTCCTGATAGATCTCTTGAAGTGCCTTTGCCAGCGTTGGGAAGGAGATTCCACCGATCTTCCGAATGAGCCATGCATCTGACTGCTGAAGCGCAGCACACAGCACCTCGGATGTTCGCCTGCGCTCAACAACCCGCAAGGCTGAACGTACCAGGAGTGTGGTGCTGAGGTTGGAACGACTGGAGGATGTATCTCCCCACCCTCCGTCGCCATTCTGGTGAGTAAGAAGCCATGAGACAGAGGCCTCTGTCTGATCTTTACAGGAAGCCTCCTTCATCAAGGCCACAAGGGTCAAAGCCGTGCTCAGGGCACTGGAAGAGAGCTCCCCTGTCCACACGCCGGTGTCAGGGTCGCGCATCCGCAAGAGGGATTCAATGGCAGTTCGTCGGAAGGCCGTGATCGCACTATCCATCTAACTACTCCCTCCTACTTCCTACCTTCTACCGCCTCCTCACTCTCCGATGCCCCAGTTTTCAACGACATAGTCCATGTCCTTGTCACCGCGTCCGCTCAGATTCACGAGAATAGAGCCCTTCTTCATCTCGCGCGCCTTTTCAAGCGCATAGGCAACTGCATGAGCGCTCTCAATCGCGGGAATGATTCCCTCACTGCGGCAGAGCTTGAAGAATGCATCTTTGCATTGATCATCCGAGCAAGTCACATACTGCACACGACCTGAATCCTTCAGATGGCAATGTTCCGGACCCACACCCGGATAATCCAGGCCGCTTGCGCACGAATAGACCGGAGCAGGAGAACCATCATCATTCTGGAGCAGGTAACACTTGAAGCCGTGAATAATGCCTTCACGTCCATAGGACATGGTCGCGGCATGGTCGCCGACTGCGGGGCCTTTGCCTAAAGGCTCGACACCATAGATCGCCACAGGATCATTCAAGAATGCCGTAAAGAGACCCATCGCGTTCGAACCGCCCCCGACGCACGCACAGATCGCATCTGGCAACTGGCCTGTCATCTCCATGAATTGTTCACGGGCCTCGATGCCCACGACCTTCTGAAAGTCACGGACCATCAACGGGAAGGGATGCGGACCGACTACGGATCCGATGCAATAAATAGAATTTTCGTAATCAGCCAAGTAGGCCATGAAGGCGGAGTCCACAGCCTCCTTGAGTGTCCGGAGACCAAAAGAGACCGGCACCACCTTAGCACCCAGAAGCTTCATGCGTGTGACGTTCGGGGCTTGCTTGGCGATATCCACATCGCCCATGTGAATTTCACATTCCAGCCCGAAATAGGCAGCGGCTGTTGCAAGCGCGACACCGTGCTGTCCAGCACCCGTCTCAGCAATCAGCTTTTTCTTGCCCATAAACTTGGCCAACAGACCCTCACCCATGCAATGGTTGATTTTGTGAGCGCCCGTATGGTTCAGATCTTCACGCTTCAAATAGATATGCGCGCCGCCATTCTTCAAGGAGAGCGTGCGGGCATGATAAACAGGCGTCGGACGGCCCTGGAAGGTCTTGCGGATACTTCTCAGCTCGGCAATAAAGGCAGAATCATTCGCGATCCGGTGGTAAGCCTCGATGATCTCTGCAAAGGGCTTTTCCAATTGAGGAGGAAGATACATCCCTCCGTACTTTCCGAAATAACCTTTTTCGTCAGGTCCTTGTCCATGAACAGGTTTTGCAATCATCGCTTCCTCCATGTTTGTTGTTAGTATAAAATTTTTGGTTATACGTTGAAGAGGAAGTGCATAACATCACCATCCTGCACAAGATATTCCTTGCCTTCAACACGCATCACCCCTGCGGCCTTTGCCCCTGCTTCACCATTTAGACGGATATAGTCGTTATACGAAATAACCTCCGCACGAATGAAGCCTCGTTCGAAATCCGTATGAATCACACCCGCGCATTTCGGCGCGCTCCAGCCGCGATGGAAGGTCCAAGCTCTGACCTCTTTGGGGCCAACCGTAAAATAACTGGCAAGTCCGAGTGTATGATAGGCCATGCGGGCGGTCTGGTCCAAGCCGCTCTCCTGCAAACCATAAGAGGTCAGAAAATCATCCCGCTCAGCATCGGATAACCCAACCATCTCAGCCTCCATCTTCGCGGAGATGACAACCACGTCGCACCCTTTAGCCGCTGCGTACGCCTTCACACGGGCCACCTGCTCATTGTCCTGAGCAATTTCTGTCTCACCCACATTCGCACAATAGATAACTGGCTTATCCGTCAGCAGCTGCAACTCGGTCAAGGTCGTCAAAATAGGATCATTCTCACTGCGCGGGAAGGTGCGCACAGGTTTTTCGTCATTCAGGTGCTTCATCAGCAGCTCCATGGCTTCGACCTCTTTACGCAGGTCCTTATCTGAACGGGCCATGCGCCCCACGCGGTCTAAGCGCTTTTCAAGCGATTGCATATCCGCCAGGATGAGCTCCGTCTCAATGATCTCAATGTCGCGGATCGGATCAATCCCCCCTTCGACATGTACCACGTCATTATCGGCAAAGCAGCGGACCACCTGCAAGATAGCACTGCTCTCACGGATATTGGCCAGAAATTTGTTTCCGAGTCCTTCGCCCTTGCTCGCGCCGCGGACAAGACCCGCGATATCAATGAAGTCAACCGTTGCTTTAACCACTTTTTCGGGTTTCGCAATTTTGGTCAACGCGTCAAGCCGGACATCCGAAAGAGGGACGGTCGCCTTATTAGGCTCGATCGTACAAAATGGATAATTGGCAGCCTCCGCATTCTGCGCACGCGTCAATGCATTGAACAAGGTTGATTTGCCTACATTAGGAAGGCCGACGATTCCAACACCCAGTGCCATTTTAAAATCCTCTTTCTTTTAAGTTACAAATGAGCAAAAAGTATACCACGAACGCCCCTCTAAAGACATCCTAAATATTGCTATCCGCATCGGAAGGTGGGCTTGCCTTTTAACGTACGCGCAGGTATACTTGAAAACTTATGGTTCCATCACCAAATACAGCAGTTGAACAAACCAAACGTGTCGCTTTGGTTATCCCCTGTTTCAATGAAGCCAAGCGCCTTAATCTTGAGGCCTATTCAGCCTTCCTCAAGACCCATCCCTACACCATCTTCTGCTTTGTCAATGACGGGAGCACCGACCGCACCAGCGACCTTCTAGCCACCTTCGCAGCAGAACACCCGACCCTCTCCATCAAAACCCTTTCACTGGACCATAATTCTGGCAAGGGCGAGGCAGTCCGTCAAGGCGTCCTGACCATGCTTGCAGAGAAATCACCCGCCGTTGATCTTGTCGGCTTCTGGGATTCTGATCTCGCCACGCCGCTTGCTGAGCTCGACCGTTTTGTTGAAGCCTTTGCTCACGAGACACGCCTGCAAGCAGTCGTGGGTTTCCGAAAAAAGGAACCTGCGGCGAACATCAAGCGATCCCCCTCCCGCAAGCTCATCAGCGCCATCATGCGTGTCATTATTCACACCCTCATCGGATTGCCCATCCACGACACCCAATGCGGCGCAAAGCTCTTCACAGCCGACCTCGCCTCCAAGATATTTAACGCGCCCTTTATCGCCCGCTGGCTTTTCGACCTTGAACTCTTCCTTCGCATGAAGCAAGCCTATGGCAGTACGTTCCTGTCTCAAAATCTCGAGCAACTTCACCTGAAGTCCTGGCATGATGTCCCGGGCACCAAGTTAAGATTTTGGGATGTCTTTGAAATATTTCTTGAGCTCGTGAAGATCAAATTACAGTACCGCAACAGGTAGGAGTGGAAGAACATCCAGCTGGAATAATGGAATAGTGGAAAGGTGGGCTTTTCTATAACTTCAATTATTTGCCCACGAAACACACAAAAATCTCCTCTGCGCCCCTGCCTGTCCGCCGTAGCCTTGGCGAAGGTGGGCGCCTCTGCGGGAAAAAGTTGTTCATCCGTTTTTTTTTGAAGAATAACTGCCAACTGCTACTGCCTACTGCCACTTTCTCCTATCTTCTCGCGATGCAATAGACTGGCGTGTAGGTCAGCGGATAGCGGTTATCGGAAGTACGGAACGCTTGATACTCTTCTTCAAAGGCTCGCAACGTCGCCTTTGTCCAGACACTGTTCTTGGCGCTGGCAGTCACGCCAGTGGCCTTGAGATGCTCCAGCACATCGCGCGGCGAAGCGAAGGAGAGGACCTCCTGCGTTGCTTCGAGATGCAGCAGTTCAAAGTCAGCTCCTGAAAGCTTGTCTGCTAATTCCACAGTCGAAAGATAAGCCAATCCAGAATCCTGAATGGCATGAACTTCCTTGAGGTTACGCGGCCCAAATGTTGAAAAGACCAGCAGGCCTCCAGGCTTCAGGACCCTGTGCAAGCGGGCGAAGAGCGCATCAAGATCGTGAATCCATTGGAAGGTCGCACCCGACAGAATCAGATCCGCCGCCGGATACATGTCGTAACTATTGAGATCCGCCTGATGGAATTGGGTTTTGGGACGTTGCGCATGAAGGCGCTGGCACTCATCAAGCAGGTCATAGAGGTGAAGGGCGTTCCAGTGACAGGCGGACGCAAACGCATCCGTCAAAAGTCCGGTTCCACAGCCGAGGTCAAGCACGGTCCCAAACTGGCGCATCGGCGTGGTCTGCAACAATAACTCATAGAGCGCCTGCGCCATGCGCCGCTGCACATGCGCAGCCTCCTGATAGGTTGAGAGTCCGCGACGAAAACGCTGATGAACACGAGTTATGTCAGGCTTTTGCAAATGCGAGGACCTCCTCCCACGAATTCAGACTCACAAAAGGGTCATGCAAAAGCGGCTTTTCAAGGACATGAACATCAGGATGCTTGGACCAGAAAGCACGCAACGCCGAAGGCGGAAAGATGCGATCCTTCGTCCCGATCAACGCCTTTGTGAAAATATTCGCTGGCTGGTGTGTTGTTGACAGACTTTTATGAAGTGCAACCAACTCCTCAACTTGGCTCTCTGTCGAGCGTCTGGAAAAGCTTTCGGTTGTCCCGCTGACCCGTATTCCGAATTTTTCACGGGCACGATCATCAGCCCAGTTCACAATGGTGCCAGAGAAAACTTCTGGGGAAATCCCCTCCTGTGGATGAATCGGGGTCAGCGTTCCGTTAATGGCCAGAGCATTACTGATGCGCGAAAGGAGAGGCGTCCCCTCAAGCACCTTCGCCGCTGCCCAAACCCCTAAACTCCAGGCCACCAGATGGACCTTCGAATAAGCAGAGAGGTCGGGAAGCGCTTCCATGTGCGTATAATCGTGAACCGCCAAGAGGTCAA
>CAMBQV010000109.1 GCA_945870145.1 Akkermansia muciniphila
GATCACGCCTGGGCTCGATTCAATGAAGAGGCGTCCGATAGCAGCCCGAATCCCCATTTCCTCAACAGCTCGCACGGTCGAGGTTGAAAACCAATACATGTCATTAAAAAAGACGGTCCCTCCGCGGATCATCTCAAGGATGGCTAGCCGGGTACAGTGATAGACATCCTCTGATGTGATACACGCTTCAAAGGGCCAGATATGGTTCTTCAACCAAGGAAAAAGATCAATATCATCCGCATATCCCCGCATGCTGGTCATCGCTGCATGGTTGTGTGTGTTATAAAAAGCAGGAAGGATAGCCTTATGGTGGCCATCAATGATCTGATCAGCAGCGCAGTCAATGTGAGGTGCAATCTTCTTAAAACGGTTGCCCTCGATGAAAACATCACAGGGAGCACCGTTATGGATCACCTGCTTGATGAGGATGGACATGAGAGGGGTGCCTCTGGGGGGTTATTTGCCTTGGGCAAGACGTTGAGCCAACCGTTCGGGGAGTCCCGCCTTAATATTCTTTTCCATGGAGGTCTGGATGTCATACGGTACACGTACGAATTCGATCTCGCGCGACGTAGGCTTGTAAATCACGTAGGAGCTATCAGGGTTCCCGTCTCGGGGTTGGCCCACGCTACCGACGTTGATAAAGTACTTGGTGCCTGCCGCGATCTTAATGGTATAGGGGTCGTAACGACGGATCCCTGCATTCTTCTCATAAATCATCGGCACATGGGTATGGCCATAGAAGCAGAGGGTGGTCATCTGATAGTTGAAGTGGGCTTCTGCAGAGAGTGAATCAAAGACATAACCCCAGTGGTCCGGCATATCGAGGGTGCTATGCACAATTGTAAAACCAGAAACAGACTTTCGAAGGGGTAGATTCTTCAGCCAAAAGACATCGTCATCCGAGAGTTGACGACGCGTCCAAGCAATGACACTCGCTGCTAAAGGCTGAAAGTCATCAAGATTTTCGTCGTGGGAGCAATAGTGGTCATGGTTTCCTCTGACCGTCACGCATCCCAACTCCCTAACAATATGAATACATTCCGATGGGCTAGCGTTGTAGCCGACAACATCTCCTAGACAAACATAATCAGTTACGTCTCGATTACTGGCATCATTGATGACAGCAATCAACGCTTCGAGGTTTGCATGGATATCCCCGAAAATGGCAACTTTTTTTTCCATGTTAATTCAACTTCATCGCAACTGCCGCAAGCGGCATGTCTTCCACAGTGGTAATTTTGATATTGGGGCGTGTCCATTCGACGAGGCGCACAGGTTCCCCCAACAGTTCCACAGCACTCGCCTCATCCGTGACGGTCTCTTTCTTCTCGACAACCATTTTGTAAGCGCGTTTTAGGAGATCCGCTGAAAAAGCCTGTGGGGTCTGAACCGCCCAGAGTTTGGTCCGATCAAGCGTGCGATCAACGGTGTTTCCCTTTTCAACGTACTTAACCGTGTCCCAGATACGTGCCGCTGCAATGGCTGTTCCATGGCGCTTGGCGTAGCGGACTGTTTCGGTAATCAACGCGGGGGTTACACAGGGCCGGGCGCCATCATGTATCACCACCAAACGTGTTTCAGGTGCCATCGCTGCCATGCCTGCCATGACCGAGTCTTGGCGCTTGCCTCCGCCACCGACGATGGCGTGCAGCTTTGAAATGCCAAACATGTGAACAACGCTTTTTGCGGCGAGCACTTGATCCTTGCGGACCACGAGGATGATGTTGTCAATATCAATACAGGTCTGAAATGCTAGTAGAGACCAAGCGACAATGGGTTTGGACCCAAGACTTAAAAAGGCCTTGTCCATGCCAGTGCCCATGCGCTCACTTTTCCCGGCTGCGACAATAATTGCGGTCGTCATAAAATCCCCAATTCCAAGCAACAAATCGTTACTTTTTAAAACAATCTATATAAACTTCGTTTAGATCAATACTATAGTCTTATTAGGGGAGTTTCGTCAAGCGCCCTTTTGTATGAAACCCGCTTTTGGGAGTCTTATTTTGAAGCGAATACATAGGTGTTGAGGCGAGCTTCGGCCAGCTTGGCGTAGCGCGTTTTGGGTTTGCCGTAGTTGACAAAAGGAATGATGGCGATGCCGCCGCGGGGATTGAAGGTGCCGAGCACCTCCAGATAGCGGGGCGCCATGAGTTTGACGAGGTCGTTGAGGATCATGTTGACGCAATCCTCGTGAAAATCGCCTTGATTCCGGAAGCTGAAGAGATAGAGTTTGAGCGATTTGCTCTCGACCATCCGCTGATCCGGGATGTACCGGATCGTGATCGTGGCAAAATCGGGTTGTCCGGTCATGGGGCAGAGTGACGTGAACTCCGGACAATCAAAGGTGACCCAGTAGTCGCGCCCAGGATGCTTATTGATAAAGGTCTCCAGAAGTCCCGGATTGTAAGTGTCGGAGTAGGGGGTCTTTTTGTTTCCCAGCTGGGTAATGCCCTGAAGCTCTTTCTTGTTGCGTGCCATAGAGGTCCCCCTTTTGTTGTGTGATGTTAAAACGTTGCTGAAGCGAGCAGTTCGCGTGCATGACTCTCGATGACGCTGGTGAGGCCCTTGCCACCCAGCATGCGCGCGATTTCGTCGACCCGGGCATTTCCCTCCAACAGGGTGATCTGCATGCGGGTACGGTTCTTGACCACGTCCTTGGTCACGCGGTAGTGCTGCTGGCCGTAGACCGCGGATTGCGGCAGATGGGTGATCGAGATAACCTGGTGGTCTTTGGCGACTCTACGCAACTTCTGTCCGACAGCCCGTCCGACCTCGCCGCCGATATTGGCATCAATCTCGTCGAAGACAAGGACAGGTATGCTGTCGTGGGAAGCTAACACGGCCTTGACCGCCAGCATGACGCGTGCAATTTCACCGCTGGAGGCGATCGCTTTAAGGGCGCGCATTGGCTCGCCAGGATTGGGGGCGAAGCCATACGAAACATCATCTGCTCCGTGCGGAGCAGGGGGGCTCGGCGTCAAATCCACGGAGAAGCCGGACTTGAGAAAGCCCAAATCCCTCAATTCGGTTGTAATCGCCTTGGCCAGTTTTAAGGCAGCAACCTTGCGGGCTTCTGTGAGGCGTTTCGCTTTGCCGGTCAGGGTGGCCGTCAGTGCGGAAAGGGTCGTGTTGAGCTTCTCGATTCGCTCGGTGCGGGTGAGGAGATCTTGAAGCCGGAGTTCATGCTTTTCGCAGGTCTCCAGGATGGCGGTTACGTTGCCGCCATATTTGCGCTTCAACTTTTGCACGAGCGCCATGCGCTCTTCCAATTGCTGGAGGCGTTCGGGGTCTGAGTCGATCTTGCTCAACCGGTCGTCTAATGCGCGCCCCAGTTCCTGAAGTTGGGTGGCGATATTTTGAGTCTCTTTACGCCATTCGCCTGCCTCTGGAAGGATGTTGGCGAGTTCGCTCAGTTGGACTTGGGATGAGGCGAGCAGGTCAAAGGCCGAGCTGTCGCCATCCATCAGAACACTCGCGATCGCGGACCCGAGGGAGAGGATCTGCTCGGCATTGGCCACCTCGGCATGCCGCTGGATCAGTTCCTCCTCGTCTGCCTCTGAGAGGTGGGCTGCGTTAATCTCATCAACCATGAACTGGAGACGATCAATCTCTTCGGTGACAGTGGAGGCGCCTCCCTGTAATTCATCAAGTTGGCGTTGGCAGGTTTCGCGTTCGCTCCAGATCTCTGCATAAGCCTCAAGCAAAGGCGTGCAATGGCCATAGGCATCTAACACGCGCCGCTGGAAGTCGGAATCCAGCAGGGATTGATGGTCGTAGGGTCCGTGAATGTCAACGAGCAGACAGCCGATCTTGCGGAGTGTCTGAAGCGTGGCTTGAGCATCGTTCACGAGGCAACGGCCCGTCCCTGTTGAGGAGATGAGTCGTCGGATTAGTAATGTTCCCTCTTCGCAGGTTGGCAGACCACTTTCGCTCAGCAACAGATCAACCTTTTCTGGGGCGTTGAGGGAGAATGTAGCCTCGACACTTGCCTCTTGAGCGCCCTCTCGTATCGCAGATTTGTCGGCACGTCCACCCAGGACCAAGTCAAGCGCCCCCATGAGTACAGATTTTCCTGCACCTGTTTCACCCGTGATAATATTGAGTCCAGGGCCGAAGGCCACTGAGGCTTCCTCAACAATAGCAAGGTTCCGGACGGATAACTGCGTTAGCATCAGCCTTCCTTTTCTGCGACAGGGGTGGGTGTCTCCTCGATCATGCCATGACATTTCAGGAAGGCCTCTGCATCATTGCCCATGTAGCGTCTTAAGGTCTTTAAGGGGGTACGGGAGAGGTCGACGACGATCAAACCATCCACGACGGAACTGAAATCTGGGTCGAGATTGAAGGAGAGGAGCCTCCCCCCCAGTTTCAGATATTGGCGCAGGAGCACGGGAACGTCCTTGCCGTCAGGCTCAATCTCCGAGACATAATCGGCCACCTGTTCGAAGTCATTGAGCAAGTGGCGATACTCCGGCAGGGTCCATTCCGAACGGTGCGGCGGATGCGGAGGGAACTTGGGCTTGACTAGGGTGGCGAGTTCTTCGTCCATGCAAGTCTGGCGCATGGAGGCGAGAATCATACAACGAGAGGACTCGCGATATTCGTTCGTGATGCTGACTGGTCCGAATAGGGCCCGATATTTGGGGTTGTGGGCGACAAACATCGCAATGCCTCTCCAGAGCAGGAAGAGCGAGGTATAGGCCTTCTGGTATTCCAGCCGGATAAAGGAGCGTCCCATCTCGATGAGAGGGGGGAGCTTCTCGATGAGTCGCATGTCAAACTCGAAGAGCGTGCTGGTGTAAAGGCCTTTGACTCCATATTTTTCGATGATCACGTCAGAGAGTCCCAGACGGTAGGAGCCGGCAATCTCTTTACGCGCCACGTTCCACATGACCAAGTGCATGTAGTACGAATCGAACTTGTCGAGGTCGATCTCATTTCCCGTTCCTTCGCCGACGGCACGGAAGGTGATCTCACGTAAACGTCCGATCTCGTGGATACAGGAGGGGATCTGCTGGGCTGTTGCAATGAAGACAATGAAGTCGCCTGCTGCGACAAGTTTGCTCGACTCAGGGAGTGTAGCGATCTCTTTCTCGAGAACTTCATCGGGGATCGAGGGAACAATCGGCATGGGCGGCATCATGGGCGGGTGCAAGGTGATGAAGTGGCGCGCCCGACGAAACTTGCGCTCGTGTAGCAGATAGGAGCGGAAACGGAGGTAGGTGGTGAGCTGTTCATCGTCTGCCGAGAAGGGCTCCAAGGCCTTTTGTGTCAGAGGCGAGCCAATCGCGACTTTGAGAACACGGCCCTTCTTGTTGAAGTACTGGTATCCCAAGAGTGCCGTGCGCAGACGCGGATGGATTAATCCCATCAGATAGAAGAAGATCGAGTTGCGTCCGAGAACATACATCGGCACCACAGTCGCCCCTGACTTGCGAATGAAGGCGGCAGCGGAGGTGCTCCAAGCGGGATCACGGATGCGGAGCGACTTCGTGTCGAAGCTGGAGACCTCTCCAGAGGGAAAGACAACGAGGACATGTCCTGCCTTTAACCAGGTGAGGCTCTCTTTGATTGGACGGAGGTTTGCCTTTGTAGCATTCGTTGAACCAAAGGGATCGACAAAGATAAAGTCATCGCGCATCTCCGGGATCTTTCCCAGCATGTAGTTGGCCATCGCCTTTACATCTGGACGGATCTTGCGTAGGAGGATGAGTAGCATGACTCCTTCGACTAAGCCGAAGGGATGGTTGGAGACCACCACAACCGGTCCCTCTTTCGGGACCTTTGCCAGATCGCTCTCCTTGTAACCCATTCGTATGCATCCAGCGAGCAGGATACGTTCGCAGAACGGGATATCGTGTGGCAAACGCATAATGGTTTCGTAGGCTTTGTCCAAGGCTTTGATAGCAAAGAGGCTCTCGCAAATCACTCCGAAAAGGCGCACGAACGGATTTCTAGATGTTGACTGTGGGAGTCGGAAGATGCGTTCAATTTTGGGTTCGGATTCAGTAGTCATAAAAAAGGGATCATCCTATTGTTGAACAGAAACGGTCAATACACGCCTCTGTATGTGCTGCGGAGATAAAGGCAACTTCGAATTGGGCTGGCGGCATGTAAAAGCCAGCGTCCAATGCGCGATGAAAGTAGGTGGCGTAGGCCTTCGTATCGCTTCGTTTGGCGTCCACGAGATTTTGGATAGGGCCAGGGGCAAAGAACATGGTAAAAATGCCAGAGAACTGCGCGCAGTGAAATCCGTGTGCCTTCTGGTTAATCACTGCTGCCAGTCGTTTGCCCAACGCGGCCATGCGCGGATAGGGGTTCTCGCGCTCAAGTACCTCGAGGGTCTTTAGTCCAGCGACGACCGCAAGAGGATTTCCCGAGAGAGTCCCTGCTTGATAAATTTTTCCAGAAGGCGCCAGTTGTTCCATAAGCGAAGCCTTACCCCCGACTGCAGCCAAGGGAAGCCCGCCGCCAATAACCTTGCCCAGCGTGATGAGATCGGGCGTGACGCCACAGAGTTGCGCATACGAGCAAAGTCCGAAGCGGAAACCAGTAATCACTTCGTCAAAGATGAGTACCGCGCCATTTGCATCGGCACAGCGGCGCAAACTCTGAAGATAACCCTCTGCAGGTTGGACAAGCCCCATGTTACCCACAACAGGTTCAACAATGATCGCCGCAACCTCTGAGCCGCGTTCGCGCATGAGTTCTTCAAGGGCGGTTGGATCGTTGTAAGGCACGACAAAGGTATCGTTGGCGACCTCTTGGGGGACGCCAGGGGAGGAGGTAATCCCCCCTGTGAGAAGGCCACTGCCCGCCGAGACCAAGACGCTGTCGCTGTGGCCATGATAGCAACCGTCGAACTTGACAATCTTATTGCGTCCAGTGACGCCACGGGCCACACGCAAAGCAGTCATCACCGCTTCGGTGCCCGAGTTGACCAGTCGCACCCGTTCGAGGGCGGGTACGAGCGTGCAAAGACGCTCGGCCAGTTGGACCTCGATCTCGGTGTTGATTCCGAACGTGGTTCCCTTCTCCGCTTGTCGTTGGAGTGCTTCGACCACCTCAGGATGGGCATGACCCAAGATCATTGCGCCCCACGAGCAGCAGAAGTCAGTCAGGGTTCTTCCGTCACACGTCATGAGGGAGGTTCCCTTACCCGAGGCAATGTAAACAGGCGTGCCACCCACACTGCCGAAGGCGCGAACCGGACTGTTCACGCCACCCGGAATTTTAGAACAAGCTCGACTGAATAAGATCTCGTGGTTCATAATAATTGCCTGTCTAAGCTCTACGCCCTCGTAAAAGGCGGGCATAAGGATTATGCCATCTCGATCTTGGCCTTCGAACGTAACTCCGAGACATAAGCAGTCATAGCTTCACCTCGACGTGAGTGGCGGAGCAGATCGCGAATCTGTTCGCGTACGGTATCAAAATCAGTCTCGCCGCCCTTCTCATGGTCGGTCTTTTTGATGATGTGGTAACCGAATTGCGTCTCAATGATCCCGCTGATATCACCGATCTTCATGGCAAAGGCCTCACCATCAAACTCGGGGACCATCATGCCGCGACCAAACCAACCCAGGCTTCCGCCTTCTTTCCCACTGGGGCAGGTGGAGTGCTCTGCTGCTTCGCTCTCAAAGGTTTTGGTGCCTGCGAGGATGCGCTCACGGAT
>CAMBQV010000110.1 GCA_945870145.1 Akkermansia muciniphila
AGTCTGATATTCTTGAAAAACTCTTGGAGAAGGCCGAATTTGACCTTCCGCAGTCTGAGCTGGAGCGGGAGATCAACGAGACGCTCGGACGTATGGCAGAAGAGGCAAGCCAACGTGGTGCAACCAAGGAAGATCTCGAAAAGAACCGCGCGGAGATTGTCGAGAGCGCAACCTCCATGGCTCGCCGTCAGTTACGAATACGCTACATGCTGGCCGCTATTGGTGACGCAGAAAAGGTTGAAGCGACTGAAGCGGATATCGAGCAGTGGTTGGAGGAGGCAGCAGGGGAGTACCACTTGACGCCTGTCCAGTTGCGTGCGCGTATCGAGAAGAATGAGCGTATGGCTGAGTTGCGCGGTCAAGTGCGTAATCAGAAGGTTATCAAGATGCTGGTCGATCAGTTGAAGGCATAGAGGATGAATATGAATATTGAAAAAGCATCGATGTTGGTTCCTATCGTGGTTGAACAAACCGGGCGTGGCGAGCGTTCGTGGGACATCTACTCACGTCTGTTACAAGACCGCATTGTCTTCATCGGTTCGGGTATTGACGATTCCGTTAGCAACCTCATCATTGCTCAGCTCCTCTTTCTGCAATCTCAAGATGCGACAAAGGAGATCTCAATTTATATTAACTCGCCGGGCGGTTCAGTGACCGCAGGCTTGGCGATTTATGATACGATGCAGTATCTCACCTGTGACATTGCAACCTATTGCGTCGGCCAAGCAGCCAGCATGGGCGCTGTCTTGCTCGCGGCTGGGCGTAAAGGAAAGCGTTTCTCCCTGCCCAACGCACGAATCATGATTCATCAGCCTTGGGGTGGTGCAGAGGGTAAGGCATCGGATATCAGCATTGCAGTTAAGGAAATCCTGCGCTTGAAGGATCGGCTGAATGAGATTCTTGCGTTTCATACAGGTAAGCCCTTTGCGACATTGGCTGCTGATGCTGACAGAGACTTCTTCATGTCTGCGGAAGAGGCAAAGATTTATGGACTGGTTGACGAAGTACTCGTCAAGCGGCCTCAGGAGAAATAAGGAATGGCTCGCAAATCAACACCAGGTTTAACCTGTTCTTTTTGTGGCAGGAGTGAGGCTGAGACCCAGCTCATTATCCCTGGGCCAGATGCCAATATTTGCGGTGACTGTGTTAGCGTCTGTAGTCAGCTCCTGCTCGACCAGCAGCCCAAGGGGAAGGCGGCAGCCCGTCAACCCAAACTGACAGTCCCGGCTCCGAAGGCAATCAAGTCCTTTCTCGATGAGCATATTATTGGACATGACCAGACGAAAAAACTTCTCTCGGTCGCGGTCCACAATCATTACAAGCGGCTTGTGCAAGAGGAGGGCAAGCCCGATCCTCGCTTCGCAGATGTCGAGATCGAGAAGAGCAATATCCTGATTATCGGGCCCACCGGATGCGGCAAGACGCTCTTTGCACGGACGCTCGCCAAGATGTTGGATGTACCCTTTGCAATCGCGGACGCCACAACACTGACCGAGGCGGGCTACGTTGGTGAAGATGTTGAAAATATTTTACTCTATCTGATTCAGGCTGCAGATGGCGATATCGCCCGTGCCGAGCGTGGCATCGTCTATATCGATGAAATTGACAAGGTTGCACGCAAGACGGAGAATGTCTCGATCACGCGCGATGTCTCAGGTGAAGGCGTCCAGCAGGCCTTATTGAAGATTTTGGAAGGGACAGTTGCGCGTGTACCGCCACAAGGTGGGCGTAAACATCCGCAACAGGAGTACCTGAAGATCAACACGCGGAACATCCTCTTTATCTGCGGGGGCGCCTTCGTAGGCCTTGATTCGATCGTCAAGCAGCGCGAGGGTCGCCGGAGCATCGGGTATAAAGAGGTGGTCAAGGAACATGGCACTGTCGTGTATGGCGCCGACATGGTTGCGAAGCCACTGGAAGTTCAGCCTGAAGATTTGATCCGTTTTGGTTTGATTCCTGAATTCACGGGACGCCTCCCTGTCCTCGCCTCGATGGCGGAGATGACAGAGGATGATCTCGTCCGTGTCCTCACGGAACCCAAAAATTGCCTCGTCCATCAGTATCAGAAGCTCCTGGCCATGGAGGGTATTGATCTCACCTTTGAAAAAGAAGCTTTGCGCGAAATGGCGCGGCTTGCGATGAAACGTAAAGCCGGTGCGCGTGGACTGCGCGCGGTCATGGAATCGTTCATGATGGAGATCATGTACGAGGCTCCCGGCCAAAAGAACGTGAAGACGATTAATATCACAGCAGAGAAGGTACGGGCCTCTTCCTTGGCGGTCTAGGGACCTGCCCAGAAATAGATGATAGGACAGTTATGTTAGTGACGCTACTCAAATCAAAATTGCACCATATTCGTGTGACCGAAGCCAACAAGGATTATGAGGGTAGCCTCACCTTGGATGAGGACCTCATGGACACTGTTGGCATCTTGCACTATGAGAAGGTCTTGGTTGCAGATGTCGAAAACGGTAATCGGTTTGAGACGTATGCCATCCGGGGCCCCCGTGGTAGCGGGGTGTGCTGCTTAAATGGTGCGACGGCTCACTTGGGAACGGTCGGTGACCGCTTAATTGTGATGGTCTGGTGCCATGCTTCAGAGGCTGAACAACGATTGCACCAGCCTAAAGTCGTGCGACTCGACGAGAAGAATCGGATCGTTGCGTCGGCAAAATAAAACGTCAATCAGGGGGACGAAATGACGGGGAGCAAAAGTCCACCAACACGTCGAAATCTCCTATCTTGGCTTCTTCGGGCAGGAACAGGTTCTGTTGTGGCTGCCTTGGTCTATCGTGCATCTGGATTTCATCGCTCAGGTCGGATGGTCTGGCAACTGGATCCGCGTAAGTGTATCCAGTGTGGCAAGTGCGAGACCGCATGCGTGCTTCAACCCTCTGCTGTCAAATGTACGCATGGCTATGCGATGTGTGGCTATTGCAAGCTCTGCTTCGGCTTCTTTAAACCAGACGCCCCTCGTCTTGATGAGGCCGCTGAAAATCAAATCTGCCCCACAGGCGCTATTGCGCGTAAGTTCATCGAAGCGCCCTATTTTGAATACTCCATCAAGGAGCCGCTCTGTACGGGCTGTGGTCTCTGCGTAAAAAGTTGCGCCAACTTTGGAAACGGTTCTCTCTATTTGCAGGTGCGTCATGATCGTTGCAAGAATTGTAACACCTGCCGCATCGCAGAACTTTGCCCTGCTCAAGCCTTCGTGCGCGTGCCGGAAGAGTCGCCCTATCTGCTCAAGGAGAAGCTATGAAGCTGGTAGTTGGCAGCTGGCAGTTGGCAGTTGGCAGGTGGCAGAGCACTGTTGGCAATATAAAGAAAAATATTCTCTTTCTCTGTGACCTCTGTGCCTCTGTGAGAAAAAAGAACTTTGTCGGTTTGTTGTCGAGTCTTCTGTGTGGTACGTTTGCCATGAGTGCACAGGCGGAGTCGCGCTTTCCGCAACCGCAGTTCGACACGGGCCATGTGGTGCCAGAGGCTTATCATCCGTCCGTCACAGCTGTCGTCTCTGAGGGGACAGATGTCGCCTTACTTTTTGTGGCTTTGTGTGTTGCAACGTGGCTTGTGCATCGTGTGCGTTCCCGATTCTGGATACTGGCCTTCTCGCTCCTCTGCTTGGTGTGGTTCGGTTTTGTCCGGCAGGGTTGCTTCTGCCCGATTGGCGCTATTCAGAATGTTGCGGTTGCAGCATGGCAAGGTGGGGGACTCGCCTGGGGTATTGCCGCATTCTTCGCGCTTCCTCTTTTGTTCGCCCTTCTCTTTGGACGCGTCTTTTGCTCTGCCGTCTGCCCGCTCGGCGCGCTTCAGGATCTTTTTATCGTCCGTCCCTTGCGTGTTCCGCGCACCGTGAATGCGGTCCTCCGTCTGATCCCCTTGATCGTGCTCCTCTTCGGTGTGGTCTATACGCTGAATGGAGCCGGCTATCTGATTTGCCGGACCGACCCCTTTGTCGGACTCTTCCGTCGGAGCGCGCCATTGCCGCTCTTATTGACGGGCATGGCTGTGCTCTTGCTGGGCATGGTGATTGCTCGTCCCTACTGCCGCTATTTTTGTCCGTATGCTGTCCTGTTGGAGGTCTGTTCGCGTTTAGCGTGGGAGCCCATCAAGATTACCAAGGCGACCTGTATCAACTGCCGCCTCTGCGTGGGGGTCTGCCCGGTTGAGGCTGTAGAGATCCCGCGTGAGATCCCCAGCGCGTCCACGCGCGCAGGTCGTTTCCGTCTCTTTGTCCGTCTCTTGCTGCTCGCGCCCGTCCTCGTCATCGCGCTTACCTGCGGAGGCTGGCTGGCCGGCGGAACTCTGCTGGCGCCAGCCCATCCGGTGGTGAAAACATACGAGGCAATGGTGCAGTATACACCTGAGACCGAAGCACTCTATCCAGCAGTTGAGGCCGCCAAGAAGCAGAAGCTGACGCGTGAACTGCTGGAGGTACAAGCTCGGGAGATCACGCAGCGCTTCAGAGTCGGAAGTGCGGTGGCAGGTGGCATTCTCGGGTTGATCATTGCCCTGCGCATTTTGGGTCTTTCACAGTTGCGTCGCCGTGCTGAGCATGAGGCCAACCGTACCAACTGCATTGCCTGCGGCCGCTGCTATCCCGCCTGCCCGAAGAACGTGAAGACGATTCAGTAGGCACAGGGTAGCAGCCGTGTTTCCCAGCCCGTGCTGCAAGTCCCACGTCGCACGTCCCAAGTCCTCAATTCTAATTATCTGCTGACCTTGTTGGTGATCACGAGATCAGTGTTGTGCCCCATGAGTGGGACGAGCGGATCCGCGGGACGAGGCGAAAGAATCGGCGATGTTATTGCAGTCGCACCAGCCAGTAAAGCCTGTTCGCATGCACCTTCCAACTGCTTCATGTTTGCGATACAGGCATCTGCCGAAGAGTGCCGTCGTGATCGGAGGAGGTTTGGCAGGACAACCGCAACCACTAAAACGATGATAATCGTGAGAACAATATAAAACTGAGCATTAAAAGGGGTATGTATTTTTCTGTCCATTTGACGTTTTGACCAGTCGAATCATTGAGCTTCCCGTGCTGCACGTCCCACGTCGCACGTCCCAAGTCCTCTATGCCAACTGCCAACTGCTACTGCCCACTGCTACTTCTCTTATCTAACGCTTGCTCATGACGAAATCATACGCATTCCGGAAGAGGCGCATCCAGGGGCCTGCTTCGCCGGTGAAGAGGTCGTCGGGACGGTAGGAGAGCTGCACGGAGCGGAAACCGCGTTCCGGATGCGGCATCAGAATGGTGGCGCGTCCGTCTACGGAGGTGAAGCCCGTCAAGCCGCCCTTGGAGCCGTTAGGGTTCCAAGGATACCGCTCGGTCGGCTGTCCGCGGCCGTCCACAAAGCGCAAAGATGCGATGGCCGTGGCTTCATCTTGTGCATTCTCGAAGACTGCCAAACCTTCGCCATGCGCGACAGCGATGGGCAGACGTGAACCCGTCATGCCCTTGAGCAGCACAGAGGGTGAGTCCATCACTTCCAATGTCGCAAAGCGCGCTTCGAACTGTTCGGAGACGTTACGACGGAAGGCTGGCCAATGTTGCGCGCCCGGAATGATACCCTTGAGCTGCGAGACCATCTGGCAGCCGTTGCAGACACCTAGCGTGATCGTATCGGGCCGTTCAAAGAAGGTCTTGAACATCGCCAGAAGTTTGTCGTTGTAAAGAATGCTGCGCGCCCAGCCGGAGCCAGCGCCGAGTACATCACCGTAAGAGAAGCCGCCACAGGCGACAAGGCCATTGAAATCTTTGAGGTCCACGCGTCCGCTCAGGAGGTCGGTCATGTGCACGTCTACAGACTCAAAGCCCCCAAATGCAAAGGCAGCACCCATCTCGACGTGGCCATTGACGCCTTGTTCGCGAAGGATCGCCATACGGGGACGGGATGCGCAGACAGGAATGTCTGCGCCACCTTGTGGATCATACGTCACCTTGAAGGTCATGCCTGGGTCTTGTTCATCAAGGCCGTTATCGTACTCCTGCTTGGCGCAGTCGGGATTGTCACGCAGGGATTGCATGTGATAGGTGAGTTCCGACCAGGTGCGACGGAGCTGGCTGAGGGGCAGGGTGATCACGGGCTTGCCGCCCATCGTGATCTTCAGCACACGATCATTTGTGGGCTGTCCAATTAAGGCGCAGAGCTGCGAATGGCCAAGTCCATGCTTCGCGAGCACCACCTTGACCGCATCGAGCTTGTCGTGTGCGACCTGTAGCACGGCACCCAGTTCTTCGTTGAAGAGCGTCTCTAATGCACACGCTCCTTTCAACTCCACAGAGACGCCGCGTCCGCCGGAGATCGCCATCTCTGTGAGGGTCACGGCGAGTCCGCCATCGGAGCGGTCATGATAGGCCATGAGCAGTTTAGCTGAAACGAGTTCCTGCATGGCCTCGAAGAAGGACTTGAGGAGCGCGGGATCGTCGGCATCCGCCGGTTGATCGCCGACTTGATTGTAAACTTGCGCGAGCGCGCTGGCACCAAGGCGGTTCTTACCTTTTCCGAGGTCGATCAGAAGGAGCGAACTGGCACCGGGCTTCAAATCAGGGGTGAGGGTCTTACGCACATCCTTGACCGGTGCGAAGGCGCTGACGATCAGGCTGAGCGGCGCGACTTGGCGATGGAAGGAGCCTTCGCCGTCCTGCCACACCGTGCGCATGGAGAGCGAATCCTTGCCGACAGGGATGGAGACGCCGACTTGCGGACAGAAGTCAATGCCGACAGCCTTGACCGTGTCAAAGAGCTTAGCATCTTCGCCCTGCTCGCCGCAGGCACACATCCAGTTTGCAGAGAGCTTGACGTTGCCGATGGCGCCAACGTCCGTGGCTGCGAGATTGGTCAGCGACTCTGCGACTGCCATGCGTCCTGCCGCCGGGGCGTCGAGAAGCGCGATGGGTGTGCGTTCCCCGGTGGACATCGACTCGCCAGCCGTGGTCTTGTAACCTGCTGCGGTCACAGCGCAATCGGCCAAAGGAAGCTGATAGCGACCGACCATCTGGTCACGATGCACCATCCCGGTCACGGAACGATCAGCGATGGTGATGAGGAAGGTCTTGTCCGCAACGGCAGGCAGGCGCAGGACGCGCAGGAGCGCCTCTTCAGGCTTGACGCCCGAGAGCTCGAGCGGAGATGCGGCTTCTTTCGTGTGTTTGACCTCGCGCACCATACGGGGCGGCTTGCCGAGCAACACGCGGATATCCATGTCAATCGGGTTATTGTCAAAGTGTTCATCGTGAAGCACGAGACGCTCATCATCGCGCGTCATGCCGATAAAGGCGACAGGACAGCGCTCGCGTTCGCAAAGCGACTCAAAGCGTTCGCGATCTTCGGGACGTATCGCCAGGACATAGCGTTCCTGCGCTTCGCAGCACCAGACCTCCATAGGGCTCATGGACTTCTCTTCGTTGTGTACCTTGCGGAGCTCAAAGGTTGCGCCGGTCTTCTCGACGAGTTCGGGACAGCCGTTGGAGAGTCCGCCCGCGCCGATGTC
>CAMBQV010000111.1 GCA_945870145.1 Akkermansia muciniphila
ACCATGGCCGCCGGAAGCGATAGCAACCTCCTGAGCTGGGCCAACAGCGTGTTGCAGGCCAACGCCGGTCGCAGCGCCATCGTGGTCACTCACTCGTTGCTTAATCCCGTACCCTGGCCCACGCCGGCTTCTTGGACAAAAGAAGGACCAGCGATCTATGAGTCGCTGACCAACAACGCCAACCTGTTTCTCATGCTGTGCGGACACCGGCACGGCGAAGGCCGACGGCACGAAGCACTCGGCAATGGGCGCTGGCTAGATGTGGTGCTGGCCGACTATCAAAGCTATATGAATGGCGGCAATGGCTTCATGCGGTTAATGGAGTTCTCGCCGGCCAACAGGTCTATTAGGGTAAAAACCTTTTCCCCCTGGACTGGCCAATGGGCAACAAACAGCGCCAGTTGCTTTACCCTCGCCTGGCCGCAGGCCGGTACCCCGTAACAGCTGATTTCGCGTGCTGTGGCGTGCTAGACCCGCAAATGATGGGTATCCAAAAAAAGCAAACCCCCAATAAAACAGTTGTTTTTAGGGGGTTTACGATGGAGCCAGCTATCGGGTTCGAACCGATGACCTCATGATTACAAATCAAGTGCTCTACCAACTGAGCTAAGCTGGCCAAAAAGGTTGCGTTAAATTAGCAAAGAGATGCGCAGATGACAAGCACGGATATCCGTGCTTGTCATTTTTTTGGCAGTTTGCTACTTCAGTTCCGCATGATAGGCTTGTATGGATTTGACAGCGCCGGCGTCGGTGCGGGCGGCGGCGATTCCGAGCGCGGAGGCGTGGGCTGCCGCGAGGGTGGTCATGTAGGGGATCTTGTACTTCAGTGCGGCCTTGCGGATGGAAGCGTCGTCCTTGATCGCATCGCGGCGTGCGCTGGGTGTGTTGATCACCAGATGAACTTGCTTGTTCACGATCATGTCGAGGACGTTTGGACGGGCTTCGCCAATCTTTCCGACAACCTCAGCAATGACGCCGTGCTTGCTGAGGTATTCCGCTGTTCCGCGTGTGGCATAGAGCTTGAATCCGAGGTCAGCGAACTCTTTGCAGGTCGATGCCGCTTGCGAGGGTTTATCCGAGAGGCTGACCAGGACCGCGCCCTCGCAGGGGAGCTTGGCGTTGGCTGCCTCTTGCGATTTGTAGAAGGCGGTGCCAAAGCTCTTGCCCATGCCCAGGACTTCGCCCGTTGAGCGCATCTCGGGTCCGAGGACCGGATCCACGTTCGGGAACTTGTCGAAGGGGAAGACGGCCTCTTTGGCGCCGTAGTAGGGGATTTTCTTGTGGACGAGGTTGCAGTCGCTCATCTTCTGTCCCATCATGAGGCGCGTCGCTGCATTGGCCATGGAGATCGCACAGACCTTGGAGACCAGCGGCACCGTGCGCGAGGCGCGCGGATTGGCTTCAAGCACGTAGACTTTGCCATCCTCAATCGCGTACTGCATGTTCATCAGGCCGCAGACCTTGAGCTCCTTGGCGATCTTCTGGGTGTACTCCTGAATCGTCGCCAGGTGCTCCTTGGAGATATTCACAGGCGGCAGTACACAGGCGGAGTCTCCTGAGTGGACGCCCGCGAGTTCGATGTGTTCCATGACTGCAGGAATAAAGACATCCTTGCCGTCTGAGATCGCATCCGCTTCGCATTCGAGGGCATCGCGGAGGAACCGGTCGAGGAGCAGGGGTCGGTCAGGTGTCACGCCGACAGCGCGTGCGACATACTCGCGGAGTTGCCTTTCGTCGTAGATGACCTCCATGCCGCGTCCGCCGAGGACGAAGGAGGGGCGGATCATCAAGGGGTATTTGATGCGGCCTGCAATCTCGATGGCCTGTTCAATGGTCGTGGCCATGCCGGATTCGGGCATCGGGATGCTGAGGCGCTCCATCATATGGCGGAAGAGGTCGCGGTCTTCGGCAATGTCAATGGAGTCAATCGAAGTGCCGAGGATGTTCACTCCTGCTTCGGCGAGTTCGCGCGCAATATTGAGCGGGGTTTGTCCGCCAAATTGGACGATGACGCCCATGGGCTTTTCCTTGCGATAGATCTGGAGGACATCCTCGACCGTGAGCGGTTCAAAATAGAGGCGGTCGGAGGTGTCATAGTCTGTCGAGACGGTCTCGGGGTTGCAGTTGATCATGACAGTTTCATAACCCATCTCACGCAAGGCGAAGGTCGCATGAACGCAACAGTAGTCGAATTCAATGCCTTGACCGATGCGGTTAGGTCCGCCCCCGAGGATCAGAACCTTCTTGGGGTTAGGCTTGATGGTGAGTGAATCGGGAGCATTGTAAGAAGAGTAGTAGTACTCCTTGTTTTCAACACCGCTGACAGGCACGGCATGCCACCCTTCGATGACGCCGAGCTTCTCGCGTTGTTCGCGGATCGTCTTCTCCTTAATGGCAAGGAGTTTGGCGAGATACTTGTCGGAGAAACCATCCTTCTTGGCCTGGATCAGCAGGTCATCGGTGGGGAGCTTGCCCTTGAATGTGAGGACCTTCTCTTCGAGTTGGACGAGTTCGCGCATCTGCTGTACAAAGTAGGCCTTGATAAAGCAGGCATCAAAGATCTGCTTATCCGTTGCACCCTTACGGAGCGCCTCGTACATGATAAAGTGGGTCTCACTGCAGGGCGTGCGGAGCATTTCGAGCAGGTCGGCAAGGCTCTTGCTGTTAAAATCTTTCGCAAAGCCAAGACCGTGACGTCCACACTCGAGTCCACGGATCGCCTTCTGGAAGGTCTCCTTATAGGTCTTTCCAATGGACATCACCTCGCCGACAGCCTTCATCTGGGTGCCGATGCGGTCTTCGACGCCACGGAACTTCTCAAAGGCCCAGCGGGCGAATTTGAGTACCACGTAGTCGCCAGAGGGGGTATACTTCTCAAGCGTTCCATCGCGCCAGTAGGGGATCTCATCCATGGTAATACCGCTCGCGAGCTGAGCGGAGACAAGGGCGATGGGGAAGCCCGTCGCCTTGGAAGCCAGAGCTGAGGAGCGAGAGGTGCGTGGGTTGATCTCGATGATGACCACACGGCCTGTTTCGGGGTTGTGTGCGAACTGAACATTGGTGCCGCCTATGACGCCGATGGTCTCGATGATCTTGAAAGCCATCTTCTCCATGCGTTTCATGAGCGCTTTGTCAATGGTCAGCATGGGGGCGGAGCAGAAGGAGTCGCCGGTGTGGACACCCACGGGGTCAATGTTTTCAATGGTGCAGACGCAGATGAGCTGGTTCTTGCTGTCGCGGACTACTTCGTATTCCAGCTCCTCCCAGCCTAAAATGGACTCTTCCACCAAAATCTGGTGGGTGAGGGAGAGTTCAAGGCCACCTGCGGCGATCGAACGCAGCTCCTCCATGTTGTACGCGAAGCCGCCCCCTGCGCCACCCATGGTGTAGGCGGGACGGATGACCAGCGGGAAGCCGATCTCAGTAGCAATGACCTCAGCTTGATCCAAGGTGTTAGCAATCCCCGACTTCGGGGTGTCGATCCCGATATCCTGCATCATCTGCTTAAAGATTTGGCGGTCTTCACCACGCTCGATGGCTCCGAGGTTCACGCCGATGACCTGTACGCCATACTTCTCTAGGATTCCTGCTCTATTCAGGGCGAAGGCCATGTTGAGCCCTGTTTGCCCTCCGAGGTTCGGGAGTAGGGCATCTGGACGCTCTGCAGCAATGATCTGTTCAAGACGTTCGATGTTGAGCGGTTCAATGTAGGTCGCATCAGCCATGACGGGGTCGGTCATGATTGTGGCTGGGTTTGAATTGACTAATACAATTTTGTATCCAAGCTTGCGCAACGCTTTACAGGCTTGTGTTCCTGAGTAGTCAAACTCACAGGCTTGGCCAATCACAATAGGTCCTGAACCGATGATAAGTACCTTTTTGATATCCGTGCGTTGCATATTTTTCAAACCTTTCGTCTTTTAATAGCCACTTTTTGTATAATCAGGTTGTTAAATTAAACAATACTGACAGTCGGGACGATAGGATGCCATTTTTCTGAAAGACAGTCGAGCTGAAAAAAAGTTATTTTTGAGAGGAATAATGGAATGATGGAATATTGGAACAGTACTCCATCATTCCATCATTCTTATATTCCACTATTCCAGTGAAATTCTCGGCAATCAAACGAAGTTAAAAAAACATGAAAACGAATGAAACGGAGTTGAAAAAGGGCTTAAAAAATGGCATAATTAACGGCCTCTTAAAGGAGAGAACTATCTATGGTAAAGAAAATGGACGAAAAGAAGACGGTTTCTAAGGCGAAACCAAAGATAAGGATAACAGACACCACGTTGCGTGATGCACATCAGTCGCTCTGGGCGACGCGTATGCGCACGGATGACATCCTCGCGATTGCTGAGGAAGTTGATAATGTCGGCTATTATTCGCTCGAGTGCTGGGGCGGGGCCACCTTTGACGTCTGTCTTCGCTTTTTGCGTGAAAACCCCTGGGAACGGCTGCGTCAGATTAAATCGGTTGCCAAGAAGACGCCCCTTCAGATGTTGCTGCGCGGGCAGAACGGTTTAGGTTATAAGCACTATCCAGATGATATTTTGGAACGCTTGATTGCACTCGCCTGTGAAAACGGGATGGATATCTTCCGTATTTTTGATGCCCTGAACGACAGTCGTAATCTTGAGAAGGCGACTAAGTCCGTAAAGAAGTATGGAGGACATGCCCAGGGAACGATCAGTTACACCTACAGCCCTGTTCATACAGTCCAGAAGTTTGTTGAGTTGGCCAAGGAGCAGGTCTCCATGGGCGTTGACACCATTTGTATTAAGGACATGGCAGGCATCCTGACCCCGGCAGCGGCAACGGAACTGATCTCAGCCTTGACGAAGAACGTGAAGGTCCCGATCCAAGTTCACTCCCACATGACCAGTGGTATGGCTGTTGCGATGTATATGTCTGCTGTCAAGGCGGGCGCAGGTGCGATCGATACCTGTGTCTCGACGATGTCAGGCTTCTCCTCGCAGCCTCCGACCGAAACCCTAGTTGCCATGTTGGAAGCTGAAGGGTATGACACGAACATTGATCACAAGAACGTCTCGAAGTCGAATGCTCACTTCAGGGCGCTCAAGAAGCATCGCGAACCCACGACAGGCTTGGGCGAGCTTGTGGACGCGGATGTGCTCGAACATCATATTCCGGGTGGCATGATCTCGAACCTGCGTTCCCAGCTCCAGCAGCAGGGCGCTCTCGACCGTCTGCCTGAAGTCTTGGAAGAGTTGCCGAAGACCCGCGCGGATATGGGTTATCCTCCTCTCGTGACCCCGACCAGTCAGATCGTCGGCGTTCAGGCTGTACTCAACGTCCTTGCCGGTAAGCGTTATGAGATGGTGACCCAAGAGACGCGTGATTATGTGAAGGGTCTCTATGGCCGTTCGCCCGCACCACTAGATCAGAAGATTGCCAAGAAGATTTTGAATGGCGAGAAGCCGATCACCTGCCGTCCAGCAGATCTGCTCAAGCCTGGCCTTGCAGCAGCAGCCAAGGAATTGGACCCCAAACTGATTCAGAAGGAAGAGGACATTATCTCCTATTGCATGTTCCCGGAGGTTGCCCTCGGCTACTTCAAGTGGCGTGCACAGCCTGCTGATCAGCGCGATGCGATTCCCGCTGATCTGGAAAACAAGAAGGCCGCAGCGCCTGCACCAGCCCCCGCTCCTGCAACAGTGAAGGTTGAAGACGATACACTCAAGTTTGCGGAGATCGGAAAGTTGGTTGCTGGTCTCGCAAGCCGTCTGGGTTTTGCTGCAGGCAGCATGCCGATGGACATTCCTGCCATGACCGCTGCTCCTGTGGCTACTGCTTCAGCCCCTGCCGCTGCTCCTGTTCAAGAGAAGAAGGAAGAGGTTGTTGCGGGCCCCACGATCAATGCGCCACTCAATGGCACATTCTTCCGTACCGCAGGACCTGGCAAGCCAAACCTTGCAGAAGAAGGCGCCTCCTTGAAGGCAGGCGAACCGCTTTGCATCGTTGAAGCGATGAAGCTCTTCAATCAGATCAAGGCTGATAAGCCCCTGAAGGTTGTTAAGTTCCTGGTCGCGCATGGAAGCCATGTGGCTAAGGGACAGCCGATGGCGGTTGTTCAGTACTAGGGGCAGTGGGCAGTTGGCAGCCGGCTTCGCTTGCAGCTACGCCGCGCCAGGGTTGCAGTTGGCAGCTTCCTACGCTAAGGTTACAAAGGGGACTACGGAACTTCGGTACTGTAGTCCCTCTTTTATTTTCTACTTTTCATTTTTGAAGTTTCACTTTCTTAATGACTTTTTCCTTTAAAATTTTTGGATGCCGCCTCAATCAAGCAGAGGGGGCGAATTGGATCAGTCAGTTTGAGGACGCTGGTTTTGAGCGTGTTCCCTTCGGCTTCGAAGCGGACATCATCCTTCTCTATTCCTGCACGGTGACGCAGAAGGCAGAGAATGAATGCCTGAAAACACTCCGACATCTGCGCGTGACGCAGCCGAAGGCGTTTATTGTATTGGCTGGTTGCGCTGTGGAGACGTGTGATCGCGCTGCCTTGGCGGACGTTGTGAACCTCTTTATCAATCGTGACCAGAAAGAGGAGATGGTGCGGTTGGTGGGGGAGAAATGCGGGAAACAAACATGCGCCGAGGACGAGCACCCTGGTGCGAAGTCCGAACGCTCGTTTGAAGCCAGCGGAGCTGGAGCGAGGAGCGGTATTCCGCGATGGAGCGGCAATGCGGGAATGCGCGAATTCGGGAATTCGGGAATGGGGGAGAAGAGAGCACCTCGGCTTTCGACGCAACGGGCGACACTTAAAGTACAGGATGGGTGCGATTTTCGGTGTGCGTATTGCATTGTTCCGCATGCGAGGGGAGAACCCCGTAGTCGGCCTCTGTCGAAATGTCTTGCAGAGGCACGAGCCTATTGCGAAGCAGGTTTTCAGGAGATTGTCATTACAGGGTGTAATACTGCCTGCTATGTGGATGAAGGACTTAATCTCGTTGATCTATTGCAAGCAGTACTGACCGTGCCTCGGCTGGGGCGCCTTCGACTCGGATCGATCGAGCCAGGCACGATCGAAGGGGATATTATTACGCTGATGGCGCAAGAGCCTCGTGTGTGCCGCTTTCTCCATCTGCCGATTCAGAGCGGAAGCGACAGCATCCTTAAAAGCATGAAGAGGCGATACACGATTTCAGCCATCCGTCAGCGACTTGCTGAGGCTTTTAAAACGATACCCGACCTTGCTGTTGGTACGGACCTGATTGCAGGATTTCCCGGCGAGACCCTAGAAGATTTTGAGCAGACGTGCCAGCTCTTGCGAGACTTCCCCTTTGCCAATGCCCATGTCTTTCCCTATAGCGAACGTCCCGGGACGCCTGCGGCGGAGATGGAACAACAGGTCCCTGTCGCGGAGCGCAAGCGTCGCGCCAAGGTGCTGAGTGGCATAGCCGAACAGCAACGCGTCACCTATATGAGTC
>CAMBQV010000112.1 GCA_945870145.1 Akkermansia muciniphila
AAGTGAAGCAGGCGATGCAGATGCGCAAAGATGCAAAGAAGATTCAAGCGGAGATCGAGGCGATTACCTGCGAGTATAGCAACGGCGGTATCACCTGTATCGTTCGTGGCGATTTTACCGTTCTCTCATTGAAGATCACCGATGAAGCGCTGGTCGAAGTGAAGGCTGGCAAGAAGGATCGTTTTGAAACCATGTTGAATACCGTAGTGAATGCCGCACTCAAGAATGTTAAGAAGCAGACCCAAGAGGCCATGCAAAAAATGATGCAGAATGGCGAGATGGGTGGAATGCTCGGAGGCTGATGTGGTTCCTGCAGTTAACACACTGATCCACGCGCTTGCACGTCTGCCTGGCCTGGGTAGGCGCTCAGCGGAGCGTGCTGCCCTTGCCTTGTTGCGGAAACCGGAGCTCATTCTCGATCCGCTCTTGGAGGCGTTGCGCGACGCGCGGGAGACGGTCTGTTGCTGTCCGACTTGTGGCGGCTTCACCTCAAAAGAGGTCGTCCCCTGTCGCCTCTGCAGCGATTCCCTGCGGGATGCCACGCTCCTCTGCGTGGTCGAAGAGCCGGCCGATATCATCCAGATCGAAAAGACAGGCGGGTATACCGGGTGTTACCATGCACTCATGGGGAAGCTTTCACCCTCCCGTCAGACCGGCGTCTCGGAGTTGAGGCTGCAAGCCTTAATGACGCGCATTACCCAAGGCACAGTCAAGGAGGTCATCCTTGCGCTCAGTACGGACATGGAGGGGGACATCACCTCGGGATACATTTGCGAAATGCTCAAGCCCTATCCAGTCCGGGTTACCCGTCTTGCCTTTGGTTTGCCAGCGGACAGCGGAATCGGCTATTCAGATCCCCTCACCTTGAAACGGGCACTCAAAGGACGCCAGGACGTCTAACCTCATGAATACACTTGTCATTGACCGCTCCTCAGTTCGTCCCAGTGTCGCGCTCTTCAGCCATGAACAACTTATTTGCCAACACCAATGGACCGGCGAACCAACGCGAGCGCCGGAATGGCTCGCGGAGATGGATTCGCTTTTGGCACAACACAACATCCCCCTTGATTCCATTGAACGGTATATCTGTGGCTTAGGTCCAGGCTCCTTCTCTGGAATTCGCGCGTGCTTGGCAGCCATCCTGGGGCTCGCGCTTCCCACGAAGACACCTGTCTATGGGGTGGCGAGTGCTGCTGCCATCGCGTACGCGCTTCCAGATGCGTCTGTCACCGTGGTGGGTGATGCGCGACGCAACCGCCTCTGGTGCGTCAGCTACTGTAAAGAGAAGGAAACAGGGCGACTCTGTCTCGCAAATGGCAGTACGCCTACACATACCGCAGATGACTTCCAGTTGGTAGAGGCCTCGTCGCTCGCCTCTGTGATCCCGGCAGGTGCGCGTGTTGTCTCGACGGATTGGGAACGGCTTGAGACGGTTCTCTCTTCAGCCTGTGAGGCAGCGGCACTCATCCGTCACCCGGTCACCGTCACCGCCGAAGCCATCGGGCGACTTGCTCTTTCAGATTCCAAAGCGCTCAAACTTGAGCCCTCCCCTATCTATCTGCATCCTGCCGTATAAGGTTGGCTGGAAAAATGAAAATCAGGAATAGTGTGTTAATGATTGGGTTGCTCTCCGGGGCGCATCTGACGTTCGCTCAGAGCGTCTATACCCGGAGCATGAACCGCGTTTCAAGTCTTGACCCTGTCGAGGCTGCCTCTTCCTATTCTGCCCGCGCCATCCAACTGGCCTATGAACCTCTGCTTGAATATGATTATACGGTACGGCCCTATACGCTCATCCCGTGCCTTGCAGCCACGTTGCCCATTCTGGAAAGTGACGGACGCGTCTTCATCTTTAAACTGAAGCCTGGCGCGTGCTTTGTTCCGGATGCGTGTTTTGGACGCGATGCAGGCGGACAGCTTCGTGGACGCCCCGTGACGGCGCGTGATGTCGTCTACTCCCTGATGCGGCTGGCGGACAAGAAGAATGCCTCACCCGGCGCCTGGGTCGTCAGCGATACCATCCTGGGTATGAAGGCCTTTGCAGAACAGTCGGGTTCAAAGGAGTCCACAAATTACGACTTCCCTGTGGCCGGTCTTCAGGCCCTTGATCCGCAGACGATCCGTATTGAACTCACACGACCGCTCTATGTTTTCCCCCATTTCCTGACCATCGCCTATACCGCCATCGTGCCGCAAGAGGCTGTCACCTTTTATGGCAAGGCGTTCGGCAGCCATACCGTCGGCTCAGGCCCCTATCAACTCACCGAGTGGCGTCGTAACTATCAGATGATCTATACACGGAATATGCGGTGGCCAGGATGGGTGCAGGGCCCCGCCATCATCAAGCCCGGCGAAAAGCCCTTTGACCAGATCTATTACCGGATGATCGAGGATGCATCAACGCAATGGCTCTGTTTCATCAAGGGCGAACTCGATCTGCTGGGCGAAGTCGCGCACGACAACTGGGATGTCGTCGTGGACAAAAACGGGCAACGTACCGAGTTCCTTCGTAACAAAGAGATTAATCTGCATACGACATCCGCACTCGAAGTCGAGTATATCGGCATCAACATGGATGATCCGATCCTTGGAAAGAACCGCGCCTTGCGCCAAGCATTGAATGCCGCATTTGACAGCGCAACATGGAAAGCCTTTTACAATCACCGCATTATTCCGGCTACCGGACCTCTCCCCCCTGGTATCCAAGCCCGCCTAGAATTACCCTTCCCCTACGCCTATAATCTGGAGAGAGCCAAGAAGCTCATGGTCGAAGCGGGCTATCCGAACGGAATCGATCCAAAGACAGGCCGGCGTTTAGAACTCCTGCTGGACATTGGAAGGACCACACAGGAGATACGCGAGTCCACGGAACTCCTCGCCTCATTTTACGAGAAGATCGGCGTGACGCTGACCCCGCAATACCAGAACTGGCCCACCTTCCTCAAACGCATCTCGAATCGCCAGGCACAACTCTTCCGCATCACGTGGGTCGGCGACTATCCGGATGCTGAAAATTTCATTAAACTCTTTTGTAGCCAAAATGCTTCGCCGGGGCCCAATCGTGTCAACTATGCCAATCCTGCATTAGACACCCTGTATGCCAAGGCGTGCGAGACTGTCGAAGCGCTCCCGCGCAAAAAAATGTGGGAAGAGGCGCAAACCATGATCCGTGAAGATTGCCCATGGATATTCCTTCACCATCCTTCCGTGAATTCCCTCACACAGTCCCGACTTCTGAATTTCACCCCATCTGATTTTCCGTATGGCACGGAAAAGTATTTACGTTGCAAATAGGAGATGAATATGAGTACCGTTGATTTATCTGTGAACCTCGGTGGCATTCGCATGGCGAATCCCGTGACTGTCGCCTCAGGCACTTTTGGCTATGGCAAGGAGTATGCCGATCTTGTTGATATTTCAAAACTGGGGGCGATCACCGTCAAAGGCATCCGACTCCAGCCGTGGCAAGGGAATGCCCTGCCCCGTCACGTCGAAGTGCCTGGCGGTATGATCAATGCCATTGGCCTTCAAGGTCCTGGTGTCGAGGGCTTCATCCGCGACTACATGCCCTTCCTTCAAAAGGTCGGCGTGCCGGTCATTGTGAACATCTGGGGAACGAGCACCGAGGAGTATGCCGAGGTGGCGCGCCACCTGAGTGATGTCCCGGGCGTCTCCGGACTTGAACTCAACATCTCCTGCCCCAACGTCAAGGAGGGCGGCCATGCCTTCGGAACTGATCCCAAAACCGTCGCCACGCTGGTTGCGGCCGTGCGGGCCGCGACCAAGCTTCCCCTGTTGCCGAAGCTAGCGCCAAATGTCCCAGACATCAAACTCTTTGTCCGGGCTGCGCAAGAGTCTGGTGCGGATGCCATCTCCATGATTAACACCATCCCTGCCATGGCGATTGACATCGAGACGCGCAAACCTATCCTGTCCAATAAAGTCGGCGGACTTTCAGGCTCTGCGATCCATCCTGTCGCGGTTAAGCTGGTCTACGAGGCAGCCCAGGTGGCAACCGTGCCGATCCTTGCCATGGGCGGCATCATGGAGCCTTGCCATGCGATTGAGCTGATGATCGCGGGTGCGACAGCCGTGGCTGTCGGGACCGCGAATTTCATCGATCCCTCAACCCCCTTGCGTGTCATTGACGGTATAGCATCCTATTTGGAGAAGCACCAGATGGCCTCTGTCAAGGAGCTGACGTGCTCGATAATTGTGTAGCGCCCGATTCGGGCTTGACTGTGACAGGCGCATGCTAGACAATATCCACAATTAAGAAGGTTCCCTTTAACAGAAAGAATCCATGGGCATCATCATTGATCACGAAGCAAGGCGACATTCGATCATTGTCAAAGCGATCCAGCTCTTTGCCGAGCAGGGATATGATGGAGTGACCTATCAGAAGATCGCGGACAGCTGCGGCATTGCCCGAACCACGCTCTACAAATATTTCCACAACAAGCGCCAGATCTTCACGTACGCCATCTGGGAAGCCTCAACCATCTCCAATCAGATCTTTGCCTACATCCTCAACCCGAAGGACAGCGTGGTCGTCCGTCTCGACCGGCTCATGGAGGCTGTCCTCAAGATGCTCTTCCAACGCCACCTGATGATGATCGTGGTGTTGGACTACCTGCTCGCGGTCCAACGTACAGGTAAGAATCTGAAGCGCAATATCGAGCGGCACACCGTCATCTTAAAGCGAATTCTCCTGCGCCTTATCATTGAAGGTGTTCGCAAAGGGGAACTGGAGTGCAAAGATCCCCGTGGCGCCGTGGAACTGCTCTACACGCAACTGGAGTCAACGATCCTCCGCTTAACCATCAGCCAGAATGCGGATTACGATGAATCCCTTCAACGGATCCGGAAAGTCTTAGAACTGTTTCGCAAAAAGCCGGTGGACTCCCCGCGCAGAGAAAAATAGGAATGCATTTTACCGCAAAAACCGCAAATTTATCGCAAATGTCTCGTCCGCCTCGCCCATGGATACATGGACGGCGGAACGGACATTTGCGAAGGTATTTCATTAAACACCCATTCTCAGAAATCAACCTAATAATTCGCCCTATTTTTAAGTACGTTTTAGAACTGTATTCTTGCATTAAGACCTGCGGGTCTATCCATTCCGCCGTCCGTGTATTCACGGGTGAGGCGGATGTGATAGACCCGCAATCTCCTTGCGGTTTTTGCGGCAAAAAAAATACACCTTCATGGCTTTCAGTCTGGAACCCTGTACATCACAGCATGGTGCTTCTATGCAGTATCTTTTTTTGTGTTGTTGTGCAGGGCGGGGATGAAGTCCAGTATAAACCCAAAAACTATCAGTCATCTAAAACATTAAAGACGAATACGTATCAGCCAAAGACAAAGACCTTTGAGACAAAATCGCAGCCCCCCTCGCGCCAACATTCAGAGTCAAAAGCGCCTGAAGCAAAAAAAATGACCAGCGCGCCAACTGTCTCCTCGACCACATTTGAAGCTGTTACACCCTTTGAAGGAAATGCGCCTAGCGAGGAGAAGCTTGTTGATAACAAGCCCTATGTGCCGGGAGAAACGGATCATCCCTCCACCATGACGGCCAATCCTGGGGGCTTTGGGCAGGAGAAAAAAATATTCCTTGTCGCCACCAATCAGTCGCCATATATTGCCACAGAACGTCCTAAAGCGCGGGATCCCATGCTCGAACCCCGCCAAGGCATTAAGGCACCTGAAGAGACCCCAGAAGAAAAGGATGCGCCCAAATGACATCCTCTTCTCCTGTTGAAGCCTGGGGACTTTTGCCTGACGAATGGAAACCGCTCTGTACCGAACTTGGCATCCCCCCCTATCGCGCGACGCAAATCTTGACAGGCCTTTACCAGAACTTTGCCCAGATGTGGCAGGAGATCACGACCCTGCCAAAAGAGCTGCGCGACATCCTCGCCTCACACATCCTGTTGCACCCCCTGGAGGTTGTCACAACACAAACGTCTGAGGATCACGTGACCAAGCTCCTACTCGGTTGCACGGATGGCGAGCGGATCGAAACCGTCCTGATCCCCTCCAAGGGACGCATGACGCAATGCATCTCCACCCAGGTCGGCTGCAATTTCAAATGCGCCTTCTGCGCCAGCGGACAATACGGGCGCGTACGGAATCTCACCGCAGGCGAGATCGTCGGTCAGGTCATGGCAGCGTGCGCCCTGATGAGAAGCGCCCAACAGCCAAGCGAACAGGATACCGCAAACCAGCCCGGCAAGAAATTCGAGTTGCCACGGCCTGGAAACATTGTGGTGATGGGCATGGGAGAACCATTCGACAACTACGACAATATGATCAAGGCCTTAAAGATCCTGAATCATCAAAAGGGGATCAATATTGGCGCGCGCCATCTGACCATCAGTACCTGCGGCGTCATTCCCGGAATCCAGCGCCTCTCGGATGAAGGGTTGCAATTTGAACTCTCCGTCTCCCTGCACGCCCCGACAGATGAGCTACGTAATAAACTGCTCCCTGTCAATAAACGCTGGCCTATCGCAGAGCTGATCGCGACGTGCAAACAGTATTTCGAGAAGACTAACCGTCTGATCACCTTTGAGTATACGCTCATTAAGAGATTAAACGATCAGCCTGAACATGCCGCCCAGCTGATCCAGCTCTTGCGCCAACTTCCCTGCAAGATCAACCTCATCCCCCTGAGTCCTGTCGAAGGCTTTGACGGGGAACGTCCGGATGACCGTACTAGCCTCAGCTTTCTGGACACTTTAATTAAAGCTGGCTTCAATACAACGCTCCGGAAATCGCGAGGCAAGGAAGTTGACGCCGCATGTGGGCAACTACGCCTCCGATCGATAAAGGCGGTTTGACGTTATAACAAGCCAGTCACCTGGGACGGCACTACACGACTAAGCGTTTGGAGTCCCGCCTTTAGGCGGAAGCAAATATGCACGGTCTGCTAAATTCCGTCCGGCAGTCGCCGGACGGTACTCCGAACAATTAACCCCAGCATTCGATAAACAATGACACGCAGGTGCTTGCACGAGATAAGCCCCTAATAGCGACCTTTGCAAAAAATCCTAATTCAGATTCAAGGTTTTCCAATTGATCCCATCGACATCTTGGAGAGGGTTTTGAATTTCC
>CAMBQV010000113.1 GCA_945870145.1 Akkermansia muciniphila
CGTATCCCTCGGAGATGAGCGGCGGTCAGCAGCAGCGTGTCATGCTCGCCATGGCGCTTGCTGCACGTCCCCAACTTTTAGTCGCGGATGAACCCACGACCGCGCTCGATGTGACCACGCAACAGCAAGTCTTGGATCTGATCGATGAATTGGCGCGCGAGTTTCAGATGGCGGTTCTGCTGATCACGCACAATCTAGGCCTCGTCGCAGGCCGTATGCAGCGTGTCAATGTGATGTATGCGGGTTGCGTGGTGGAGTCCGGAAGCGTCAAAGATGTTTTATCAGCGCCCCGCCATCCCTATACCCGCGGACTCCTAGCAGCTGTCCCTCGGCTCGATGCGCCGCAAGGTACACATCTCTGCGATATTCCAGGCACAGTTCCTTCGCCCGATGCCCTGCCGGAGGGCTGCGCCTTTGCTCCGCGTTGTTCTGCTGTTCAAGAGGTCTGCAGGCGCGACCAGCCACCCTGCCAGACGGATGGCGACCATCAGTGGCGGTGCATCTCATGAAAAAGAAGGCCTATAAATTACGCACGCCATTGACGCTGAGAGGTGGCATCCGTGCGCAAACCGCCCACGCAGGACCCTTCCGTGTCTGGTGGAGCCGTCGCTGGACAGATGTGCTCGAAGGTTTTCGCATGGGCGCGCGCTTAGGACGCGGACGCCACTATGCGATCAGCGGACAGGTCTCGGATCTCCAGATCACACCCGGACTCGTCTCCGCTGAAGTGCAAGGCGCAACGACGGAGCCTTATCGCTGCGAGATACGCTTCGCCGCCTTGAACGAGAGCCAGAAGCAAAAAATCTGCATCGCCATGAAGAGCCGTCCCATGTTGACCGCCCGCCTCCTCGCAGGTGAACTTCCCCATGAGGTGGAGAGCTTCTTTGAACAGGCCTCCGCGCCACTCTTCCCGCGTCGCTCAAATGATATTCAAAGCAAGTGCAGTTGCCCGGATTGGGCCAACCCCTGTAAGCACCTCGCGGCAGTCTATTGCTTGCTCGGCGAGACCATCAGCAGGAATCCATTGATGCTCCTCGCCTTGCGCGGACTCTCCCGTTCCGATCTCCTTGAGGCCGATGCCTCTGAACCCACGCTCGCAAGTGCTTCATCCGAAGCAGCTGGTACAAAGACGGCAGAGACAAAAGCATTGAAAAAGAGTGCGAAGGGCAAAGCGAAGAAAATGAAAGACGAGGCCTGTGTGCTCCCCGAGGCTTTCTATGGAACCAAGCATACGCCCTTCACGGATTTCGGTCTTCTGCCGCCCCCGGGTATTATAGCGCCACTCCTGCAACGCTTAGGTCCGCTTCCCTTTTGGCGCGGACAGGAACGTTTTGCAGATACGCTTGAACAGCTCTACAGCCGCGCCATTCCCCGCGGTATGATGGTCTGGAGCGGCGAACCGCTCGACCTCCGCCGTCCCGAAGAGAAGGTCGTCATCAAAGGCGCCTCCCTCCACCTCAAGCAACATCTGCGTATAGAGCGTGGGTGAGATTGATTAAGGACGTGGGACGCGCGACATGGGACTTGCAGCATCGTTTAGCATTGTCTGTCCCTTTGTGGCTCTAACACAGGGGCACGGACTTTCCAGTCCGTGATTCAACGGGTTGGAAAACCCGTTCCCCTTTGAGACATACCATGTCTGTCCCCTTGTCCGCTATTAAAGTAGCGGGAGCATCCTGCTCCCGATTATGACATGGTGTCACAATGAGTCAGGTGAGCATCCCCACTGGGAGCACAGGCATCTTGCCTGTGCAGGAGTCAAACAGGCAGGATGCCTGTGCCCCCAGTATGTCTTGTTAGTGGGTACACATTACATGAGCGAGCACTCCAAGCAGTGCAAGCCAGAAAGGACCAGCCTTCTTTCCACTTCGGTCGGCCATTTCGAGAAACCCCGTCAGGAACAGCAGTGCTATACCGAACATCATGACTCTTGCACTGGCTTCGCAGGGAACGTAGAAATGGATAGGCAACAGAAGCAGCGATAACACTGCCGTCATCCAAGCTACGCGTCGTGAATTAAATCCTGTGATGCTCCAGCTCATCTTGTCCTTCCAAAATGCCACACAGTAACAGGCAAGACCTGCCGGAATCGTAATCCGCATTGTCCACATGAGTAAGTCGAATAATGGAGTGGGTCCGTCAATCCCATTGGCCCACGCAAGAGAGAAGAGAGTGTCAAAATCCAAAAGCGCGATGCCGATTGCTAATGCGATGACATGGCAGCTAAATCCTACCCACAGCCATCGGGACTTGAGAAATGCCTTATTGAATTCCTTCATAATCATCTTCTGTTGCCGAACGTCACTAAGTACGGGCGCGTCAATGTACCGTGTCTGAGGTTGTTGGCAGATTAGGCTGTTACTTCTATCGTTACGTCGGAGAATCTGCTCAGGCGCGAAACCAGCTGATCCATGACCTCGGGCACGGCCGCGACAGCCGCCCTGTTTTCAGGGGTGAATTCATATCGCACGTCCAGCTCTTTGGCAACCTCCTCCAAAAGTTCTCTCAGGTTACTTTGTACGGCATAGACTTGCGCACAACCAAATCCTCCGTTGATCCTTTTCTCGATAAAACCCCATCCGGTGGCTGACCACCCACACTCGACTATATACTGAATCGAGATTCCCCTCACAGCGAACGGTACGTTATCGACTTCGAAGATGTCAAATCCAAGACGCTTGCACCAGATACCCTCTACTCCCAACCGCGTTCCGTCTGGCTCAACAATTGGAAAATCGACTCGGACCGATCTGTCCCGAAAGAAGGGGCGTTGGATTGCGATGGCCATATGGAGCAAGATGTTTCTCATAGTGTTCCCCCAATGTTTAATTGAGGTTCGTTGTCTTTTGATGGGTAACGAGCCAAAGTCATTTTGATTATTGCGGTTTAAGTTTTCAAAAACAAGCGAAATGAAAAGGTTAAGACAAAATGAACGCGGATAACATCACTTCTGAGGCGTGGTCGGCAGGGTGTCGCTTTTAGGGGATTGCTGACCCTGCTTCCAGTGGATGTCGGCAAAGTCCATGAAGCGGTCCCAGTCATATTCCGTTAAGTCGTGCTTCCCAATCCGGATGTGATGCCCGATATGTCCCGTGTGCAAGGGTTGCTCGGGATTGGGCATTTGGGTTGCCTCTACGCCTCGAAGACCGAATAGCCGATACACGGGCTCCGCATGAACGCACGAGAGAAATTCGTTTTTCGGATCAGCCCATTCGTCCTGCGTGGCGCTGGCCACATAGACCAGACGGGGGGCCATCAGTGAGAGTAGTTCATGTTGATCGACAGGCAGATCGTTTTCCTTTTCATTGAACTTCTTGTAGTTTTCACAGAACCAGTGTGGAAATGAGGTATTAATCCTCTTAATCTGCTCACCCTTTTTATTTCTCGCCAAAGCGGCGCCTGTAGACCCGGAGTTATTGCTGATGACCAAAGCAAAACGTTCATCTTCAGCGCCACACCAGAGTGTAGTCTTACCCCCACGCGAATGCCCAACTACGCCTAATCGTATTTTGTCGATATCCTTGTCGGTCTCAAGGTAGTCCATCACGCGACTCGCTCCCCAGGCCCACGCGGCGATCGTTCCCCAGGCTTCAGGTGAGCGTTTGGAATTCTGTGGGTCAAAAATCCCATGCACTCCGTTCTTGAAGCCATCATGCTGATCCGGATCGAGGTCGGCATTGAGAAACGTCGCTGCGACATAGCCGCGTTCGACGATACGTTCCGCCGGCCAGTATGGACTCTTCTTGATTCGTGTCGGATCGATGTTGTCCCGGTCTTGATTGCAGATCAACAAGAAGCCCGGTACGGGCTTCTTGGCTTTGTTCGGAATAAACACCGACAGAGAGATCATCCCTTTTCCTCCGGGTCCAGAGAAGTGGATCTCAACGCGTTTGAGGGTGGCCTTGCCATTCATGGCATGCGTGTCGACTTCCTTCACGTCGAAACGGAGGGTGTCGGGGCGTCCGATTGGTGCGCGGCCGTATATGTTTTCCCGGAATAGTTCGAGAATCTCTTGACGCCGTCCCTTCTGCCACTGGTCGATTGTGGTGACCTTTTCACCCGCGCGGGTCAAGAGTGGGTCAGGCAGTGACAGGTCATCCGCAGCTCGTAGAGTCATAGTTGCGGCAACGGCTAAACAAAATAAAAATAGTTTCTTCATAGTTTTCCTCTTTTTGATGTTCAAAGCAAGTTGAGATTCCGAAAGGAGGCGATAAATGCGGGTTGTGGGTGTCCTTCCTTCAGCTATCCCGCACCAATCTCACATAATGGGATATTCGAACCACATCCCCCTGGGGCCCATGACCTTGGGGAAAATCAGCTGGGTTTCCTATTTTGGGATCGCTCCGTTGTGCACCAGCGCCATGCACGTCCATCAAGCTACCTCCGCCCTGGGCGAAGGGGGGCTTAAAATAACCTAAAGCCTCTCCAAAGCAGACATAAACCGCGGAGCTCATGCTACGCAGATTTTTATGCGTCGTTGAAGACCAGTAAAAGGGATAGTTCTTATGGCCGCCTTCATCTTTTATTTGAGAGACTTCGAAGAGCGGGTTGATCGCAGCCGAAGCTGTTTTCTGCGGTGACCTGCTATAGTCCACGATACTTTGCAATTCCTTTGCATGGGGTACTCGCCAGTCGCTATACCCCAGGTATTTTTCTTTGTTCTTCTGCTGTGCCCAGGACAAGGCATCCGCCCAGGACATGGCCTTCTTGCTGTCTGATTGCTGCCACATGAGACCTGTGGCCAGATCCGTGACGGTACCGTTTTTATTGTTCTTGAAATTGTTTTTACCATAGTCACTGTTGCCGCGCACAAAACGTACGGTATACTTCTTGCCTTGGCCGGACCGGGGGTCAGATATGGGATATCCTTTGATCCGGCCGTCTGCGATATTCACGCCAAAGACAGTTTGATGTCCTCCCATGGTTGTGCCTTGATACAGGGTCGAGGAAAGCATTTGCACGTCAATGATCCGTGGACCGTTGGAGCCGTATTTGAAGTCAAAGAAATCTTTGTTCAGAAACGGAACGGCGCCTTGAGGTAGAGTTGACATGTCTTTGCTGCTCACATCCACACCGCTGAACAGGATTAAAGAGTAGGCCTCCTTTATGGTCGGGATACGCCAATCCGTGTGTTTGCCCAGATTGAACGTCTTCACCTCCTCCATAGCTTCTTTATAGGTCATTACGGCATAACTTTTCTGCCATGACAACCCCGTCACACGATCGGTGACCGTGCCATCGCCATTGTCGGAATAAGACGGTTTGTTCCTGAGGTAGTGGGCATCTTGGCCGAAGAACGGCTGGCCTTCCGCTGGCTTGGGGATGACCTGGGAATTGTTGAAAAATTCCTCCTGCCCGGTATCCACAACCGCATAGGGGTATGGTTTAGCCTGTGATTCCGTTTGGGCAAGTGAGGGTAAGTTCAACAGACTGATCACGGTTATGCATCTTACTGAGGCAGTGTTTAAGGCTTTGCTATTCATGGTTACTCCTTAAAAAGGATGAGCGTTGATCATTGAGAACGATAGCATGTCTGTCCCTTTGTGTGTTTCCAGTCTATGATTCAACGGGTTGGAAAACCCGTTCCCCTTTGGTTTCCCCAGTTCCACCATACCTCTTCAATCGAGCGGAGAGGCCAAAAGAAAACATTCAGGACTACAGGTGTCTTTTTCTGTCCACGTGCGTATGCTTCAGCGACGGGCTTTCCTTTTGACATGTCAATCAGGAGGTCGCTCCACTCATCGGGTGTGGCAAAAACCGTTTGCTTCCCTTCCGAACGGTTTTGGAAATGCACAATGTGATGGGACATTCGTGCGTAGGCATACATCACGAGATAGGCCCCCAGCAAGGCAAAGCAGGCGATAACTATGTTTTTTCTTTTCGTCATAACGACAGGAAGTCTGTCCCCTTGTGTGGTTCAGCTGCGGTGCTCGGTTTCGGTGTAGGTCCACCCGCAAGAGGGGCAGGTTGCCGAGCCTGCAGGAATGTACGTTCCGCATGAAAGACAATCGGTCGGCTCCGAAAGTTCATGTTGGCTTGTGTATGACCTTTCGGGTGTCTGGACATCAGGGTAGGAGAAGAAGTGAACATGGCCACAATTCGTACAGACGAACATCACGACTTTCCGGAAGAAAAGATCGAGGGTTACAAGGGATTCGAAGGTGCCCTCCATGACCGCGCTACGACGGTCGAACGTATCACACTGGCAATGATGGCAAATCAGCGCTTTGCCGGAGACATTGACGGTTTCGCCTCTTCGCATTGATTTCTCCTTCCTTAACGATGAGTTTTATTTTACAGGGGACAGGCTTTTATTGACAAACGAATGAGATCTGTTTTGATTATTGCTTTTTAGGTTTTCAAAAACAAGCGAAATGTGGGATTTGTTGCGCAATTGATGGCTGTTGTCAGATTCAAATCAAGAGAAAGGATTGATTTCCCGCAGAGGCGTCCACCTCCGCTAAAGCTACGGCGGACAGGCTGGGGCGCAGAGAATAAGAGAAAACGAAATCATGGCGATACCGTACTCGCCAAAAAGTGAATAACCAATATCCAACATGGAATATCCAATACCCAAATAGAAGGCCGCATTTCCGATGGTTATTGATCATTCCGTGTTCATGATTGGATATTCAATTGGTTTTTTCACAGCTTTCGGAATCACAAGACTTGGGACTTGGGACATGGGACTTGCAGGATAGTTTTGCTCCAAGTCCCAAGTCCAACGTCCCAAGTCCAACCTACGACTTGTCTGGAGGCGTAAATTAGCGTATACTCACAATCTTTTAACCGTTACGAGGTACCCTTCATGTCAGTTCGTGTTCGTTTTGCTCCGAGTCCCACCGGCAATGTCCATATCGGCAACATCCGTGCCGCCATCTTCAACTGGCTCTTTGCCCGTCATGCAGGCGGCAAGTTTTTGCTGCGCGTCGAAGACACCGACCGTGAACGTTCGACGAAGGAAGCGATTCAGACCTTATTGGCCTGTATGGAGTGGCTAGGGCTGGACTACGATGAACCCGAAGTTTATCAGAGTCAGCAGACTGTGCGTCACCTGGCGGTTGCCGAAGATCTGGTCGCCCGCGGACTGGCCTATCGTGACAACAAGGGCGG
>CAMBQV010000114.1 GCA_945870145.1 Akkermansia muciniphila
TTTTATCGAAGAGTGGAGGATCACCCGAATCCACGCGCAAGGTCAGATCATCTATCCCCATCCCCAAGCGTAAGGCGACGATATGTTCAACCATCCGCAGGTAGTTATGTGGATTTCCGCTCCGCAAAACAATATTACGGGCCGAGGTCCAGACATTGCGAATGGAGACCAACGTGTCCAGCTGCTCTTTCAAATCCGTCCGCTCAATCCACCAACCCGCGGACCCATGTTTAGCAGGGGCAAAGGTCACCGTCCGCTGCGTATGGCCATAAAAAGTTCCAGGCCCTGTAACAGAGGCTTCACTGGCGAGGCCCGTACGGCGTTCAGAAAATCCAGTTTTTCCTTCACATAGCTTAACATCGTCCACGGGCTGATTATGAAATTTCTCATATCCACCCCAGACAGCATGCTCAGCACCTAACAAAATTTTTCCAACTGGATATCTAAAATCCATACATTCCTCATCCCTTTACGTTATCCCCTCCCAGCCAGACGTTTTGCCAAGCGGGGCAAGTCAGGATCGCGCGCACCAAATGTCACCAAAGCACCTTTTTCAGCATGAGCTAATTCGCGCATGCGCAACTCCACGGCGTCCCAAGAATTAAAGGCTTTTACTTTAACATGTTTACCCTGCAAACGTGAAGCTAAATCCGCGCTTGAAACACTTCTATCTGCAGTGCCGCCTGCATCGTAAACGGGCATCAGAAGAAGTTCATCGCAGGGACGGCATACTCGTGCAAACATGAGGGTCAAATCATCAATCATTTTTCGCAGGGGTGCAAAACCGTGGGGCCGCCATACCGCGCAAATTCCTTGGGGAAAAGCCGCTGCGAGGGTTGTCCAAGCCGCAGCAAGCTTTTCCGGGTTGTGCGCATAGTCATCAATGACCACAGCCTTTTCGCAGTGCCCCACGCGTTGTAAACGACGTTCTATCCCGCCAAAGCGCGCCAACGACTCCGCCAACTGAGTTGCGTCCGCTCCAAGCGCACGCGCCATCCGTATCGCATGCCATGCGTTATGGATATTGTGAAGTCCTGGCATCGGGACACAATACTGGACGCCCTCATAGGTGAAAAGGCCATTCCACCCCTCTTGCTTCACCTCTTGAAGAAGCGTCATGTCTTCATGTTCATCAATCAAGATGCCTTTCACCTTGCTCCGAAAGGCCGCAAAGAGATCAAGAGTCTCCTTTATCCCGAAATGGTCGGCCGAGGCATTCGTGATAATGGCGTGTTCGGGCGAAAAGGTCATCAGTGAACGATCTGATTCATCTGCCTCGATTAGAGCCCACTCCCCCTCGCCTTTGCGCACCGAGCCAATACGCGCGCCTCCTGCATCCCAACCTGTCACAGCTGCCCCATTGACAACAAAGGGGTCCAGTCCTGCCCCTTCTAAGAGCCATCCTAACATCCCCGTCACCGTACTCTTTCCACAGGTTCCGGTCACCGCAATCAGACGCCGACCATGAAGAAGATTTGCGAGTTCTGTGGCTCGATGCGCCACAGGAATCCCCAGCGCCTTTGCGCGAACAACCTCAGGGTTGTCGGATTCAATTGCTGTACTGACCACCAGCCGCCGAGTGGTCCCGGTGACACCCTGGCCATCCTGAGGATAAAGAGCAACGCCTTGCTTTTTAAGACAAGCCAACGGTCCTGTTAAATCACCTGCATCCAGAAGCCGGTCAGATCCTGTCACGGTATAACCACAATCCATCAGCGCCTGTGCCAGGGCACTCATGCCGACACCACCTATTCCAGAAATATGTACCGTTTCGTTCATATTCGTACCTTTCGTGCTTTTCGGATGCTAAAAAAGTTATTCATTCGGTCTCAACCACGCTAAACCATCTTTCGGCTGGCTCCGCCAATGTATCCAACTTCCCAGAAGCAACAATCCAATCAACCAGACGACCACCTGCCAGACTGCCCATTTCCCGGTATCAACGCCAAGCCCTGGACAGGCTGCTGTCACTTCGGCGGTCTTGACCATGATCGAAGTCACGAAACTCGCTGCGTGATTGAAGGTAATGGCAATCCATTCATTCACATAGCTTGTCACCAACCCTAATGTCCCTGCAAGAACAATAAGCCCCGAACAGGGAGTGATGACCAGATTTGCTAATAGTCCCCCAGGGGTAAAACGTCCAAAATAATAGCCTGTCAGAGGCACAGAAGCAAGCCAAGCAGCAAGGGATACCGCAAGTGAATCCGCACAAAACCGCAGGCAAAACCTCATTCTGCGAATCCAAGCGGCTTTTTGCGTGCGATCTGCGGCAAGCAATAACTCCTCCTGTCTCCGAAGCCGCTCGCAACCGAAGAGCGTTTGAAAAAACAAACAAAAGGAGCCCATAAAAGCGATTAGTCCCAACATGACCGTAAAGGAGAGGACGCTTCCAATATCAAAGACGTAATCGGGGCACCACGCGTGAACAATGATGGCAGTGACCACTAAGGCTGACATGAGCGTCGGCTTACGTCCAGCCAGCGGGGCAAGAAAATAGAAGAGTGCCATGAGGCATGCGCGGTTAGCACTGGGGCGCGCCCCCGTAATAAGCGTATATCCAACCAAGAGTGGTCCAATGAGAAAGATCCAATAGGTCCGTTTAATCCCTGTCATTCCGACAAGCAGCACCAGAAGTCCAGCGACAAAGGCAATGTGCATTCCGGAGACGGCAAAGACATGGATCGTCCCTGAATCTGAGAAGATCTTCCGCATGGCCTTCGGCATTTCGCTATTGTACCCTAGAAGCATCGCCTGATTTAACCCCGGAATGGGCCCCCAGCCCTCCAGACCAAGACCGAGCCGATTTATCGCTTCGCGTCGCAGGGCAGCAAGTCGAAGTGGCCAGGTTCCTTCCTGATAATCTTCTAAGCGAAAGGAGCGTTTCTCGTTCTTTCCCGTGTTCATTGTCAACACCGCAAGCTGACTCCTTCGCAACTGCGTCAGTGAAACAGATCCTCGGAAACGCCAAGTCTCGCCAGGTTTTGGAGCGACCTCTTTATCTTCGTCACTTGCAAACCAGTTGACCGTCAAGGGAAGATAATGCAAAGGGAGGTCTCCTTTCAGGGTATGAACGAGCGGTTCGCTAACCTGAAACGAATAGCGCACGCTATGTCCTTTGAAAGGAGTCTCTTTCACATCTGGCCCAACCCGGCAAAAGACAGAACAGCTCGCCTTCCCATTATCCGCCATCAGCCAAGTCGCCTCCTGCTCTCGACCCGCTTGGTCCCATGCCGCACGTCCAGTTCCCAAAATAAAAAAGGCAAGGGAGATCAACGCCAAATCACAAACCTTAAGTCCCTCATTTTTCCAGCTCCTCCTGCGGAGCAGCGCCACGACCCCACAAAGGCAGAATCCAACGATTAACCCACGAACGTCAAGCGAAGACGTCGTCAGATAACCACAGCAAATCCCTAAAATAAAGAATGCCCCTCCAATCAAGAGAGGCTGACGCTGATGAAAAGTTAATAAACTCTGTCCAAACCTTGCAAACATGGAAGTAGTGTACGGTTTTTAATTCGTGAGTGCAAGCTTAGGAAACACTTGAAAAAGGCCGTTGTTTTATTGATTAATGACAAGAAAGTCAGTACACTATTTAAGATCAATACGAAAAGGGATCTTATGACACAGGATTTGCAACAGCTTTTGGAAAAGATCAACACCGATGGAGTCGAGAAGGCCAAGATCGAAGCAGCCAAGATCATCAGCCAAGCGGAAGCCCAGGCAAAGAAAACTGTTGAGTCCGCTCAGCACGAGGCCGCTCAGCTCGTTAACCAAGCTAAGCAAGAGGCCACCTCCTACGAACGTCGAGCCGAGGAAAGTATCCGCCAAGCCGCACGTGACACCCTGCTCAACCTTGAAAAATCGATTACAACCCTGCTGACCAACCTGCTTCTCACGGAAGTCAAGTCCACACTCCAAACAGAGGGGGTGGTCACCCAACTCGTTTGCGATGCCGTGCATGCATATCTCCACAACAAAGGAAGCATGGAGGTCATCGTCGCTCAAACATGGGTCCAAAAGCTACAGGCAAAACTCGTTGCAGAGGCTTCCCAAGGCGTGAAAATCATCACGGACACCCAAACAGGTGCTGGTTTTAAGATTCGTCTGGCCAATGGACGGATCGAGCACGACTTTTCAGCGGCAGCCGTCGCAGAGGCACTCGCGAAACAGCTTCGTCCACAACTCGCCGCGTTGGTGAAAGGGTAGCATGAAGAGCCCAAGGCTCGCGTTCTCTTTTTAATTTAATTCATGAGTACCTACTACCTCATCTCCTCACTTCCAGTATTGAACCTCGAACAGCGCCCCTCGCTTACGAGCGAGGACTATCTTTTGCAAGGCCGCACGCAACTCAGTGCCACAGATGCGGATGCCATCGAAGCCTTGCTGTTCGACCTCCCCTCTTCACATCCTTTTGTTGTCGCTTGGCGTGACAAGGAGACAATCCTCAAGAATGCCATTGCGTATGCACGTGCGACGAAAGCAAATGCGGATGTGGAACCTTGGATACGACCCACCGAAGGATGCGATATCTCGTATGAAGTCCTTGTGGATGAGGTTTTCCAACTGACAGATCCCTTGCAACGCGAGCGTGGACTCGACAAGCTCCGTTGGATGATTGCCGAATCCTTACAAGATTACGATCCCATGGATGTTACCGTAGCGCTTGCATATGCCATCAAACTACGACTCGCGTGGCGCTGGGCTAAGCTGGATGAAGCCAAAGGGCAAGTCGCCTTTGAACAACTAACCACAAAAGAATTTCAACTAGACGGATCGGTCAGATCTGCCTGATCAGACCAATCTGTAGGAGCATCAGCATGACAACAGGAAAAATAGTCGGCGTAAACGGGAATATGATCACCGTCGCTTTTGAAGGCGCAGTGGCTCAAAATGAAGTGGGATACGCCTGCCTTCCCTCCGAGGACGGAAAGGTGCAGCGTTTGATGAGTGAGATTGTCCGTATCCGTGGTCGCTTCGCTGACTTGCAGGTCTTTGAAGACACCCGTGATTTACGCGTCCATGATACCGTCGAATTTACAGGTCATATGCTTTCCGCCGAACTTGGACCTGGTTTGCTGAAACAAATCTATGATGGACTCCAAAATCCCCTCCCCCAACTTGCAGCGCAGTGTGGCTTCTTTCTCCAGCGCGGAACCTATCTCGACGCCCTCGACCGCCAGGCGATATGGGACTTCACCCCAACCGCAAAACCTGGCGACCGTGTCACGGCTGGCGAAAAGCTTGGCATAGTACCAGAAGGCATCTTTCAACACTGGATCATGGTCCCTTTTAACTTCCGGGGCATCTACACGGTCAAGAGTATGGCAACCGCAGGCAACTATACCGTCGAGCAGGACATCGCAATTCTAACAGATGAAGAGGGCGCGGATCATACCGTGCAAATGATGCAACGCTGGCCCGTGAAACTGCCCATCACCTGTTTCGCTGAACGTCTTAAACCTGTGGACACGATGACCACGCGCATCCGGCCTGTGGACACCTTCTTCCCTGTTGCCTTAGGTGGAACCTACTGCATTCCCGGTCCGTTCGGCGCAGGCAAGACAGTCTTGCAGCAAATCACGTCCCGTTACGCAGATGTGGACATTGTGGTCCTCGCAGCGTGCGGCGAACGCGCAGGCGAAGTCGTGGAAACGCTTCGGGAGTTCCCTGAACTCCATGATCCCCGAACGGGCAAGACGCTGATGGACAGGACCGTCATCATCTGCAACACCTCCTCCATGCCGGTCGCCGCACGTGAGGCATCAGTCTATACTGCAGTGACCTTGGCCAGTTACTACCGCCAAATGGGGTTGAACGTCCTCTTACTCGCAGATTCCACGTCACGCTGGGCGCAAGCTCTGCGCGAACTTTCAGGCCGTCTCGAAGAGATCCCTGGCGAAGAGGCTTTCCCTGCCTATCTTGAATCCCTGATCGCGAACTTCTACGAACGTGCAGGACTGGTTCGCTTAAAAGACGGCTCCATGGGTTCAGTGACCATCGGTGGCACCGTCTCTCCCGCCGGCGGAAACTTTGACGAACCTGTGACCCAAGCGACGCTGAAGGTCGTGGGTGCGTTCCATGGCCTGTCTCGCGCGCGCTCAGATGCCCGCCGTTTCCCCGCGATTGACCCCCTTGAAAGCTGGAGCAAATACAAGAGTGTCATTGAGAATACGCGCGTCGAACGACTTCGCAAAATATTGCAGACCGGCAACAACGTCGCCCAGATGATGAAAGTCGTCGGCGAAGAGGGCACCAGCAACAAGGACTTCCTAAACTACTTAAAGGCCGAGTTACTCGACGCAGTCTATCTGCAACAAAACGCCTTCAATGAGGTTGATGCCGCCACGCCAGCGGATCGCCAGCGAGAGATGTTTGGCGTCGTTGAAAACGCCATGCTGGCTGACTACCCCTTCGAAAATAAAGCCTCAGCCAGAAAATTCTTCCAACAGGTCACCCAAGCCTTTATTGACTGGAACCAGACACCCTCAGACTCACCAGACTTCGCCTCTCGCCGTGATGGCATTCTCAAAATGGTCATTGACAACACCATTCAAAAGTAACCTATTATGAGCGAAACTACCAAACTCTATGAGGTCAAAAGTGTGATCCGAATCATTCGGAATCAACGTGTCATTCTAGACTCTGACTTGGCTAAGTTATATGGCGTGACGGCAAAGCGCCTGAATGAGGCTGTAAAGCGTAATTTGAAACGTTTTCCAACTGACTTTATGTTCCAGCTGGCTGCTCAAGAATACGCAAATCAACGCGCACTCCTTACGAACTCAAAAAATCAACATGTTGAAAATGAAGGGGTTACGCCGAACTGGTCGCAAATTGCGACCAGTTC
>CAMBQV010000115.1 GCA_945870145.1 Akkermansia muciniphila
AAGGGAATAATGCCAGTTGGATGGGAGGCGGAATACTTGCAATGTCCCCTTCGGGTGGTTTATCCATCAAAGATTGCCTCGTGACAGATAACCTAGCCTTGGCTGGCGGAGGAATGGGACTCTTAATGACTGCACAGGTTCAAACGTGCAGAATCACGAATAACACGGCATCACAGACGGGTGGCGGCGTTCTTTTCCTAAATGGTGGCGACCTTCAATCCTCTATTGTGAGCCGGAACACTGCGCGCGACGGCGGCGGCGTCTATTGTCTAAACGGCGGGCGTCTCGTCAACGATACGATTACAGACAATTTCGCTTCTAATGCAGCCGGGGGGATCTGTGTTGTCACAAACGTACCGGGAGGTCCGCCTTCTCTCACTAATGCAACCGTACGCAACACGATCATCTATGGCAACACGGCCCCTACAGGTGCGAATTTCTTGAATCAAGGAACAAACGTGAATTATTCATACTGTTGCACATTCCCATTGCCTGAGACTGGCGGCGAAGGCAACATCACCAATAACCCCGGCCTCACTCCCGACAATCTCCTCAAGAGCGCATCTCCTTGCATTGATGCTGGCTCTGATGTGGGCACCCCGGCGACGGACATGGACGGAGAGGCGCGATGGGATGACCCACGACACAGCAATGTCGTTTCAATCGTGGACATCGGCGCTGATGAATTCGTGGATATCGATCTCGATAGCATGGCGGACAGGTGGGAAACCAGCATCTTTGGCTCTATCACCAACCGAAACGGCACTGGCGACTTTGACAACGACTCGCTGATTGATCTCGCAGAATACGAACACAGCACAAACCCCACCAACACAGACACCGATATGGATCTATTGCCGGATGGGTGGGAAGTAGTCAACGGCCTAAATCCCCTGTCCAATATGGGTGACAATGGCGCGACTGGAGATCCAGATGTTGACGGTGCAGATAATCTCACAGAGTACATTGCGGACACCCAGCCCACCAACGCAGATTCTGTTTTGAGAATTCTCACCGTTAAACCAGAACATGGGGGAATGCGGATCGATTGGAAGGGCGGTATTCAGGCATGGCAGTTTCTTGACTGTCGAGAGGATTTGACGAATACGAACGAAGAATGGCTGCCCATTCTATGTCTACCGCCACCTACGCAGACCACCAACGCGGTGATTGACATGGGTGTGACAAACAGGGCGTTTTTCTACCGGATCAGGGTCGAGAGGTAGTTTTTCGTTTGCGCAGGATGAATGGGCGGTGATCTAAACCTTCATTCTTGTTTCTGCTGCGCTCCCCGTGTTACCGTCCTTGCTCATATGACAATACCGGAGTTCATAGCGAAGTGGCGTAAGGTGGATCTGAAAGAACGGTCCGCCGCTCAAGAGCATTTTATTGACCTCTGCAACGTCTTTGACCATCCCACCCCTGCCGCCAGCGATCCCACCGGCGCGACATTCTGCTTTGAGAAGGGGGCGGCCAAGCACGGAGGCGGCGACGGCTTCGCGGATGTATGGAAAAAAGATTGTTTCGGCTTTGAGTACAAGGGTAAGCGCAAGGACCTTGCCGCGGCCTACGATCAACTGCTGCGGTACCGCGACGCTCTGGAAAGTCCGCCCCTGCTGGTTGTTTGCGATCTTGACCGCATTGTCGTCCACACCAACTTCACCGGCACCGTGTCGGCCACCTATGACATTCCGCTGGAAAGTTTGGGCGAGCCGCGCAATATCGAAATTTTACGTGCCGTGTTCCACAATCCTGAGGCGCTGCGTCCCGGCCGCACCAGTACCGCCGTCACCCAGGACGCCGCCAGACACTTTGCCGAAATCGCCGCCGCCCTGCGCCAGCGCGGTCTTGATCCTGCGGCGGTCGCCCATTTCCTGGATCGAATTGTCTTTTGCCTCTTCGCCGAAGACACCGGCCTTTTGCCCAACATGGTGTTCACCCGCATTGTCGAACAATCGCGCGGGGATCCGGCACGGTTCTGCAAGATACTGGGCCAACTCTTCGACACCATGGCCACCGGCGGCGACTTTGGCTTGGAGCCCATCCGGTATTTCAATGGAAACCTGTTTGACGATCGGACCGTACTTGACCTCACTGCCGATGAAATGAAGCGCATTGCGGCCGCTGCAGAACTCGACTGGAGTTCCGTTGACCCGTCCATCTTCGGCACGCTGTTTGAACGCGGACTGGATCCGGCCAAGCGTTCCCAACTCGGGGCACACTTCACCAGCCGGGCGGACATCGAACTCGTTGTGGACGCGGTTGTCATGTCGGTCCTCTGCCGGGAATGGAACGAATCCCGCGAAATTATCAATGCCCTGCTTACCACTGGACGCAAAACCGTCTCTGACTCCAAGACCCAGACAAAGCCATTGAACGCCGCCGCCAGCAAAAAAGCGAAGGGCGAAGCGGGAAATATCCTTCTCCGCTTTCTGAACCGCCTGCAACATGTGCGGATTCTCGATCCGGCTTGCGGTTCCGGCAACTTCCTTTATGTCGCCTTGCTCCGCTTAAAAGACCTTGAGAAAGAGGCGATCCTTTTCGGTAATGACAACGGCCTCGGTTCATTCCTGCCAATGGTCGGTCCATCACAACTCTACGGCATCGAAATCAACCCCTACGCCCATGACCTGGCGCAGATGACCGTCTGGATCGGCTGGCTTCAATGGATTCGCGTTAATGGTTTCGGGTTCCCAGCAGACCCCATCCTGCGCCCCCTCTCTGAAAATATCCGCCTTATGGACGCCATTATCGCCGAGACCGGGGAGCCCGAATGGCCTGCGGTGGACTTCATTGTCGGCAACCCGCCATTTCTCGGCGACAAAATCATGCGCCGTGAGTTGGGCGATGCTTACGTTGACCGGTTGCGTGCTCTCTATGATGGTCGGATCCCTGGTCAGTCCGATCTCTGCTGCTACTGGTTTGAAAAGGCCCGCGCCAATATCTCCGCTGGCAAGTGTAAACGTGCAGGACTTCTCGCCACCCAGGGGATACGTGGTGGCGCCAACCGCGAAGTCCTTAAGCGGATCAAGGAGTCTGGCGATATTTTTTGGGCTGAAAGCGACCGGCCTTGGGTTTTGGACGGGGCCAACGTGCATGTGAGTATGGTGGCGTTTGATAATAGGTCAGAAACATCTCGAACGCTTGACGGGAAAACTGTCTCCACAATAAATGCCAATCTTACAGCTGTGTCGGATGCATCTATCGCCACTTCTGTTGTCGCCAATGCTGGCATCGGCTTTATCGGCGTAACCCAGAAAGCTCCTTTCGACATTTCTCGGGATGACGCTTACTCAATGCTAAGGGAATGCAATCCGCATGGACGCCCCAATTCGGATGTCCTTGTCCCAATTCGTAATGCGATGGATTTGACTCAGCGCCTACGTAATATTTGGAATATCGACTTCGGTTTAGACATGCCCCTCGAAAAAGCGGCCCGTTATGAAGCACCCTTTAGTCATGTTGAAAAAACCATTCTTCCGTTACGCATTAACCACCGTGAGCCACGTCAGACCAAGTATTGGTGGCTTTTTGCCCGCCCCTGTCCGGATATGCGCGAAGCCCTATCTGGTCTTGCTAGGTTTGCCGCGACGCCCAGAGTGTCGAAACACAGAATAGTGACTTGGTTGACTAGTGATGTACTGTGTGACAGTGCATTAGTTGCTTTCGCTCGTTCTGATGATCTTTTTTTCGGCATCTTACAGTCACGGTTCCATGAAGTGTGGGCGTTGTGCATGGGTACGCGATTGGAAACACGACCCCGTTATACCCCCTCCACCTGCTTCGAAACGTTCCCCTTTCCGCATGGTGTGTTAAAAAACACTACCACCAATCCCATTCATGCCGCCATTTCTACCGCCGCGAAAGAGCTGAACGAACTCCGCGAAAACTGGCTAAACCCACCCGAATGGACGCGCACGGAAACAATGGAGTTTCCTGGCACCGTGGGGGGAGCGTGGGATCAATACATTGATCCGGCGACAGTGACGGACCGCGGCGAATTTAAGGTTGGGACCGTGCGTTATCCTTGCCTTGAGCCACGTGATACTGAATGCGCTGCTCGTCTGAAAAATCGCACCTTAACCAAGCTCTACAACGCACGCCCCGCCTGGCTTGCCGCCTGCCACGCGAAACTTGACGCTGCCGTCGCGGTCGCATACGGCTGGCCCAACGACCTCACTGATGACGCTATCCTTGAGCGCCTCCTGGCACTCAACCAAGAGCGAGCCCTCAGTGAAGGGGCAAAGGGCCGTTAAGGGATGGACTATCTCGCGCTGACCAGCGCCCTTCACCCCGGCCTTCCCCCTACCCAAAAGAAGAACAGTCGGGTTGCTGGGGCGCCAAGTTGTTGAGTGCGAAGGAAGGCCCGCGTATACATGTGCGGGGGTCTTCCAGGCATTCTGGCAACAGGCGCCATGATGACGGTGGGGTAGCGACCCGGAGCGGAGAGCCTCCGTCGCCAAGGCCAGGGTGGAATGAGGAAGGCCCGCGTGTGTGTGCGAGCGTGGGCTTTCCAAAATGCTTTAAGGCTTTCTCTGGAAGGTGGCTGACGGCCTGTACCCAGAAGCTTTCGCCGGCCTGCCCGCCGGGCTCGCCCCGGTGGAGGGAGACGTTGGGTGGGAGTGCGACCTGCTACCGCCCAACTTCGTTCACCCCCGACGCGAGGTCGGGGGGATCCTGCCCGCCATGCTACGCCTGCAACGCGACTGAAACCAACAGACATCATGCTAAAGCTTTAAAATAAAGCTTTAGCATGCGCTAGCCTGTCACAAAGATTTCACCTTTCATTCCCAGTTGCCGCCTCCGCATCGACGGGAACTGGCTCGGCGGCCAGCTCCGGCGTCACCATGGCCGGCACCGGCGGTGACACCACGGACACCGGCGGCGTCACCACTGCCGGTGTCGGCACGGGATCAGGCGGCGTGACCGGTGTTGGCTCAACGATGACTGGCTCAGGCACGATCACCGGCTCCACGGCGATCACGGGGATCGGCTCCACCTCGGACACCGGCGGCGTCACCACTTCCGGTGTCGGCGTGGGTTCAAGCGGCGTGGCCGGTGTTGGCTCAATGATGACCGGCTCAGGCACGAACACCGGCTCCACGGCGATGACGGGTATCGGCTCCACCACCGACACCGGCGGCGTTACCACTTCCGGTGTCGGCACGGGTTCAGGCGGCGTGGCCGGTGTCGGCTCAACAATGACCGGCTCAGGCACGACTACAGGCTCCACGGCGATGACGGGTATCGGCTCCACCACGAACACCGGCGGCGGCACCACTGCCGGCGTCGGCACGGGCTCAGGCGGTGTGGCCGGTGTTGGCTCAACGATGACTGGCTCAGGCACGACCACCGGCTCCACGGCGATGACGGGTGTCGGCTGCACCACCGACACCGGCGGTATTACCACTGCCGGCGTCAAAGCGGGGGCAGGAGGCGGGACCGGCGTTGACGTAAGGCCAGAGGCCGGAGCCGGTCTTGGCGCAGGGACTGGAGGCGGGGCGGGCGCCGGGGTTAGCGTCGGCGTCGGCACCACTAAGGCCGGCGCCTCCTCTGCAGCAACACCCGTTATCTTTGCCAGCAACACCTTGGCCCCACCCTTCCAGAGAACGATCACTGGCACTCTTCCCGCCACGACCTCCACCACGCTGGCGTAAACGGTCGGGCAGCACAACACCCCCACGGCGCCATCGGCTAGAAACGAGAGCACCTGCTCACTCGCGACTCGAGGCTCAGAAGAGATCTTCATAATCCCCACTCGGTAATCGGCCGCGACGAACACCGATACCTGGTCAGGAAGCAGTGCGAAGGATTCAGTCGGACTGGATGCGGAGAAGATGAGGCCAATCAGGGGGCGTTTTTGCGCGACCACGGGAAAAGGAGAAACCCCTGCCGGGGCAACAGACGGTCGCTTCGGCACGCCTCGCCCAAGCGCAACATCCCGGGCTAACTGATGAGGTTGATACCCCATCTGGCTGGCAAGATTCCGGATGCGGACTTGCGTATCTTTACGGATTCTAACCCTGTCACCCTTCCCGTTGAGGACCAGCGAAACAGTGGAATCGGCCACTCCGGCCGCCTTTGCGATATCAGATATTAAAATGCCACTACTCATGCTAAAGCTTATTACATAGGCTTTAGCAAAATTTCAAGCCGCATGTTCCCGTATTGTTCACCCGTCACACCACCTTACTATTATCCATAAGTCGAAAGTAAGACTTCACCACTAATTGAAGAAATGGAAGAAATCCAGATCTGGACGAATCGATTTCCCTGAGCCATCTTCAAGCCGAAAAATGTTGCGGAATTTTTATCCCGCAATCGCGGGACTAAAAATTCCGCAACGGGTTTCTGGTTAATTCGGGGAATAGGCGAAGGCTTTGCATTTTCTTCTATGTCCCGGGAACACCATTTTGCGATTTTTCGTGGCTGGGAGTCATCTATCAGTCGATGCCTGGAAAAATCATAGCCCCACCCAGCCATGACAAATCGCAAAATATTTTATCTTTGCGCCTGTCCTAATCCTTCCTGGTTGCACTGAATTTCTTTCATTTATTCAATTAGTGGTGAAGTCCCTCTTTTCGGCGGTACTTGTGGGTAATAGAAAGGTCACACCACCCGTCAATGTGAGCCTCATATTGACTCTCCCCGTCAAAACAAATATTGTGTTGAGTTCATTCAAGAAAGGACTCTGAAGTCTTATGACAACACAGTTAATTGCAGCACGAAAAGGGATCATTACAGGGGTCATGGAAACCGTCGCCCGCTTTGAGGGCGTTCCGGCCACGTTGGTTAGAGATGAAATTGCGTCAGGCCGGGCCGTTT
>CAMBQV010000116.1 GCA_945870145.1 Akkermansia muciniphila
GCTTCCTTTTGGCGGGGTCTGCATGCGCGGCGTTGCCGGAAGGTCAGTCAATCGCCTTTTCAACAAAAGGATCAGATATCTATACGGATGGCTCTCAAGTACAGGATGGAGAGAAATATGCGTTGGTCTATGTGAATCGTAACATGACCTTTAAGGGCTTTTTAACAGGGGGCCAACTGGTTGATACGACGAACAACGTACTTGTCTTTTTAAAAGGGTTGGCAAAGAATGGACATTGTCCGCAGACCAATGTGCACATCAGTGATGGGTTGCTCGTTGCAGGGGGGGTGTTCTACGTCGTATTGCTTGACACCCGTGCGCCGGATGGAACGGTCGGGGGCGAGAATCTGGTGCGTGGATATGGTGTGGCAGGGCAGACCAAGGGAATCTCCGCCGGCATGATTTTTCCAGCGAGCGGCGTAGTGGCAGGGAATCGTCCGAACGGAGCCACACAGGCAGGGAGTGTTGCGCTGCTACCTCCTGCCATAGCTAAGCCAGTGATTACAGGCATTGAGGTTGTTGATGGCGAGGTCCGCATTCGTTTTGCAAATACGAGGGGTGATGTCTACTATGCGCTTGAGAGCAAGGGAGGAACAGGCGTTTGGATGAAACCCGGCTTTAACAAATATCGCAAGGGAGCTTCAAAAGAAAAGGATGAAGTCATTGTGACGGCCCCGGCAGATGGGGAGACAAAACTTTTTAAAGTCACTGTACCCGCAGTCAATTAGGGTTGAGTTCATGAAAATGTTTAGTTCAAAAATTAGTTCTCGAGTGAGTGCAATAGCGTTAGTGGGGCTCGTTGCTGTATGCGCTCAAGCCCAGGAAGGTGTTGCGCTGGTTTGGAGCACCAACGTTGTCGGCTTGTTGCCCGTACAATCCACCAACACCTATACCGTATTGGCCTGTCCGTTTACGCAAGTTGCCTGGACTGGCGGATTGCCGACGGCCTTTGCTGATTTGATCAAGACCAAACAATTAACGGTGGGCGGAACCCCTGAGACATCGGATCAGCTCATCGCGTATGACCACACCAACAAGGTGTATACCTATTATTGGCTTAAGGATGTAAGCGGGACCAATCGATGGGAGACGATGACCACGTATAAGGTGACGGTTACTAACTTATCAGAGAGTAGCGAAAGCGTGTTTCCCCCGGCCCCAGACGAGAAAGTACTGACCCGCGGATACACCTTCTGGTTAAAGCGTTTGAACGGGGGTACATCTCATGCCATTTATATGCACGGGCAATACAATGAGACGAAGCAAGTCACGGAAATCAAAGCTGGAACCAGCGGAAAACCAGGTTATAATTTTGTTGGCAATGGCCGGTTGACCGCCTTGGACCTGAATTCGCTGAACTGGACGAATAAAGCTTATGCCTCTTCTCCCGGATTGAGTGATGAGATTGTTATTGTTGATGAAAAGGGGATTTACAAGAATTACTATTATTTGACAGGATCTGGAACGTCATGGGATGGCAAATGGATTCAACTCGTTAGAACTGGCTCAGACACTGCTTTTGGTGATGTAAACCGGATTCCTCCTGGAGTCGGTTTTTGGTACGTCCGTCGTGGCTCGGGTGATTTTTCAATTTCCATTAAGGATTAAGCATGACCGCTACTAAAACATTTCTTACGCTACTTTTTGTCTTTGTTGCCAGTTTTCTGAAGGCTGGAATTCTGTCGTGGACTGTGAACTATGGCACTGGGCAAAACAATTTCACCTATGCCAAGATTTTTGCCACAACATCGGTTACGGCCGATGGAGGTGTCGAACTTGACAGGCGTACCGTCACGGATCCTTTTGGTGTTATCGCCACAGGCAGTAACGGTACAATCGTTGATGAGACAACGTATGCCGGCTACAAATTCTATGTCCAGGCTTTGAATGGTTCGACGAGTCTCGGGTTCAGTGAATTGGTATCTTGGGAGCAACTCTATGATGCGGATGCGATCGGTCCTAATGAGCCGCCATACCTCCCCATATCGTATTTTAACTTCCTGCCTGTTCCTGAGCCGTCTTCGGCACTCCTGCTGGCGATGGGGCTTGCAGCCCTTGCCATGCGGCGCGGCAAGCGCAAGTAATGGTTTTTATAATATGCTGCCCTTCTTCCATGCGATTGGATGCGTATCTAAAGGTCGCTGGAGGCGTGTCTGGATAGCTTCGTTACTCATTTCCGCTCTTGCAGGTCTTCTCTACGTCTCAACTATTTCGTCTTCTCCTTTTCCGGGGCCATCTGCGCAATGGATTGCCTGGTTTTCAGGTGCCGATGTACGAGCAGTCTTTGAACGGCCTTTGCTTTACGCAGCAGGTCATTTTTTCGCTTCATTGCCATTGCCGGGTACACTTGCATTGCGCTTTAATACCCTGGCAGCCATTCTTGGCGCCTGCGTTATCGGGCTCTTGTTTCGTATTGCGTGGACCATGACGACTGGGATGGCGCGCGAGCAGGAATCCATTTCGCTGGTGCCCCGGCTGGCGCGTCTCTCTGCTTGGGCCGCATCCTTATGTGCGATCGTCACTGTTCCTGTCTGGTGCGCTTCAACGCGGTTTACGCCTGCCATTGTCGATGCAGCATTCTTTCTGTTCTGCGTTAATCTTCTGATTAATTATTTATCGGATGGCCGTCTGAGGTGGGCTATTCTGTGCGCTGTTTTGTATGCCTTCGGAATGGCCGAATCCTATATTTTCTTATATTGTTTCCCAGGCATGCTTCTGCTCTGGGTATGTGCTGAAATGGCTGTAAATGCTGAGGGACGTTTTTGGCACGAACGCACGTGGAGCATTCTTGTTCTGGCGGCTTGCTCCTATTTTTCAGGCTTTATTGTTGCGGCAAAGCAAGCCGCCACGTTTTATCAAACGAGTATTGACAGAGACTTGCTCATCGATACGATCGCTGGAATTCTGCGCTCACAAGCATCGGAGTTTTCGTTGCTACTGCCTGCAAAGGCATGGATATTTGTCCTCTTTACGGGGATCTTCTTTGCGTTTGCAGCCGTGTGTGTGTCCTCCTATCTACTGAACAACTGGCGAGGTAGAGCGGCGCTTGTGCTGGCGAGTGTATTGTCGATTCTCGGGTTTTATTCCTTGTCGCATTTTGGAGGTACGGCTTGGTCTGTATGGGCGGAGTTCAGTCGAATCCCGGTCTTTACATCTCTTATGGTTTCCCTGGGGATGGGGTTGCTCATTGCTGCCTGGCGAGCCATAGTTGTCATGGAAATTCCCGTTGAACTGGAATGGATGGCGGAAGAGAACAAGGCGGCGGAAGCACTTGATATCGGCGTTGTGCTCGATGAGGGGCACTATCAAAAGCCACTTAATCAGGTAGATGCATCCAAAATTGAACCCCGGATGATTAGGTTAGGGCGTGCACTTGCACGTTTTGTATTGGGGATGATGGTTGTGGGTGGAATTGTTGTGGCGTTTCTGAATGGTTCAGAGTTTTTTCGTAACAAGGAATCTTGTGTCGCTTGGGTAGCGGATGATATTATTCATCGAATGGGCGAACGGTCGTGGATTGTGGGCAACGATGTTTTGGATGTTAATCTTTTGTTGTCTGCCAAAGAACATAACAAGCAGATTATATTGCTCAGTGCAACACGGTTTCGCGACAAGAATTATCGTAAGGATCTTCGGTCCAAACTTGAAACGCACGTGACCGAGAACGTCAGGTTGCGCACGGATGCTCTATTAAATGAAAACTTTATTCTCTACCTGGAAGAATTATTTTTAAATACCCCGGATATCACTCAAAAGGCTATTGTCTTGTCTGCGCCAGACTTTTGGTATGGATTTAAACTTGAAGCCGTTCCTGAGGGCTTCTTCTATGGCGGAATGGCATCAGATACGCTTGGTATTTCAAGGCCTGGGATGACGAATGAAGCGGTCTGGAGTGCTTTCGCTCAGAAAGTTCTGGCTGTGAAAAAGGGGCATGAGGGACTGCTTGGTAAAATCTATCACGATGCACTTAAACGGCAAGTCTCCATGCTGGTCAATAACGAAGGTGTTCGCCTCGATAACGCAGGAGATACCGCTTCCGCCTTCCGCCTATATACCTTGTCACGACGTTATAATCCAGATAATGTCAGTGCATTACTCAATCTTTATAATCTGACTGTTGAACGGAACCGTGTTTCAAAAAACAAGGAGTTGATCAGAAGTGACCTTCAACGCGTGTTACGGGACAAGACGATGCGCTACCCTGTTTGGGCCTTGTCGCGCTATTACGGGTATGTGAAAGACAGCAACCTGTTCTTGCAGCGCGGACTCGCCTGGGTCGCCTCCAGCAGCCCATCCACGTTGTATGCGACGCTCCGTAATGCGCAGCTTCGTGAAGCTGAAGGGGCAGTGGCGGGGCAGAGAGTCTCCTTAGCCTCGATACTTGGGGCTCTGGGTGACATTATCGGAAGCAGTAAGATTTTTGTTGAAACTCTGGTTGATGATCCGAATAATCGTGACGCAGTTATTCGATATGTAAACCTTCTGATCTCTCAGATGGATTTTGGTCAAGCGGGAAACGTATTGGACGCTGCTGAACGTTCAGGGCTCACCCGTTCTGAGTTGCGTCGCGAATGGGGGACCTATTATTTGGCTAAAGGCGAACTGAACAGTGCGCGCTTACTGATCGACGATCCAGCAATTTACGCGAGGGATCCGTCACTGATGTTATTGCTCGGGATTATCATGGTTGAGCAAGGAGAGCTTGTTCAAGTTGAAAATGTGATATTGCCCAAACTGATTAAGTTGACGAAAGGTGGCGATCGGTTCTATGGCGAATTGCTGAACGGTCGTCTGTCCCACGCAAAGGGCGAGGGCTTTTTCGAAAAAGCCCGGATATGTATTTCGAATGCATATCTCTATCGACCCAACGCGCATGGCCTTCTTGAGGTTATTCTTGAACTTGACATTGCGTTGAAGGATGCAAATAGTGCAGAAGTTCATGCCATACAGTTACTTAGAACACGCCCCAATCATGGACAGGCAAATTATGTCGTCGGTACGCTTCGGCTTGAAAAGGGGCTTTATGCGGATGCGGAGGGGTATCTTGAAAGCTGTGCAAAAGGTAACCACCCCATGTTTGAGGCACTTAACAATTATGCCGAAGTGCTGATTCGACTCGGAAAGTTAGAACAGGCCGAGTCGAGCGTGAACCGTCTTCTTGAGATACGCCCTGAGGGATATGAAGGATGGCTATTGCAAGCTGACCTTTGTGCACGGTCTGGGAAGAGCGGCGAGGCCAGCCAGGCACTTCAGAAGGCCCAAAATATCTTGAAGACTGCTGGCACGGATAATCCGTGTCTCGCCTTTGTGGAAGCCCGTATTTTACTGGCTCAACAGCAACCCCAGGCGGCATTGCACGCGTTGAGCACGCTTGCGGCAGTTAAGCTAAACCCTGCGGAAACAAAAGATCTTGCTGAATTAAAACATGCAGTTGACAAGCGGACGGCAAATGAAGTAAATTGGCGCAAGCCTTGAAATTGAAGAGTGTTGATTACGGGTTCAGTTGTGGAAACCTGGCCAACGTGAAGGTGCGTTTGGAAATTAAAGCAATTGACCGCAAGAGCGGCGAGGTTTTTTCCATTAACCGTGAGACAGTTGTCGAGGTGGCCCCCACAGAGCAGATCGCCGGCAAAAAGGCCCTCCAGGATGCCGCAGCTAAAATAGCTGAGCGTCTGTTGCAGAAATTGGTGAAGTAAGGTTGCGCGGCTTACGAGGTGAGGGCGTACAGACCTGCGAATCTTCTAATGTGCTTTAGCGTGTCGGATGATCGTGTCAGCAGTTGTTCTTGGGAATGTATAAATGTTTGAAACAGTGCATATTTCAGAACAAGTGATGGAAGTTGCGCCGGATGGTTCGCGGGTAAGGCCGTTGCTGAGGTGCGCGGGTGGGAGCATGGCGCACTTCTCGTTGGAGCCGGGAAAAATCTCCCTGCCGATCGTGCACAAGACCGTGGACGAGTTGTGGTATGTTGTTGCTGGGAGGGGTGAATTGTGGCGCCGATGCCAGGGCCAGGAAAGGATTGTCCCGTTGGAAAAAGGCGTTTGCGTGTCAATCTCGGCAGGGGTTGCCTTCCAGTTCAGGGCAATTGGTGATGAACCCTTGGAGATCGTTGCCGTGACCCTGCCGCCGTGGCCCGGGGCGGAGGAAGCTCAGCAAACCCAAGGTTGCCAGACATGGGGGATGTCATGAAACTTCTCTTCCTCGGCACAGGCACCTCTGTGGGCATCCCGATGATTGGGTGCCATTGTCCGGTCTGCACATCGCCTGACAAACGGAACGTGCGGCGGCGCAGTAGCCTTTATGTCTCGACCGACGAGGTTGCCTTCGTCATTGATACGCCTCCGGATTTTCGTCAGCAGATGCTAGACTTTCATATTGAGCGCTGCGATGCCGTGCTCTTCACGCATGCCCACGCGGATCACATTTTTGGCTTTGACGACATCCGCCGCTTCAACACGATCCACCAGCGCGTCCTGCCTGCCTATGCGGAAGCAGAGACGCTGACGGATATCCGGAGGATCTTTAACTACATTGACGACAAGCCTTCGCACCTCGGACTCTACCGCGCGCAAATTGACTTTTGTGAAGTGAGTGGACCGTTTCAGATCGGGGATGTTAAGATTGTTCCTGTTCAGGTAGAGCATGGCGTGGCGATGACAGGATACGTGCTGGAACATCAAGGTAAGCGTGTTGGCTACGTGCCAGACTGCCACCGACTCTCGCCAGAGGCGATTGCCATCTTGAAGGGGGTTGATATCATGATCCTCGACTGTCTGCGCTATCGTGCTCACCCCGCGCATTTGAGTGTGGAGGAATC
>CAMBQV010000117.1 GCA_945870145.1 Akkermansia muciniphila
TGCCTCGCCAAGCTCAGCTCGAAATTCGGTCTGATTTATTACGGTTGCTGCGAACCGGTGCATGACCGGCTCGATCTGATCATGGAGGCGATTCCCAACCTGCGCTCCGTCTCGGTCTCCGGCTGGGCCGACTTCCAGAAGATCGGCGAGATGCTGGGCAAGCGCTATGTCTACTCGCGTAAGCCCTCGCCGAACTTCCTCAGCGGCTCTAACCCCGACTGGCAGGCTGCGGAGGCGGACATGCGCAAGACCCGCGCCGCCACAAAGAACTGTAACGTCGAACTTCTGTTCCGCGACTTGTACACCGTGAATGGGGAACGCGGCAGGCTTGCAAAATGGGTCGAGATGACAAAATCGATTTTTGAATGTTGAAGAGGAGAGTCCTATGACGACTGACTTGAATAGGCCGAACAAGGAACGCTTATTGACCACCCTGCGGGGCGGGATGCCCGACCGGGTGCCGAACTACGAGATCCTGATCGAGGCGCGCAACGTGAAGGCGCTGCTCGGTCATGACGCGGGCACGACCATGGCGGCTTCGCGCGGCGACTCGGGGGAGGCGCTCTACGCACCGCCGTTGGCACCTGAACTGTTCGCCGAGATCTGCCAGAAGACGGGCATGGACGCCATGACGCTCGAGTCGTTGTGGGCACCGCTGAAATGGCGGGACGAGAAGGGCGGGCTGCACGTGATCAACGACCATCGCCTCAATGAATGGGAAGACTTGGAGAAGGCGATCCTGCCGGACGAGAAGCACGACTTCGATCCCCGCCGCAAGGTCATCCGGGATTACGTGCGCGTGGCGAAAGAACAGAATTTGGCCGTCTCCTGGTGTACCGGCGCATTCTTCCAGTGTAGTTATTTCTTTCTGTGCGACTTCAACGAGTTTCTGGTCAAGTTCTACACGGACCGGAAGTTTGTGGAGACGCTGTTCGACATCTGCACGGATTATTATGTGCGCATGGCCGAGATTGCCGTGGAGGAAGGCGTGGACATTCTCTTTTTTGCGGACGACATCGCGTTCAAGAGCGGCACGTTCGTTGAGCCTGAATCCTTCAAAGAACTCTGGATGCCGCGGGCGAAGCGCATCCTCAAGGTGGGCAAGGACGCGGGTCTGCCAGTCATGTTCCATTCGTGCGGCAACCTCACGGAGGTGATGGACAGCATCATCATGGAATTGGGACTCGATGCACTCAACCCGATAGAGCCCTATTCCATGGACATCTACGATATCAAGAAACGGTATGGCGACCGCTTGACGCTGAGCGGTAACATCGATGTCGCCGGGCCTCTGGCGTTCGGGACGCCCGAGCAGGTGTGGGAAGAGGTGCGCCAGCACATGGAGCAGCTCAAGCCCGGCGGACGCTACATCCTCTCAACCAACCACAGCGTCATGGACGACATCCCGCCAGAGAATTTCAGGGCCATGCTTGACGCGGGGTTGGAGTTTGGAGTGTATTAGGAGTTACAAAATGAACCGTATGCTTATCGGGGTATTATTGCTGTCGCATGTTGCTATGGCAGATGGACTCTCATTGGAAGGAGGCTTCGCTGTCCCGCCTGCGGAGGCGCGGCTCCACGCGTATTGGTGGTGGTTGAATGGGAATGTCACGCAGGAGGCGATCACGCGCGACCTCGAGGCCATGAAAGAGAAGGGCTTCGGCGGTGCTTTAATCACGGATGCCGGCGGCGCGAATCAGGATAAGAATAGGCAAGTGCCGGCAGGACCGCTCTTCGGCGGTGCGGCGTGGCGTGAACTCTATCGCCATGCCTTGCGAGAAGGTACACGGTTGAAGCTGGAGATGGCCTTGAACATCCAGAGCGGTTGGAATCTTGGTGGACCGCGCGTGGTAGCCACAGACGCCGCAAAGATTCTCTGCTGGTCGGAAACCGCAGTCGAGGGAATAGGGGAGCAGACACTCAAACTAAAAGCTCCGACCTCACGGAACGGGTTGCTTAAGGAAGTTGCTGTGTTGGCCATTCCTGTCCTTCCGAATACGGCAGAAATTAAGAACTGGGAACTCAAGACGCTGCTCCGTCCGGTCCACGGTGGGAATGGTCCTATTGCCCAAGAGCTGTCACCGACGCCAGATGGAAAGACTCAGAAAGGAATTGATCTGCGTCAGGTTGTTGATCTCACAGGACGCATGGCTCCAGATGGTACGCTCGCCTGGACGCCTCCGGCAGGCGTATGGACTATACTCCGTTTCTGCTATACGGTGGGTCCTGGGTCGCATGTCTCCACGTGCACGCAGGGGTGGGAGGGCTTGGCCATTGACCCCATGGACGCAACCGCGTTTCAGCGTTATTGGGATGACGTCATGGAGCCGCTTATCGTCGATGCGAAAGCGATTCCGGGCTGCACGCTCCGCTACCTGCATACAGACAGTTGGGAGATCGAGCCCTATAACTGGACAACCCGCCTGCCAGAGGAGTTCCGTAAACGCCGCGGTTATGACATGACGCCTTGGCTGCCCGTCTTGGCACGAAAGACCCTTCAAACCGTGGAGGCGAGTGAACGCTTTCTGCACGACTTCCGAAAGACTGTGGCCGAGTTGACTGCAGAGAACTATTACGGACCCTTCTTGGCAAATGCCCATCGTCATGGACTGGAGGTTCGCGCTGAATCGGGTGGTCCCCATGGAGTCCCCATTGATGCCCAGCACTGCTTGGGGATGATCGATGTCCCGATGTCTGAGTTCTGGGCTACGTCGTGGCGTCACCGCGTGCCAGAAAGCAAGCGCTTCTTTGTTAAACAGCCTGCCTCGGCCGCCCATACCTACGGCAGGAAGCTCGTGGCGGCTGAGGGCTTCACAACGATTGGTCCTCACTGGCAGGAGCGGGTCTGGAACAATCTCAAGCCGAACTTCGATCACGCGCTCTGCGAAGGGCTTAACCAGCTCGTCTGGACCCTTGTCGCCTGTTCGCCGAAAGAGATGGGGCTGCCTGGACAGGATATGTTCGCGGGCTCGCACTTTAATCCCAACAGCACGTGGTGGCAGCAGTCCGAAGGTTTTCTCACCTATATCAACCGCTGTCACTGGATGTTGCAGCAAGGACTCTTCGTCGGCGATGTGCTCTATTACTATGGCGACCTCGCACCGAACTACGCCAGCCTCAGAGCGATGAACCCCACAGGCTTACCGCTGGGCTATGATTACGATGTGGCTTCTGAGTATGTGTTGCTCAATCGTGCCTTAGTCAAGGACGGACGCATTGTTCTGCCGGATGGCATGAGTTACGGAGCGCTTGTTCTGCCGGCACACCCGAACGCCTCATTGGCTATATTACGCAAGTTACGCGACCTTGAAAAAGCAGGGGCCATCCTCATCGGGCCGCGTCCGGATTCAAGTTCAGGACTGCTGGCGTGGCAGCAAGGGGATAAAGAGACACTGGAGCTGATCCAGCACCTGTGGGGAACAATGGGCCAGAAGGGTGTGGTCACGTATGGCACGACCGCAGACTGGCTGAAGAGCACGCGCCTTTCGCCAGATTTCGAGGTAGTCGGCAACGCACAGACGAATGCCCCGTTGGACTACATCCATCGCCGTGATGGCGAAACCGAGATCTATTTTGTAACCAACCCAGCTGACAAGCCTCTGCAGGCGAAGACCCGTTTCCGCGTAACAGGCAAGACACCCGAACTCTGGGACGCCGTCACTGGAACTATTCGCGAACTCCCAGTATTTCAAGTGACGGAAGATGGTCGCACAGAAGTCCCTCTCGCCTTCGAGTCACATCAGAGTTTCTTTGTGGTGTTTAGGAAGAAGGGGGGAGAGGTCGGAGATCAGAGGTCGGAGATCAGAGGGCAGAACTTTCAGGAGTTGAGGCCTGTTCAGGAGCTGACAGGCGCGTGGGAGGTGACCTTTGATCCAGCGTGGTTCTACCCTGATAACGGCACGGGGGGCAAGATGACGTTTGCCGCTCTGTCTGATTGGACGGCTTACGCCGATCCAGCGCTCAAGTATTATTCCGGCAAAGCGATTTATCGGTTGGTATTTAGTTATCAGTCATCAGTTATCAGTCATCAGTTAACTGATCACCGATCACTGATCACTGATTACTCTCCTCTCTTCCTCTCCCTCGGTGACGTCCGAGAAATGGCACGTGTGAAATTAAACGGCCGCGACCTGGGCGTGGTCTGGTGTCCGCCGTGGAACGTGCAACTTCCAGAGGGGATATTGAAAGCGACTGGAAATACGCTGGAGATTGAGGTTGTCAACTTCTGGCCCAATCGGTTGATCGGCGACGCCAAGCTGCCACCTGAACAGCGACGGACCCGGACGAACATTGCCAAGTTTGATGATGCCAAGGGGGACAAGAACTACACAACCTTGATGCCCTCTGGCCTCCTCGGTCCGGTCACACTTCAGCAAGTCCGTTGATAAAAGGGATAAACTTTACTTCATCTCTGGGCTGTGGTTAAATATGAACTTCACAAAAATGAGGAGGCTGAGTATGACAAGCAGACTGTTTCTTGGGGTAGTTGTAATGGCAGGCGTGGTCGGATTGACCGCAAACGCTGAGATGCTCGTTAAGGCAGAGCCCTCTGCCCAGCCCATCAAGCCTGAACCTATACGTCCGACCGAGAAGATAGAGCTTTTCAATGGCAAGGATCTGGGCGGTTGGACCAAGGTGATCAAAGCCGAAACTGAAGCAGCAGGTGAGAAAAAAGTTGGGTTATCCATCGTGAGGTGGAATACTGAAGCATCTCCGGATAAGACGTGGCGTGTTGAAGATGGCATCATCAAGTGCACGGGTAAACCTTTCGGATACCTCAGGACTCAGCAGAGTTATGCTGATTTTAAATTGAAGGTTGAATATCGCTGGGCTGATACCAATACTGTGGCGCCCAATAGCGGGATCTTTACCTTTACAACAGGGCCCGACAATCACTTTTTACCCAAGGCGATCGAGTCCCAGTTGAAGATGGGGCGGGCAGGGGACTGGGTCTTGCTCTCCACCGCGACAATGAATGGACTCGAAAACAAGGCGAACAAGAGCGTTAAGCGGCAGAACGAAGAGAGCAGTGAAAAACCGCGTGGCGAATGGAATCAGGTGGAGATCGTTACGAAGGGTAATACTATCCAGGTTTCGATCAATGGCGTCTTGCAAAACACGGGCAAGGATATTTATACGGATGCCGGACAAATCTGCCTCCAAAGCGAAGGGGGTGCTGTTGATTTCCGGAACGTCACCCTTGAGCCGCTGGAGAAGTGTCAGTAAGTCTTAGAAGTGTCAGTAAGTGTCAGTAAGTTAGCAATCAGAGGCACGCATCCGAATGACGCGAGCCACACGAATGAATGAGAACATCGAACATTCAACATCGAACGTTCAACGTCGAAGTTTTAATAAGGCTCGTTGGAGCGAAGCGGAAACCATTCGGCGTAAGCCGAAAGCGTAAGCGGTAATAAGGCAATCACGCAATAAGGCAATGCTTTTAGGTACGAGGTAAATATGCCCAAACTGAAAATAGGTGTGTTGGGGTCAGGCTCGGGGTCGAATATGCAATCCGTTGTGGATGCAATCGCGGCAAAGAGCCTGGATGCCGAGGTGACCCTTGTCCTGTCGGATGTAGCGGACGCCAAGATTTTAGATCGCGCACGTCGTCATGGCATACCCTGTCAATGGCTCGATTGCGCACCTTATAAAACCAAGTTGGATGGCGAGGCTGAGCTGCGTTGCATCGAACTTCTCAAAGCTGCCAAGGTAGACACGGTTGTTTTGGCGGGGTTTATGCGCATCGTAAAGCCTGGAATGCTCAAGGCCTTTCCCTTCCGCGTTCTCAACATCCATCCAGCCTTGTTGCCCGCCTTTCCGGGGGTCGCTGCTTGGAAGCAGGCGTTGGACTATGGAGCAAAGGTTGCAGGATGTACGGTTCATTTTGTCGATGAAGGCACGGATACCGGACCTATCATTCTTCAAAAGTGTGTGCCGGTGCTGGATAATGACACGCCCGAGTCACTCCATGCGCGCATTCAGGTTCAAGAACATCTTGCTTATCCTGAAGCGTTGCGCTTGCTAAGTGAGGGCAGACTCTCGGTAGAAGGCAGGCGTGTAAGGATCCGCTAAACTAGTCGGTGACGATCACAGAGGTGTTCGAAGGGAGCAGGAGGTAGAGCTCCTCAATGTCCGTGTTCTGGAAGCGGACATTCGCCGCCTGCTTGGTCTGTGCGTTTCGAGTGCCTTGTAGCGTGATGCCTCCAGGCATCGTTTTTTCTTCCATGGCAAGTGTGACCCAGCAGATGTCACGTTCATAACGTGGCTTGTCATCTGCGACCCCAGTCCATTTCTCATCCGCGCCCACGGTTCTTCTTCCTCTGCTACGAACGCGATAAGCTCCTTTAGGAGGCGGAGTCCCTTCATTCAGCAATAAGGTGTAGCGTTTAAAGAAGCCATGGTTAAAGAGGAGAACAGCGGTGGAGTCGCGCTTGGAAATCAAGAGTTCGAAAGTGGGGTTTTGAAGAACCATGATCTTCTTGCCAATCTGTAAAGACTCAGGTTTCTGGATAGCATTGATATACAAAAGATATTCAAGAGGACAGCCATACAGAGAGGCTAATTTCCCAATCTTTTCGCATGCCGCGAGCGTGTGAATCGTCTTGCCAGGCGCAGGGCGGTTTGTGAGGTAGAGTAACACATGGACAGCTCCGAGCTTTCTCTCAATGAAAGGGCGCAGTTCGTTCGCTTCGTCCATGCGCAGGAGACGCAGGAGGTGTTGGCGGGCTTCTAAAAGGTTATTCGCTTGCTCGGCGATGTTCGACTTGTCAAGCAACTCACGAACCT
>CAMBQV010000118.1 GCA_945870145.1 Akkermansia muciniphila
TACACTTGAACGCCGACGGTCCTGCTTTTCATTAGGATCCAGATAACGAATACGCCCTTCCGTAGCGCCTGGCATCAACCTGAATTCGCCACGCGTGCCGGTAATGACAAATAATGGCTCTTCGTTGACACGGCCACCTGATATTTCAAGTTCAACGGTCAATCCACCCAGATTTCTCAAAATGATCCGGAAAAAATCCTCTGCATCACCCACAGAGGCGACGCGCTTAAAATCAGACCAAACTTTGACTGGAGGAGTGACTAAGAGTTCCAGCGCTTGGTCAAGAAACGCGGTGCCATGCAAAAGGGCTGCGCCACCACCACAGCGCTTAACCGTCTGCCAGTCATCTTTGCGCTCGTATACACCCCGCCGCATTTTAACATCGTAAATCTCACCCAGCAGGGGGGACTGCATCATCTCGCGGGCCAGCAGGAATTCAGGCTCATACCGATAGTTATGCCGTACCGTCAAGCGATTATTCGATTTAATTGCCGCAGCTCGCATAAGCTGGGCCTCTTCAAAGTCGCAACACATGGGACGCTCAACATGAACCCATTTACCTGTCTTGAGGGCTTGCATCGCATGGGTAACATGCTCATCAGAACGCGTTGCGATGTCAACAAGCTCCACATCAACATCCGCGAGTATATCCTCAATTCGACGATAGGCTCTGCAGTCAGGATAACGTGCAATGACCTGATCACGACGCTCCTTAACGGGGTCGCAGACCGCGATAATCTTAAAAAGATTCGGATAGTTATCCAGCTCAGCGCAATGGGTCTCAAGACCAGCTCGTCCGAGGCCAACGATACCAATGCGAATAGGCGGCCGAGTTGTTTGAATCATAAAAACCTCCCTAAATAACCAAAACAAGTAATGCTACTTTCGGCTATTTCTTATAGTTTATCTCCTTTTTGACCTTCCGTCAATCCCAGATAATTCTTTATTGGACTGTACAGAATTGAATATTATGCTATTCTTTAAGTAGTTAGTAAACTGAAACAGAGACCAAGCGATGATTCCACAATGGCTGATTGAGCAAAAAAGAGATGGATTTGCATTATCGGAGGAGGATCTACGTTCCTTTATCAAGGGTTTTGCCTCCGGAACCATTCCTGATTACCAGATGGCTGCGCTGGCGATGGCAATCTATTTCAAAGGGATGACTGATACCGAGGTCATGGTCTTGACAGACGCGATGATGCGTTCAGGCGATCTGATCTCATTTGATGGGTGGAACCGCCCTACGGCTGACAAACATTCAACAGGCGGCATTGGAGACAAACTTTCCCTAATGATTGCTCCCCTTGCCGCCTCCGTAGGGTTGGCCGTGCCCATGATTTCCGGTCGGGGTCTCGGAATTACAGGCGGTACTCTGGATAAACTTGAGTCAATTCCAGGCTATAACACGCGTCTGACTACAGAGGCTTTTAAACAGGTCATTGAGACTGTGGGCTGTTCCATTATCGGACAAACCGAACGCTTGGCGCCTGCGGACAAGAAACTCTATGCCTTGCGTGACGTGACGGGTACGGTTCCCAGCATTCCCCTTATCACCGCGAGCATTATGTCCAAAAAAGGAGCTGAAGGTGCGGAGACCTTGATCTTTGATATCAAATGCGGCCGCGCCGCATTTATGCGTTCAATTGAGCAAGCCCGTCTCTTGGCCGAGAGTCTTTCACGTGTCGGACGTGCCCTAAACCGTAAGACGGCTGCGCTTATCACTGACATGGACCAGCCCCTCGGACGTTCCATCGGCAATGCCGTCGAAGTGACTGAGGCGGTTGAAACCCTCAAAGGCAAGGGACCTGCTGACACTCGTGAACTGACGCTTGAGCTGACTGCATTAATGACCGTCGTCACTGGGCTTCATTCCAGCGTAGAGATCGCGCGTGGCGAACTTGCACAACGTCTTGATGACGGACAGGCATTGGATGTTTTCCGAAAGATGGTCATTGCACAGGGGGGAGACCCTCGTTTCATTGATGACCCGACCGCCTTGCCCCAGCCGGGGCACCGCCAGTGGGTTACAGCCCCTTCCAGTGGTTATGTGGCAGATGTCGACGCCTTAGCCATCGGACGTGTCGTCCTCCAACTCGGTGGCGGACGAACAAAGACCGATGATACCATTGACTATGCTGCGGGTATAGAAGCGCTTGTCCAACAGGGAGACTATGTTGAAAAGGGTGAACCGCTTATGTGCTTGCTAGCGAAAAGCCCTTCACAGACCGAGGCACTGCTCCCATTAGCAAGCTCCTCCATTACCTTGTCTCCTGAGAAGCCACCTGCGCGAAAACTCATCCTCGAGACGCTTGACTAGAGCATTTTTTACCCCTTCTGTCTATTACAACGAGAATGATCATTAATAAAGCGGCGATGAGGGCCATAACCGACCCAAAGTAGAAGGGGGCGTTGGCATTGACCTTGTCATAGAGTAACCCAGCAATCAAACTTGCTGGCAACAAGGTAATCCCAAGCACAGAGTGATAGATACCGTATCCAGTCCCACGAAGATCTTTACTAACAAGATCCGCAACCATTGACTTCTGGCTGCCATCCACCAATGCGCTGTAGAGTCCATACAACAGGAATAAGAAGAAGAAAACATTGATGCTGTTGTACCGACCAAAGAGAAAATAGACAATCGCATAGACTAGAAAACCCAAAATAATTAAAATCTCGCGCCCAACCTTGTCGGAGAGTTTACCAATCGGCACGGCCAGAAAGACGGAGACCATATTAAAAATCATATAGACAAAAGGGACGTATGATTTATTGATACCTGTCTCGGCTGTCTTTACAAGGAGCAAAGCATCTGCCGAGTTTCCCAAGGTAAACACAAACACAATCGCAAGGAAGAAATAAAACTTTTTCGGTAACTGTCTGAGATGAAACGCTGGGCGTTCCTCTTTTTTCTCTCCCTTGGCCTCCTTGATAAAAAGCACAATAGTCGCAACCCCGAGCAAAGCAGGAATGGTTGCCAGAATAAAAATGTATTGATAATTGATGGGGAAGAGGTAGAGCAGCAGAAAAGCTGCGAAGGGTCCGAAAATAGCACCGCTATTATCCATAGCTTTATGGAATCCAAAGCTGAGCCCTACCTGATTTTTTGGGACTGAACCACTCACAAGGCTATCACGCGGGGCAGCCCTTAATCCCTTGCCAATGCGCTCAATAAATCTGAGAATCAATACCTGTAAGGAACCCGTGACCAGGGCATAAAACGGCGTCACTAAAGCTGTAACACCGTACCCAATAATCATAAAGGGCTTATTCTTGCCAATTTTGTCGCTCCAATAGCCCGAGAAGGCCTTAAACAAGGAGGCTGTACTCTCTGCGATCCCCTCAATCATGGCGATAGAGGTTTTTGATGCGCCGATTGACAAGAGAAAGAGCGGCATCACACTGTAGACCATCTTTGTTGAGGTGTCGGTAAAGAAACTGGTCAGGCCGGTAAAGAAGACATTCCGCTCGAGGCCAAATATTTTTCCATCTTTCATCATGAGCATCCTTTTAAATGCGTATGCCGTTGAAGCTCCTTTACATCATGCGGCAGAAGAGTCCCTTAAGATAGAGCCCCTCAGGAAAACAGATGCCTTCTGGATGGTCTTCAGCTTGTTGAAGACGCTTGAGAACCTGGAAGTCCCGTTTTGCATCCACGGCAGCATCAGCGACAACTTTGTCGAACAGGTCGCTCGTCATCAGGCCTGAACACGAGAAGGTGGCCAAAAGTCCTCCAGGACGAAGCAATTTCATCGCCAAGAGATTGATATCTTTATAGCCACGAGCCGCCTTCATCAAACTGCCCTTGGAATCTGCAAACTTTGGCGGATCGAGAATAATCATATCAAAGGTCTTTGCTGCGTCGCGGAATGAGCGAAGAACTTCAAAGACATTTCCGCAAATAAAGGTAGACTCCTCCACATGACAGGTATTGAGTGCGGTGTTCTCTCGAGCAAGAGACAGAGAAGGCTCAGAGAGATCCACATGCGTCACTGAAGCCGCAGCCGCCGTAACTGCCGCGACCCCGAAGCCACCGGTATACGAAAAAGCATTAAGGACATCCAACCCATTCGCATAGCGCTTCACCATGGCGCGATTGTCGCGTTGATCCAGATAAAAGCCGGTCTTGTGTCCCTGCAGAACATCCACGTAATAGCGTGTCCCATTTTCAAGGATCTCAATACGTTCAGGAGGCGTTTCACCTGCCAGGACACCCTTAATCGGCTGGAGACCTTCGCGTGTTCGGACATCCACATCTGAACGTTCATAGACCCCTTTGCAAGGTGAGTACCGTTGCAAAGCTTCCACGATCTCCTTTTTCCAATGTTCGGCTCCAGCGGTGGTAAATTGACAAACAATCCAATCCCCATAACGATCTGCAATGAGCCCTGGGATCCCGTCTGCTTCGGCATTGACAAGCCGAAAGGCATTCGTCGCGCCTTCAGCAAGAAAGAGGGAGCGTCCACCAATGGCCTGCGCTATTCGACCGTTGATAAACGTTGCATCGATCTCCGAAGCGGCAAACGTCCAAAGCCGAACACGGATTTGGGATTCGGGCGAGTAGGCTCCCATACCGAGAAGGGTGCCATCCGCTGCTTTCACCTGAACGGTGTCGCCTGCACTGGGATCACCTTCAACCTTGGCGACAGCCCCAGAAAAGATCCAAGGATGGCGACGCAGGACATTGTATTCGCGTTTATTTTGGAGCGTAACTACTTTCATAGTGATTTTCAACCTTTATTCGTGTCTAAGGGCTTCGATGGGATCAAGGGATGCTGCTCGCATCGCAGGATAAAGTCCAAAGAGGATTCCGATCCCAGCGCTGATACCAAAAGCGAGAACGAGACTGTAGGGCTGGATCACCGTAGGCATATCCGTAGTCAAAGTGATAACCATCGGGATCGCGACGCCTAACAAAATTCCCAAGCCACCACCACCAATGGAGAGCACACAGGTGTTGATCAAAAACTGAACCACAATCCGACTTTTTCGAGCGCCGATCGCGCGCCGAATACCGATCTCCTTCGTACGCTCCGTGACGGACGCTAGCATGATATTCATAATACCAATTCCCCCTACCAGCAAGCTGATACCCGCAATAGCACCCAAGACGACATTGAAGGTCTTCTTGGTACGTTCTGCCTCCCGTAACAAGGTCAACGGCACATTAATCTTATAATCTTTTCGTTTATGGAAGCGTGCGAGCATGGCCTCAATCGCTTTGCTCCCGGCCTCGACGGCTTCGGTTCTGGACATTTTCACAATGATCTGCCCCAACTCAATACGCTCCCCTTCCGGATGACCATCCGTCGTATACCGGATGGTGGTATCGCCAAAAAGCTTCTTGCCAGTTGAAATCGGGATATAGACATCCGCTTCGCTATCGGGAGCCTGTACCGCGCCTCCCTCCGCATTCTTAACAACACCAACAACCTCGAAAGTGCCTGAACCAATACGGATCAACTGCCCCACCATCTCTTCGGCTGCCAATAACCGACGTACGCCAAGCTCGGTCAACACACAGACATTCGCATTTGCCTCGCGATCATGCGTTCGCAAGACGCGTCCAGCCAGAAGCGGGCGATCAACGACATCAAACCATGTCGGCTCCGTCTCTACCACACGAAGCTCCATCTGGCGGTCACTAAATCGCGTGTTCCGACGGACCATGCGTGCAGGAACTGTCAACAGCACTTCTGGTACGGTCTCCCTGATACGCCGTTCATCCTCATACAGCAACCCGTACATCGACAACTTGCTTCTCCCTGCTCCAGATCCTGAACTCTCTGGAGGCTTCTCAGAGGAAAGAAGAATATTCTGACTACCCAGACGTTTGATGGACTCCAGAGCCTGTTGGCTTGCCCCCTCACCAACCGCTAACATCGCAATCACGCTGGCAACACCAAAAACCATGCCCAACATCGTGAGAAAGGAGCGTGTTTTATGTCGCCAGACATCGGCCAGGCCGAGCCGGACAAAAGGCCACACATAAAAAAGCTGGCTCATATCGTAGCCTCCGTGATCGTAGCAACCCGTCCATCCTTCAGCACGATCCGCGACTTCGCATAGTTGGCGATATCTGGTTCATGTGTCACAATAATCACAGTCTTGCCTTGCTCGTGTAACTCCTGAAAAAGCCCCATAATTTGAACACTGGTGGCGGTATCTAGATTTCCAGTTGGCTCATCCGCCAACAGGACTGCCGGATCATTGGCAAGCGCACGCGCGACCGCCACACGCTGACGCTGGCCCCCTGAAAGTTCTGTGGGCAAATGCTTCAAGCGATGTGCCATCCCCACACGCTCAGCCAACTCATTCGCTTTTGCACTACGCTCATGAGCAGGGAGTCCGAGATACAACAAGGGGACCTCGATATTTTCACGGACCGTTAGCTGGGGAATCAAATGGAAGCTCTGAAAGATGAACCCAAGATTTTTTAAACGGTGATCACTCAACTCATTATCATCCATCTCTGCAACATTCACACCATTGAGCCAATAGGCCCCGCTCGAAGGACGGTCTAAGCAACCTAGAATATTGAGCATGGTACTCTTGCCAGAACCGCTCTGCCCCATGATGGCCCAATAGCCGCCTTTCTTGATGGAAAAGGAGACGCCGTCCAAAGCATGCACCATCTCATCGCCGACATGATAGTGGCGCTTGACCTGCTCAAGACGAACAACCTCTTCCATTTGAGAAACACTCATGGGCTAGACTCCTTGTTTAAGTCCCCCAGCGTACCCGGTGATGACGTCTCTAATTTGATATCGCCGTTTTTTTT
>CAMBQV010000119.1 GCA_945870145.1 Akkermansia muciniphila
TGAGACGGTCCGCGCTTCCCATATCCTGATTCGCAGGCTCTCCGATGATCGTACCAAGATCGCCACGATGCTCTATAAGGCTCAGTATCAAGATGAGAGCCGTAAGTTTTTCGAGGAGTTAAAGGCTAAAGCGACAATCGAATGCAAGCTCTATCCGTCCATGACCTTTACAGGAAACGGCAACTAATGTCATGCGCCTTGGGATTGAAAACGTAGCGTTGACATCCTTCGGTTTGCTCAAAAAACGCCGTGTGGGATTGCTGAGCCATCAGGCAGCTCTCTTGAAGAACGGCGCAACATCTGCCCAATATCTTCATCAGGCCCGTGGCGTCAATTTGGTCGCTCTCTATGGTCCCGAGCATGGTTTCTTTGGACAGGCCTCTGCTGGCGAGCAGACCGCCTCTCGTCTTCATCCCGATTGGAACATTCCCGTTTATTCGCTCTATGGTGAGTTCCGGAAGCCAACCCCGGACATGCTCAATGGCATTGAGGTCATGGTTTGTGACCTTCAAGATTTAGGGGTTCGCTGTTATACGTACTTGGCTACGCTTCGGAATGTTCTCGAGGCTTGCGCTGAATCGAAGATACCTGTGATTATTGCTGATCGTCCAATCCCTTTGCCAGAGGTCGTAGATGGTCCCATGCTCGACGAGCACTTTTCCAGCTTTGTTGCCCCATGTCCATTGCCCCTAGTCTATGGGATGACACCAGGGGAGGTTGCGCAGTGGATGGTTCGAAAGTTTGCATTGCCCCTTTCTTTAACGGTCATCCCGATGGAGGGCTGGTGCAGGAAGGATGTTGCGTGGGGTGCGAGTTATCCTGATTGGGTCCCTCCGTCACCCGGAATTAAGAGTTGGGAAACAGCCATGACTTATTCCTCCACTGTATTTTCCGAGGCACTGCCAGGGATTGATTGTGGACGAGGGACTAATCTCGCCTTTCGAGTCGTAGGCGCACCATGGATCAGAGCCGAGCACGCCTGCCAGGCGTTAAAGCAAATTAAGCTTCCAGGCGTCACCTTTAATCCCTATCGGTATGTTGCAGGGACAGTGCCTTATCGGGACTGCGAGTTGGATGGTATTCGCCTCTGCGTGACGAACCCTGCCACTTTTAAGCCCGTCAAGACCTCCGTCATGCTTTTGGATACGCTGGCGTCGCTCTATGGGAAGAAACGTATTTGGAAACACGATGGTGTTCGTCCCGAGTGGTTTGATAAACTGTATGGTACCTCGGCCACGCGTCAAGCGTTGTTGGCGAGTCAAGCCTCTGAGCACGTGCGTCAATGGACGAGTTCATCACGAGCTTTCTTGAAAGAACGTCAGAACGTCTTAATTTATCGCTAGGAGAAGTATGAAAAAAGAGCCTCTTTCCATTCACGGGATCATTGATTTAGCCAGCGCGTATTATGGCTCGGCAGTACTCTTTGCAGCGTTAGAGGAGGAGCTCTTTTCGGTGATTCAGTCGTTAGGGAGTGAGGCGACCGCGCCTCAGGTCGCTGAACGTCTTGGCATGGCAGAGCGTGGCGTGGTCTTGTTACTTGATGCTTGCGTTGCGATTGGTTTGCTGGAGAAGGAGGGGGACGTCTATTCAAACACGCCAACAACACAGCTTTCCTTGGTCTCTGGTGCGCCTCATGATTTGACGCGCGCGATTCGTTACAACCGTGATGTCTATCCTGCTTGGGGACGCGTCTCGGAGTTTGTTCGCACCGGAAAGCCTGTTGAGTCACCCGAAATCCATTTGGGGGAGGATAAGGCAAGGACGCGTCGTTTTGTGATGTCCATGCACGGACGCGCCTTGGGAATCGGCAGGGAGATTATCCCGCTACTGGATCTGAAAACGTGTCATACCGTGCTGGATCTGGCCGGAGGGCCTGGGACATATGCGGTTCTCATGGCCACGGCTCATCCACAGCTCTCCTGTGTCACCGTTGATCTTCCTGGTGTCTCTGCTGTCGCGACAGAGTTGGTGGCTGAATCAAGTGTGGCCACTCGTGTCACCTGCCGAGCTGGCGATTATCACACAGATTGTTATGAAGCGGCAGCGTATGATGCGGTCACTATTTTTGGTGCGCTTCATCAAGAATCTCCTGAACAGATCAAGGACATTTTGGGACGAGCCTACACAGCACTCAAATCAGGCGGCATTCTTTATGTGCTCGACATGATGACTGATGCGACGCATACAGCACCCGCCTTCTCTGCGCTATTTGCGCTGAACATGGCCTTGACAACAGAAAATGGTTGGGTATTTTCAGATGACGAGCTCAAAGGGTGGATGAAAGAAGCGGGCTTCTGTGACTTGGAAACACGTCAAGTACCGCCACCGATGCCGCATTGGCTGGTGAGTGGACGCAAGTAAGCCCGCACGAGCTTATAGGATATGTGCCTCGCCTGAATAGACAGAGACTGGCCCCGTTTTCGTCTGTAACAGAAGCGATCCATCTGCTTGGATGCCTTGTGCAACGCCCTCAACAGGGGTACCCGCCAAATCAATACGAAGCGCTCTTCCGCGCAAGATATCCAGCGCATTGATTGTCTGGAGCAACGGCTTGAAGCCGAACGCACGCCAGCTGTCGTAGAGGGGCTCTAGTCGATTTAGAAAAGCAGTCAAGATCTGCTCGCGCGCATGCGCCTCTCCGCTCTCGATGAGGATTGAGGTCGCGCATTCTTTCAATTCCTCCGGAAGCAATGCCTCTGTCAGATTGATATTGATGCCGACGCCGACCACTACATAATCAGGCTTATCTTCCCGCGTCTGGAGTTCGCAGAGAATACCCGCAATCTTTTTATCATTGACCAGAATATCATTGGGCCATTTAATTTTTGGGAGTACCGCAGGGGCGCACGCAACAAGAGCCTCAGCGACTGCCAATCCAATGACCAACGGCAGCGAAGGAACCGCAGCGAGTTCGACGTCTGGTCGGAGCAAGAGCGAAAAATAGAGATTGACGCCAGGGGGCGAGAACCACGTGCGTGTCAGTCGACCCCGGCCCGCGCTCTGTGTGTCTGCCATAACAAGGAGTCCTTCAGAAGCTCCTGCTTGGGCCGCAGCATCAACCTCGCGGTTTGTCGAAAGCGTCTCCTTTAGAAAGCGCAACTCGCCTCCTAGACGTTTAGTAGATAACTCAAAGGTTGTTTTTTGCATGAAACGAAAATCCTTAACAGCACACTCGATTGACCCACGCTTTTTATTTTACAACTCTTGACCGTAAAAGCAAGTGGATTTTTTAGACCTCAAGGCGATTCGATTTTTTTGCAATCTCTGTTTAGTTTAAAAGCAAAAAAAGCAATTGTCGTAAACGCAGTTATACAGTATACTACAACCTTAAATTAGGACTACGATTTAACATAATGCGAGTTATTAAGGGAATAGGGGAATGATGTTTTTTAAACAGCTTCTAGAAAAGCTGGGGAGCGTTACCTTTTTTAGTGGAGTCACTCTCCTGCTCTTTGCCTCAGCGTGCATGACGCCGACGCGTGCGAATCGTGAGACGGAAGATGTTGCCCATCGTTTGGCAACGTCCTATTGGCAAGTTCAAACGGGACGGACCAATGATCTTGATTTGTCACGTCCGGCGGATGCGCTGACGCTTCGTGTGGCCTTGCAGGCCATGTCACGGGGCGAAGAATCAATCGTTTTTCCGGCCATTCCGAATATGGCGATTAATTTGACCAATGGCAGTTGGCGACTCACGTTGTCGGAGGCTTTGAATGTGGGTGCCCGCAATGACCGAGTCTATCAGAGCCTGAAGGAGTCTGTTTTTAGCGCAGCCCTCGATCTGGACTCCCAGCAGTTCCGCTTTGACACGACTTTTAGTGGTATGCTTCTTGGAGCGTTAAGTGATAGCGTGACGGGCTCAGACCCTCGGCTGGCAGTGGCCTCGGGCGCGGCATTTGAACGTCAGTTCGAAAGCGGAACGGTTTTGGCGGGAAATTTGGCGTTAGATGTCTCGCGCTTGCTCAGTAGCGATTGGAGTTCCTTGGGCATTACAGGGGATATCTCCATGAGCATACCCTTGCTCCGTGGCGCAGGACGTGAGATCGTCCGCGAACCCTTGACACAGGCAGAACGTCAATTGACCTATGCCATCCGTAAGTTCGAATATTATCGTCAAACCTATGCGATCGCGGTTACGCTGAATTTTTATGATGTCCTTGAATATGCTCAACGGCTAAAGAACGCTCAAGATAACGAGCGCAATCTTACGTTGAATAGTAAGCGTGCGACTATGCTCTTCCAAGCAGGCCGCCGGAGCAGTATTGAAGCGGACCAAGCCACCTCACAACTTCTCTATGCACGCGAGAGCGTGGTGGCGATGAAACGGTCGTATGATGCTAAGTTAGACAATTTTAAGATATTACTGGGGTTGCCACCTGAGGCGCTCATTGATGTAGATCCCCAAGCGCTAGATACCTTGCGCGCTGAAATTCAACAATCTGCTGATGAAGGGACAGGTGGCGGACGGCTCTTTCCAGACGAAGAGGATGTCTGTACGATCGCCTTATCTAATCGGCTTGATTTGATCAATACACGGGATAAACTAGCCGATGCCGAGCGTGCTGTGAAGGTCGCAGAGGATATGTTACGTGCGGATGTGGCCATTGTCGGACAAGGTGAAACATCGCGGTCAATTGCTTTGAATAGGGCAGCGAGTAACAGTGGTGGAGAAGGCTGGCGGTTAAGGCTACGAACGGATTGGCCGTGGAACCGGAGAGTGGAACGGAATAACTATAAAGAAAGTCTTCTTGTCTTGGAGCAAACTCAACGGGAGATTCATGAGAAAGAAGACACCGTCAAGTTAGCCGTCCGAAATGGTCTTCGTAATCTGGCTGCCGCCGAATCAACCTATAAAATCCGTTTGGAAGGACTTCGTGTGGCAAAGATACGTGTGGAGAGTACTGCGATGTTTATGGAGTCTGGTCGCGTAATCATGCGTGATGTACTGGAAGCGCAGAAAGCACTTTTGACCGCTCAGGATGATTTTTGCGCGTCGGTCATTAGTTGGCGGATGCGAGAATTGGAGTTGCGGCGTGATATGGGCATTCTGGAAATTTCAGATGCCAATATGTGGTTGCGTTCGGCACGCCTGAAAGGATTGGAATAATGATAAAAAAATCAAACAACAGCAAAAAGAAGATTCTTCTCGGCTGCACCATTTTGTTGATCATCGGGACATTTTTAGCCTTCCGAAATCGGAAACCTAAGGAGCTTGAGGTACCTGTTGTAAAGGTTCAGGAAGGCCCGTTAAGCATCTCGGTCACCACTGCAGGTTCGATCCAGAGTCGCGACAAGGCGGTTGTTGCAAATGAGTTGGAAGGGGCGAGCACGATTATTTGGGTCATTGATGAAGGAACGCCAGTAAAAAGCGGTGACTTGCTAATCGAATTTAATGCGAGTGATCTGATTGAGAAGCGAAATGAACAAGAGATTGTTGTTGGCAATACGGAATCTGCTGTCACGGTCACGAAAGAAAAACTCGAAATTGTCAAAGGGGATTGCGATGCTAGTCTGTTGGACGGTGAAGTGGAGCTTGCATTGGCTAAAATGGATCGGGAAAAATATGAGAGTGGCGATTACCCGCAGCAGCGGCGCCAGTTTGAATCAGACATTACCTTGGCAGATGAAGAGGTTCAGCGTGCCATGGAAAAACTGGAATGGTCCAAGCGTCTTTCAGAGTCTTCCTTCTTGACCCGAACGGATTTGCAGGCGGATGAACTTGAACTGAAGCGCAAACAGATCAACTATGAAATGGCCAAAACAAAACTCTTAGTCTTGACCAATTATACGGTTGTCCAGCAACAGGCGGTCATGGGAAGCCGTCTTCGCAAGGCTGAGAGAGCGCATGTACGTGTGGCCTGGCAGAACAAGGCTACCTTGCGTCAGGTTCAATCCGAGTTACGTGCGCGCAGTCGCGAGTATGAGCGTGCAACCAATCGTTTGGCTGAACTGAACGTGCAGATTCAAAAGAGTAAGATTGTTGCGCCAACGAACGGCATTGTCCTTTATGCCTCCACGGTCCAGATCTCCAGACGCCAGTGGTGGGTCAAGCCGTTGGCGGTTGGGGGGACTGCGGTGGAACGTCAAGAGTTGATCTATATTCCGCTTGAATCCGGCATGGTTGTCGAAACAATGGTTCCCGAAGCAAGCTTGACGAAGATCAACAGGGGGATGCTAGCAAAGATCAAGATAGATGCCTTCCCCGGACGTGAATTTGATGGGAAACTCGTGAAGATCGGCGTTCTCCCGGATGGACAGAGTGCCAGCCTGAATCCAGATCTGAAATTATATAAGTGCGAGATTGAATGTGACTTTCAGGATTTAACCATTCGTCCTGGGATGAGTTGCGATGTGGAGTTGATTAAGGAGTCCTTTAACAAGGTTCTCTATGTGCCAGTGCAGTGTGTTGTTCGTGAGAATGGAGTCCCGATGATTTATGTGCGGAAAAACGGGAAATGGATGCCCCAAATGGTTCGAGTTGGTTTTGACAATAACCGAATGATTCATCTGCTGGGAGGCGTTGTGGCAGGGGACGAAGTGATGCTGGCCCCACCGATTAAAGAGGTGACGTCAGAGGAGAAGGAGGTTTCTCAAAAGGAGCTAGATCGCCGCAAGAAAAGAGCGGCACTTGAAGATGAGGAGGCCTCTGATTTTGATTCGCGCGAGCCGATGAAAAAATCATCATCTCGTCTTCCCAGTGATAAAGGTGTGGGGATTCGTGATGTGACTGAGAAAAAAAA
>CAMBQV010000120.1 GCA_945870145.1 Akkermansia muciniphila
TATGGAGAGCAAGGGTTTTACAGTCGCTTGCTTTAATCGTACCGTGGAAAAGGTTGATGCCTTTGTGAATGGCCGCGGCGCAAAGAAAAAAATCATCGGATGCCACACCCTGAAGGAGCTGGCCGATAGCCTCAAGAAGCCACGTCGCGTCATGGTCATGGTCAAGGCTGGTTCAGCCGTGGATCAGACCATCGAATCCCTCCTGCCCGTCCTCGAGAAGGGTGACATCATCATTGACGGCGGTAACAGCCATTTCCCGGACACGATCCGCCGCACACAATATCTGGCAGAGAAGGGACTCCGCTTCATTGGCTCTGGCGTCTCGGGTGGCGAAGAGGGCGCACTCTTAGGGCCAGCTATCATGCCTGGCGGCGATGTCAAGGCGTGGCCCTATGTGAAGGACATCTTCCAGGCCATCTCCGCGAAGACCGATAAGGGCGAGCCCTGCTGCACGTGGATTGGCCCGGACGGCGCAGGTCACTTTGTCAAGATGGTCCACAACGGCATTGAATACGGCGACATGCAGCTCATCTGCGAAGCGTACGATCTGATGTTCCGTGGCCTCGGCATGAGCGCCAAGGAGATGCAGAAGGTGTTTTCCAAGTGGAACAAGGGCGTTCTGGACAGCTACCTGATTGACATCACGCAGGAAATTCTCAAGGTCTCCGATAGCGAGACAGGGAAACCGCTGGTGGACGTCATCCTCGATACTGCCGGACAAAAGGGCACGGGCAAGTGGACCTCAACCGCTGGCCTCGACTTGGGAGTTGGTATCCCACAGATCGCGGAAGCCGTATTCGCCCGCTGCCTCTCCGCCATTAAGGACGAGCGCGTAGCTGCCTCCAAGGTGCTCAAGTACAGCTCCAAGACAAAGGTGAACAAGGCTCTCTTGGTCAAGCAGCTTGAACAGGCTGTCTATGCCTCCAAGATCTGCTCCTACGCCCAGGGCTACCAGCTCATGCGCGCAGCGGCCAAGGAGTACAAGTGGAAACTCAACTACGGCGAGATCGCTCTGGTCTGGCGTCAGGGTTGCATCATCCGCGCCCGCTTTCTCGGCAACATCCGTGACGCCTTTGACTCCAACCCTGAACTTGCAAACCTCCTCTTGGATCCTTATTTCAAGAAGGTCGTCATCAAGGCTCAGAAGGCTTGGCGCGAAGTCATCAAGACCGCGGTCGAACTCGGCATCCCTGTTCCAGCAATGAGTACGGCGCTGAACTACTTCGACGCCTACCGTAGCGCACGCTTGCCAGCCAACCTGCTCCAGGCCCAGCGCGACTACTTCGGCGCGCACACCTACGAGCGCGTGGACAAGCCCCGTGGCGAATTCCACCACCACATCTGGACCGAGAGCGGAGGAAACACCGCCGCCTCCACCTACGTGGTCTAAGAGGCTGTCGTAACAGTGAACAAGCCCTGGTCCTTTCATATGGCCAGGGTTTTTTGTTTGCAGTGAAACCACATGCGCATTCACCACGGGGAGAACAGGCATCTTGCCTGTGCAGGAAAAGAACAGGCAAGATGCCTGTTCTCCCAGTTAAAGATACTCACTATTTCGCCATAAGATCAGGATTGACCTTTGAAACGACTTTTCGCATACTACGAATCATGAAAAACAGGTTCTTACTTGCTCTTATCGCCACTATTTTTGGCGGACAAATTTTTGCCGATGGTGCGTTTCAAGCTGACAGCTTACCCACGCGTCGAGACCAACCCTTTGGTCAAGCAGATGTTGAACAGTTTGCTCAACCAGCATCACACAACCGTCCGGAAACGTGGTTTCACTTCATCGGTGGCAATGTCTCTACACAGGGCATCACAGCAGATTTGGAAGCTATCGCCAGCGCAGGGTTTTCTGGGGTCCAACTCTTTCATGGACAATTCGGCGGGAAGTGGCCTGAGACTGGTGAGCCCATTGCCTGTCTGAGTGAAAAGTGGGATGGCGCGGTCAAGCATACAGCGGAGGAGGCACGGCGACTGGGCTTGCGTTTCACGATGCAAAATTGTCCAGGGTGGGCCATGGCAGGCGGACCCTGGGTCACCGCCAGCAATGCCATGCGCACCCTTGTCTGGAGCCGCCTTGACGTCCCCGGCAACACGCCCATCACCCATGCGTTACTGCGTCCTCAACCCAGTACAGAAGTCTGGCGTGACTACCAGGATATCGCGGTCCTAGCCTTCCCGACACCGCGCGATGACACAAACCACCCCCTCAAGCCCCTCTCCGTGCGTAGCAACCGCGAGGAGCTCCCTTGGCTAGACTGCCTGACAGGCCAACTAACCAAGAAGATGTCACTCGCTCCCGTCAAAACAAACAACCCCACGTGGGTAGAGGTCACCTTTGAAAAGCCCGTCACGATCCGCTCCCTTGAATTACCGCCTGTCCAGCAGATGAATCATGATTGGTGCTATGTGCCTGGCATCACCGTCACTCTTGAGGCCAAGGTCAACGACAAGTTTCAGACGCTACTGGAAACAGCACTCCCTCCCTCTAGCTGGCAAGATAACAAACCCATCACACTGGCTGTTTCCGAGGCTTCCTCCCAAACGTATCGAATACGTTTCAACAATAAACATGATCTTGGTTTATCCTTTATCCGACTCTGGAGTGCTGCCCGAAAAAACAGCTGGGAGTCCGAGGCATGCTGGACCTTGCGCGCAATTGAACGGAATTGTGCCCAGCCCCGCCAATCACCGGATACGTGGCTGGATGCTTCCTCCATTGTTGACCTCACCCCGCACATGGACGCGCAGGGTCAGCTGACCTGGACGCCCCCTGCTGCCACTACCTGGACAATCCTGCGCATCGGCCATGTCAATGCTGGACAAAAGAACGGACCAGCCCCTGCAGAAGGCACGGGGTGGGAGTGCGATAAGCTTTCAGCCTCCGGCGCGAATCAGCACTTTGCCGGATATATCGGAAGATTGACCAGCGCAACAGGTCCTCTCGCAAACAACCTCTTAAACGGCATGCTCCTCGACAGTTGGGAGTGCAATACCCAGACATGGACCCAGCACATGGAGGCCGAATTCCAGAAACAAAACGGGTATCCGCTTCGCATGTGGATCCCCTCCTTACTCGGGTATGTCATCAAGGATCCAGAAACGACAACACGTTTCCTGCGCGACTGGCGGGGGACGATCAACGATCTCGTCGTCAACCAGTTTTTCGGACGCATGGTGGAACTCGGACACAAAAATAAATTAACCGTCTCTTATGAAACAGCAGCAGGGGACATCTTTCCTACCGACATCCTAGAGTACTACAAATACGCCGATATCCCGATGTGTGAATTCTGGCAACCGCTGAGCGAGTCGTATGTAGGTAGCCTCAATTTCAAACCCATCAAACCGTGCGCCTCTGCCGCGCGCCTCTATGGGAAACCGCGTGTGGCCGCAGAGGCCTTCACTTCCTTTGCCTTAACATGGGACGAGCATTTCAGCATGTTGAAGGAGGTGGCCAACATCAACATCGTCGAGGGGATCACCCATCCGGTCTTTCACACCTACACCCATAATCCCCAAATCGGTTTTTTGCCACCTGGCACCTCCTTTGGTGCAAAAATCGGCACCCCCTTCCTGCGTGGCCAGACCTGGTGGAAGGATCTGCGCGGGTTCACCGACTACCTCTCCCGGTGCACCTATCTGCTGGAACGCGGAAAACCTGTTTCCGATGTCCTCTGGTACTTAGGCGACGAGATCAACCACAAGCCAGATCAACTCGCACCCTTCCCCGCAGGCTTCAAATATGACTATTGCAATCCCGATGCGCTCCTCACACGCCTCTCCGTAAAAGATGGCCAGATCGTCACCCCTGATGGTATCCGCTACTCCGTGCTTTGGATGCCGGATTGTCAGCGCATGCTGCCACAGACCCTTGAAAAAATCCGTGATCTGGTAAAAGCTGGGGCAACGATCATCGGCAATCAGCCGGCGGGTCTTGCCACACTGGTAGATGAAAAAGAGTCACAGGCGCGCTTGAACAGAGTTATCGAAGAGCTCTGGAACCCCTCTTCGGCGGGAGCACGAGATGTTATACGTAACGTCGGAAAGGGCCGCGTCATTGAAGGGCTTCCCCTTGAAAAGGCACTCCAGCATCTCGCCATCCTACCTGATGTGATTGGCGGTGACGCATTGTGGTTGCATCGACGCACAGAAGGCGCGGACTGGTATTTCGTCTGCCCGCCAGAAGTGAAGGCCTTCAAAGGAACGCTCCGTTTCCGCTCGACAGGTTGCGTCGAACTTTGGAATCCGGTTACAGGTCGCGCATCTCGTATGGCCAGCAAGAGCGAGGGCACCCAAACCCTTGTCTCTCTCGACCTCGCGCAAGCAGAGTCCTGCTTCGTGATCTTCAGGCATGATCGGGAGTACAAACCCATGGACATCCGCGTGCAACCTGAGCCCATTCACCTTGCCTTGAACGGCCCGTGGACGCTCCGCTTCCCGAAGGGATGGGGCGCACCTGAGAGCATACAGATCACTGAATTGAAGGCATGGAAAGACCTTCCGTTGTCTGCAGAAGCTCGCGCCTTTTCAGGCACCGTGACGTATACCACCACCTTCAACTTCGCACCGACACAAAATAAGAGCCGTATCCTGCTCGACTTGGGCACGGTTGACATGACCGCGCGTGTCAGCTTAAATGGAAAGCCTATGGGATTGCTCTGGTGCATGCCCTACTGCCTCGATATTTCAGAGGGGCTTCAGAACGGGGACAATACGTTGACCGTCGAGGTGACCAGTACATGGCACAACCGCCTGGTTTATGATGCAGGAGTGCCGGAAGCTGAACGCAAGACCTGGACGATTGCTGGTCCGAAGAAAGAGGCAAGCCTTTCCACCTCCGGCCTGCTCGGTCCTGTCGTCATCCGCGTGCGTGAATAGTTCCAGACAAAATGAAGAGAAAAATCAAAATATTAATCGCCGTAATCGTCGTCCTGCTTGTCGGGATGCTTGTCGGCTCTGGCATGCTAATCCGCTCTTCGGCCGAGGGACGGCTCTACTCGGATGTTTCGTTGATTCCCTTTCGCAAAACAGGGATTGTCCTCGGTTGTTCGCGCAAACTTGCTGATGGCAGGAATAACCTCTTTTTCGCTTATCGTGTCTCGGCAGCCGCAAAACTGTTCAAGGCAAACAAAATTAGCTTTTTAATTGTCAGCGGCGATAATCATGTTGTTGGATATGATGAAGCCACAGACATGAAGCATGCGCTTGTCGCAGCCGGGGCCCCCTCCGAAAAGATCTATTGCGATTTTGCTGGCTTCCGAACACTCGATTCCATGGTGAGAGCCAAGGAGGTCTTTGGACAGACAAACATCACGGTCATTTCGCAAGCGTTTCACAACCAACGGGCGATTTACATTGCCCGCCACGTTAAGCTCGACGCAATCGGCTTCAATGCAAAAGAAGTTAACGCCTATCATAGCACCTCCACAAAAATGAGAGAGCAGTTTGCCAGAGTGAAGACCGTACTGGACATATGTCTGCTCGGAACGCAGCCTAAGTTTTTAGGCAAAAAAATCGAAATTAGTGAAAACTCCCCTCAACGAGAGAAATAGATAATGAGTACGTCTCAAAAAATACCGGTTGCTAAAAATATCTACATTCGGAGTCATCTGAAGAAAAACACTATGCGAATATCAATTTCTCTGTGCTTGTTGATTATTATATTCATGGCTGGAGGAGTCACCGCCAGGCCAATAGATATCAAAACCCCCAATCTTGAATTCAGCCGAGGGGGCAAGCCACGCGACCCTGTCATGGTCCCTCCCGATGTTACCAACAATCTGGCTCTAGGGTGTCTCGTCACCGCAAGCGCCAAACCGCTGACGCAGGATCCGGCAAAACACGCCGTTCCGCTTGGCGAACTTTCCTGCGTGACAGATGGTCTCAAAGAGCATGATGATCACCGCCTCTCACTTCCTGCAGGAAAACAATGGGTGCAGCTCGATTTGGGGAAGACACAGGAGGTCTGGGCTGTCCATATCTGGTACTGGTACGAGTACCCGTGCGTCTATCATGATGTAGTCGTGCAACTCTCAAATGACCCAAGCTTAACAAACAATGTCATCACTGTCTTTAACAATGATCATGACAATACATTGGGATTGGGAAGCGGAATTCACAAGGAATATATTGTAACCAATGAAGGCCGCGGGATTCCTGTTAACGGTGTTCAGGCACGTTACCTTCGCGTGTATAGCAATGAATCAACTGAGTCATTCAACAACCGCTACACCGAAATTGAAGTCTACGGATGCCCACCAACAGATCGCCCTAGCGCTGAAACGACAAACCGCGTACCGTTGAAAATCATGTTGCCTAAGCCAATCTTCATGTAACATCAGCAGCTACCGGCGCGTACTCGTGTTCGGCAAGCTGTCTTGTTGGTCTGTTTAAAATAAATCACTATGAGAGCCCGTGCGCTCAAGCCTGACAGCGTCCGGTGTTGTCCGATAAATCAGAAGCCAATCAGGGCTGAGATGGCACTCGCGGTGGGAACTCCAGTTTCCGCTTAACGGATGGTCGCGGTGTTTCACGGCCAAGGGCTCTCCCTGAAGAAGGGT
>CAMBQV010000121.1 GCA_945870145.1 Akkermansia muciniphila
TATCACCTGTCAGATAGAAGCTCTCCTTGTCGAGACAGAGGCCGCGCGGTGCAAAGGGCAGGGGGAAGAGAGGCAAGACGGTTTTGCTCGCTGGATCAATGGACAGCAAGTTTGTTCCAGATGTTGATACCAGTCTGTTTCCGTCGGCCGCCAGCACGCCTGCCTGTGGTAGCGGAATCTCGTCGATGGTTTTGCCTGTCCCGGTATCGATGACAAGGACGCAACCCTTTTCGCGATCCGACACATAGAGCTTTCCGTTGAGGCAAGCTGCTCCGGCCAGAGCATAGAAGCGCTTCTCGCCTGGCTTGTACTCGCGCAGTTCACGCTCGCGCAAAACCGTGTATTGTCCCTTGCTGGACTTGAGGTTCACGATGTCGCCGGTGGCGATGTCGTAGACAGTCAACGTCAGGGCAGGCGCCTTACCGCGTCCGCCCCAGGCTCCACCGTCGTTGAGCACGTAGAGCTGTTTGTCGTCTGCCGCCAAGGCGACCTCTTCGATGCCGGCCCCGCCGACTTGGCGGTATCCACGAATAAATTTGCCGTCCGGCGCGAGCGCGATGATTGCCCAGCCGCCCTCGGTGAGGGGTGCTGCTGCGAACACGAGCGTGCTGTTGGCCGCCATAGCGGTCATGGTGCCGTGATTCGAGCCAAAAGGAAAGAAGGCTGTCTCGCCGCCGTTGGCGAACTGCATCTTGTATTCGGGCGTGATTCCGGGATGCGAGGCCGTGCGGAAGCGGTACGTGCCGGGTGCGACTAGATTGCCAACCTCGTCACGTCCGTCCCAGTCGAGCGTCTGCGTACCTGCTGCCGCGTCCTGTCCAGAAACCAGATTGCGGATGCGCTTGCCATCTGTTGTCTCAACGACTACTGAGAGCTTTCCTTCCATGGGCTGTCGCACAGGGATACGGATGCGCTGCGCAAGGTCTGCCACATGTTCGCGGTACGCGGCATAGTCGAAGCGTTCCCACGCCAGCGACTCCTCTGGCAAGCGGTTGCCGGACGATGGTGCGCGGAAGACCTCGCGCTGCCGCAGTGTGTTGTCGGCGTTAAACCAGCTCACCTCCAACGCTAGCCGCAACGCTTCGCCCTCGCCGAGCTCAGCGGAGGTGATGAGCTGTTCGGCCGGTAGCTTGTCCAAGGCGAGGATCGCATGCTTGCCCGCTGCCACGCCCAAGCGGGCCGTGACCTTCGCATAGGGGTTCTCCGCCTCGACGCGGATGCGATAATCGTTGCCCTCCTGCCTCATGGCGATGCGAACCTCCGGCGAGACTTTGCCGGAGAGCGTGAGATACTCCTCCTTCTTGAACTCCGCCTTGCCAAAAAGACCAGCCATGACACCTAAAGCCGCAATGATCGTAATCACGCTAACGTCCTCCCCCAGTAAATAACTGGATTTGATTTAACCACAAAGAACACAAAGAGCGCAAAGATCAACTCCTAAATGCTTTGTTTGGGCTGTCAGGGACACTTCTCTTTTCTCTGAGTTCTCTGCGTTCCTTGCGGTGAAAATTGTTCAATCCGCGCAATCCGTAGCTTAAAGTTTCCTCTTCATTTGTTCCCGCTCTTCAGACGGCAGGCTTAAACTTTTTTCAGTTTCCCAAAAAACAGGGGCAATGTCCACTTGTTCGTGCAGAAAGTGCAGAATTCGTGACCATGGCCTTCTGGCTATTCATCCTTTGAGTCTCTTGGTCTTTCAGTCTTTGCATCCTCAATAACAGAAAGTAGCTCAGAAGTGGGTTGAGCAAGGACGCCAAGACGGATAGATGGTAAGACGCAATACTAAAATGCCATTGCCCTTCACCCCAAAAAATGCCATTATAAGCACATCGTTTTTTTGAGTTCCCGGCTAGATTGGGACGAATTAACGGTTAAGGATCAGAAAAGGACTCGTAGTATCGAAATTCCTCCAATAGAAATTGTAATCATTGCCACAGTGGCAACTGGTATCGGCTGGATTGCAGGAGAGATAATGAACCGCCCAATACTCAGGCGACTTTGCGGGCCGGTTTTTGTACTTTTGACTGCGATGATTGTTGCTTTGGCTGTTGGCATACACACGTCATTTAGTGACTCCAGGACTTATTCTGACGCAACCAAGAAGTTTGTTGAAGCGCTCGTCTCCGCAATTGACGCCGGCCATATTGAAGAAGCACATAAAGAACTTCGCAAATTTGGCGATAAGGCCAACGAAACATACGAAGGGGAGGCGTTTCTGCGTTGGTTGCGTGAACCTGCTAATAGATTGAACGATCTTTCTGCAAAAGAGTCGCCAAGAGGAGATCATGCTCAGTGACTTTGACCGTGGCTAGCGGTTTGTAGTCTGACGCTCGGGGGCGCCGCAATGGTTTGGTATACCACGGTGAAGTCATATCGGTATGCGACCATTCCTGTCTGACTTCATGTACGGCCGTATTCTTCCTTTGCGTCTCGCCAGTCTTGCGGTACATGCTGAGTGCCTCTGCGTATAAAAAATTGCGTCTGCTGTGCAGGCTCACTTTGCGCTCCTTTTTCGATAGACCTGTGTGTCGATTGCACTGCCGTCCAATTGTTTCAACGCTGCGGTCAGGGTGCCTGCAGCACAATCGAAGGTCAGCAGCATATAGCTGGAGACTGGCTCGCACACCACTGCCTTGGAGTCGCGGTACACAGTGCCGGGTTTTGCAATGCAGGTGTTGTAGTAGGGGAGTCCGTTTTGTTCGACTGCCCGCTCCGCGAAATAGCCGAACCCTGTGATGAGCATTGTGCCCCGGCTGAACATCTCGTGCCATGCGCCTTGTTCCAGAGATCTGCACCGGCTTTCGGCATTGATCAGCGTCACGACAAAACCCGATGTGGACTTGGCTGTCTGCTCGTCGTACCACTGGAACTGCTCTGATCCTCGCCGATGATCGTGGCTCGTCTGAAACGTCGTGTTGAAATCGCTCAGGTGGTGCAGGTCGAGGGCGAGAAAGGTCACGTCCGCTTGCGGGATTGTGAATGCCCACCTCCAGCCTGCGCCTGGTAGCGCAAAGACGCTCAGGTAGGCTGTGGCGTCGATGTCATACACCTCAGAACTGGCCCCTGGCTTCTTGTTTACCCGCGGACCGACCTGTTTGTCATGGTTGCCGAGAATCGGCATGAAGGGAGTTGAGGCGAAAAACGGGGCTTCGGATTTCAGTAGCTCGAGGTAGGGCTGGATAAAGGTCTTGTCTCCTGGCTGCTTGGGGTTCGTGATATGGGCCACGTTATCGCCGACTGTCATCAGTATGTGCGGTTTGTCCGCTTTGAGCGCTGTCAGATCGGGATGGGTTGCGTAACCCAAGTCGCCGACCACCGCGATCCGAATGGTGTTTTCCGGACAGGTTTGAAAAGAGAGCGTCTCTGATTTTTGTCCGCCGGTCTCGACGCAATAGAAGATGTTAGATCCGCGCTGCGGTGTAGGGATCTCCACATGGTGCAGGGTTCGCTCGCCCTCCATCCGAACCTCTTGCGAGCAGGTTGCGTCCGCGCCGTAACACACGCGCGAAGGGCCAGGGGCCACGCTCTTCCAGTTGATGACGGTCTTCTCGGGAGATGGCGCGCGGTGCGTCAGCCACACGGCTTCCACTTGCGCCTGAGCCGAGCACCCGAGCAATGCACATACAGCACATGCGATGATTGTCTTGTTCATGATCGTCACGCTAACGGCTCTCCTTCACCGTCAGAAACCCGACATGCACCCATTTGCCGTCCGGCGTCGAACTGCTCCCCAGCAAGACAGTCTTGCCGGCTTCTACCACGGTCTGCGTCTCGAAACTCGTCATCCCGAACACGGGTTGCTTAAAGGAGAGCGCTTTGTGCGTCCAGCCCGCCCCTAGGCCCGCTGGATACGTCTCCCATCCGTCCAGCGTGATCCATTGCGGCTTTATTGTCGTGTTGATCAGTACGTGAGACGAGTAGTTGATTTCAGGCACGACCTGCAGGGTCATGCCGACCTCCCTCATTGTGAAGTTGCCAGGTGTCACGACAGCGGATCCCTCCCGGATGCCGTCTGTCAACAGTTCAGTGGGGTAGGGTACCTCCCGTACGGATTTCACGATGGCCTCCGTCCCCGACTTTGTCACGATTGTGGCAGAAGCCACCTGCCTGGACTTCCTTGTTTTTCGCAAGGCCATCAGCGCTTCCACCGACATGTCGTCGGAAAGGCGCAGCTTGTCGATGTCTTCAGCGCGGAAGGCGTGTATCTGTACATCTGCCTCGGCCATGCGGGGACCGTCACCATCCATAGGTTCCATGACTTGCTCGAGCACGTCCAGGTTCTCCGGTGTATTCGTGACGCGCAGCATGCCGATGGAAGCCAGAAAATTGATCGAAGACCCCGCAGGCCAGGGCACGCCAAATTGCTCAAAGAAATTTTTACAATCATGGTTAAGGTTGTTGCTGTCGTCGTTTATACGCTCACAGAGATCCTTCCGCAAAAAATACCGCCTCGTGAGCAATTGTTCGTCTGTATTTATATAGGGCACTATCCAGACAACGCCGTCTCGGATCCTGAACTGCATGCAAGTGATGTCGCACACGTGCTTCAACACATCGTACAAATTGATAAGGGGACTCATGGCAGGGATGACGGGCACGCTGTTTGTGACTGGGGCACTCGCTGGGAAGGGATCAAGGGTGCTGCTCGCTTTCCAATCACAGAAGTTCATTGGCACTTTCAAGACGAAATTGACACCGCGCTGCGCTTCGGAAATCCCTGTCTTGTCATACTGAATGCTGGCCTGCTTAAAATACCGGATCGCATCGATGATCGTGCAAGGCGGGCGAAGCGTTATCTCAGGGATGACCATCTCCCGCATCTTCTTCACGACCTCCGCATCCTTGTGTTCGCTCTGTGACTTAGTCTTCTCTCTGTGACAAGCCGATGAATAAGGTTCCACATCCTTTAGTCGTGCGGTCAGAAGACCGACATTTACCCAATCGCCATCTGGCGTCGAGCAACTCCCGATCAGAAGCGTTTCACCGTTTTTCACCGTGACGACGGTCTCGAAGCTCGTCACCCCGAATACGGGTAGCGTGAGTGAGGGCGTGTTGAGCGTCCAGGATGCTGCCTGGCCAGCCCGATAGGATTCCCAGCAATCCAACGTGATCCATTGCGGTTTCAGCGTCATGTTGACAAGGGAGTTGTCTGCGGAGACTTCAGGAACGACCTGCAGGATCATGCCTGTCTCCCGTATTGTGAAGTTGTCCGGCATCAAGACCTGGGTTGCGCTCCGCGATGTCCCATTGGAAGTTGCCTGGATAAAGTCCGTCAGCAGCTCCGTGGGGTAGCGAACCTCCTTTACGGCTTTCACAATGGCCTCCTGCCCCGATTTCGTCAGTGCTGTGGCCGATGCCACCAGCCGCGACTTTCCTTTCTGACGTAAGGCCATGAGCTCCTCCAGCGACATGCCGCCCGAGAGACGCAGGCGCTCAATGTCCGCAGTGCGGAAGGCGTGTATCTGCATCTCCACCTCGATCATATGCAAGGAGAACCGATCAAAGATACTCTCGATGATCGCCAGATTCTCCTTCGTACTCGTGACGCGTAGTTTGCCGATGACGGGCAGGTAGTTGAATTGAGTCCATTTCGGCTCTGTCACGCCCAGTTGCTTGAAGAGCGCTTTCCAAGCCTTGTCTGCCGCGACATCGGATGGTTGATCAGTAGTCATGAAGCAAGACTTGTCCGTATCGGCTTCGGACGGCTGGTCATTGGGCGTGTTCAAGATGGAATCGGCGAGCGTCTGTGGGACTGTGTAGGTACGGGTGATTGCATCTTCGTCCATCGCAGACCCTCTTGGAAAGATATTAACTGTGCCATTTTGCTGAATGCGCCACTTCATGTCGGTCGCTTCACAAACGAGTTGAATCGCATCAAACAGGCTGATGGCGCGTGTTGAAATCGCCGCGATCCTTGGAGTGACACAGTTCGTAGACACGGCGAACGGGTCGGCATTTTCGCGATTGCCTTGTTGGGGCACAGAGAGAAGGCTCAGCTCGAAACTTACGCCGCGTTGCTCTGGAGGAGTTCCCGGTTTAGCATATTCGCGGCTGGCCTTTTTAAAGAATTCGACTGCATCGACAATCGTGGCAGGGTAATAGAACGTCATCTCGGGAATGATGGTCTCTTTCAACTTAGCGATCGTGTCGCGGACAGTATCGGAAGAGGCGGACACCTCGTTGGCATCACACGCCTTTTCCTTGGAGGTCTGACAGGCTGGCATTGTCAAGCATACAGCCATTGCGAAGATCATCACGCTCAACCTGTAGCCGCTCGTTCTGCTCATGGGGAAAGCCCTTTCCAGTCGTATCTGCGTCGCCATGGCCTAGATGTTACAGAATCACCTGTTTCAACGCAAGCCTGTTTGTCACAGGTGGAGGTGCGAGTCCAGCGCAACGCCTTGACAGGCGTTCAGCGGTCTCATAGATCCCGCCGTACAGGCAAGGATGCGTCCTTGCGACTCTATTTCACCGTCAGGAACCCGACATGCACCCATTTGCCGTCCGGGGTCGAACTGCTCCCGAGCAGGACCGTCCCGCCCTCCTGCACGATGGTCTGCGTCT
>CAMBQV010000122.1 GCA_945870145.1 Akkermansia muciniphila
TAAGGTTACACACTATGGATATCTACGTTGGCAATCTGCCTTACGACGCTTCAGACAGTGATCTGCAGCAGCTCTTCTCGAAATATGGAACCGTCGCATCCGCACGCGTGGTCGCTGACCGCGCAACGGGCCGCGCCAAGGGTTTCGGATTTGTCGAGATGCCTGATCGTGCGGAGGCTGAAAAGGCCATCGCTGGTACAAACGGCGCTGACATGAATGGTCGCCCACTGCGCGTGAACGAATCCCAACCCAAGCCCCGCGAAGAGCGTGGCGGCGGCGGAGGAGGCGGACGCTGGTAGTACCGGCTCTCGCTTACTAAATGCAAAAACCTGTCGCAGCGATGCGGCAGGTTTTTTTTATTTAAGGTGGCCATTTATGGGTTTTGTATGATAGAATTTTAATATTAAAAAATTAACAACCAAGGAGGTTATTTATGAGGGGTTCTTGTTCACTGATGTTGTCGTTAGTCATGCTTGCAGGCGTTGTGGAAGCGAGTGAGCTTTCAACAAAGCCCGCACCGAAGGCCACTCCGCGCATTCTGCAGCGTTTTGCTGCCTCGCAGAGTAATGAGTTTACCTACGTCTTTATGGGGGACTCGATCACGCACGCCTGGGAGAGCAAAGGTAAGAAGGTTTTTGAAGCGAATTTTGGCAATAAGACGGTTTTGAATGTCGCCACCAGTGGGGATCGTACGGAACATACCATTTGGGTTATTGACAATGTGAATTGGAAAAAGGTCAATGCCAAGGTTGCGATGTTGATGATCGGAACCAACAATACGGGGCACCGGAAACCGGAGCAGGAGACCCCCGAAGACACCTGTGAAGGTATCAAGGTGATTCTGGAGAAGATGAAAGAGAAGACACCGGACACCAAGATCCTCATGCTCGCGATCTTCCCTCGCAGCGCCAAGGATACAGATCAAGCACGCGTGCGCAATGACAAGGTCAACGCCTTGATTGCAAAACTGGCAGATGATAAGCGCGTCTTCTTCATGGACATTAACAAAAAGTTGTTGGCTGAAGATGGCAAGACGCTCACCAAGGAGATCATGCCTGACATGCTCCACCCGAATGAGAAGGGCTATGAGATCTGGGCTGAGGCTGTCAAGGGTAAGCTCGAAGAGCTGGCCAAGTAGGGGGGGATAGGAAAAATAATGAAACGCATTCATTTTTCATTAATCTTTGCATCGGTTCTTGTCTCAGCCTGTTGGTCACAACCTGCTGATGGTGTGGTTGGCCCGTTAGAGCATCAAATGTTAGCCCTAGGGAGCGGACGTGTCTGTCTCTATGAAAAAGATGGCGCGATTCTACGCACGGCGAAAACCGGCAACAATGCTGATGCCTGGTATCTGGAGAATGGAAATATCCTTTTTGCTGACGGGAAGGTGACGGAAGTTGACAAGGATGGAAAGGTTGTCTGGCAATACAAGCCCGCTTCCGACCGTTCGGATGGTGCGATGGCCTGTCAGCGTCTCGCTAACGGAAATACTGTTGTTGGCGAAAATGGTACCGAACAGGTGACAGAGGTTGACAAGGCGGGCAAGGTCGTCTTCACTCTCAAAATTAAGCCGCAAGCCAAAAAGAATCCCCATCATGTCATGCGGATGTGCCGTAAACTTGAGAATGGCAATTATCTGGTCTGCCACTCGGGAGATGGCGTTGTCCGTGAATATACACCAGACGGAACGGTCGTCTTTGAATATCAGTGCAAGGGGATTGCCTTTGCTGCGGTTCGTCTTTCCAACAAGAATACGATGATCTCCTCGCTGAATCAAGTTCAGGAGGTGACTCCGAAGGGCGAAGTCGTCTGGGAGTTCAAGGCCACGGATTTGCCGGATTTGAGTATCCGCAACATGACAGGCATGCATGTGCTAAAAAATGGCAACATGGTTATTGGCAACTACTCGGCGTATGATAAAAAGGCCAAGACCGGGGTTGGCATGTTCGAGATCACTCGCGAAAAGAAGCTGGTATGGTCGTATGTCTCTCCTGGGTTTAAGGATTCAAGCATGATGGCAGTCCAGAAACTGGATGGCGACTTTAATCCCCTGCGCTAAAAATGAATTTTCGGTTTTTCATTTTTTCGCTTCTGGGGAGCTGTCTCGCTGCGATCGCTCTGCAGGCAGCGCCGACCTTTCGCACGGATCGGGAGTATCGGAATTTGGGGTTGAAGTGTCGGGTGATCGGGGGAGGTGATCCCGAACCGTTGCCTCAGCCTAAGGTGTACACGTATACCTTTACGCAAGGGACGGAATCACTCCGCAAAGATCTCTTTGATGGACGCGAACTTTGGTATGGTGCACAGCATGCAGGTCAATGGTGCGATGAAAGTGGGAACACCTTCATCATCGGACGCGTCCTTCAAAAGTTGCCCGTGTTTGATACTGGCCGCATGAAGCATATTCCTCGGGAGGAGGTCACAAAGGCACTTTCCGAGCCGATCAATCAAATTGATCCGGAAAAGAACGACGATCTTCTGAATTGGGTAAAGGCGTTTACAGGGGAGGACGCCCAAGAACTTGAGCCGCTTAAAGTGTCGGGCATGGGGCTTGCGCAAGCCCTCTTTGTAAAGGTTTCATCAGAGACGAGTTCACTCGTCTATCTCTTCCGTGTTAAGACGCGTCTACCCAATGGGACCGCAACAAAATCAGCATGGTATGCGGCGATTTTGAAGATTGCAGACAAGACGCCGTCCTCCAAGGTGAGAAAAGATTTTGAGAGCTCTTTTTTGCCTGCCGTGACGGCTGCGGGCCGTTCGACCCTGTTTGCAGGGGGTTCGCTTCAACCCAAATCAACAGGCGGGCTTGGAAAACCAGCCTTTCCTCCCCATCCGAGCCGCGATGCCGCCAAGAAAAGTATCGAGAATTCAAAAGGATGGTGGTTTGCGGAAACTGCCGAGTATGTCTTTCTTTCCGACATTCGGAGTTCAACCGGAAAGAAAATTGTCACGGATCTGCAGAAGGAGCTTCCTCAATTTCGTGCAGCATGCGAAAAAATGATTCCGCCGTCAGAGGCGATTTCAGAAGTCAGCGTGGTTCGTATTTTTGAAGAACGTGCGGACTATCAAAAATATGTAGGCAAGGAACAGGAGTGGAGCGCAGGTCTCTGGTGGCCAGCCCAGCGTGAACTGGTGATCTGTTCGCAAGAGAAAGAGTTAGAGAAGACGATGCAGATCATCCGGCATGAAGCGTTTCATCAGTACCTTTTTTACGCGTCAGGGATGAAGGAGCATGCTGCATGGTTTAATGAAGGCCATGCGACCTTTTTGGAAGAGGCCAAGCCCTTGCGTACGGGTAAAGGACTCGATATTCCTGAATCGGTTCGCATCAAATACGTTGTTGAACATCTGGACCTTGTCGCCATGAATCTGGATAAGGTCCTGGGAAGTTCGTATCAGACTTTTTATAGTGGCTCGCAGGAGGAGCGCTCCCTGAATTATTCAACCGCCTGTGCGCTTGTTTACTTCTTGCGCAAAGGGGTTCCGACGAGCAAGATGACGCCTTACACAAAAATTCTGGAAACCTATCAGGCTGCACTATTGGAAACAGGGAATGGTTCAACGGCAACCCAGAGAGCGTTTCAAGATATCGATCGGACAAAGTTCAAAGCAGACTTTATCAAGTTCTGGAAGTTCGGCCGCGGAGCAGCCCGGAAATATAATCCCTCGTGAGTTCGAGCCAGCCTCGCTCACGGCGACGCATGGCTGCGCGTTGCTGAGGTGTCGCATCATCCGCCCCTGTCAGATGGTCAAAACCATGCGCAAGATAGAGGGCGAGTTCCTGCTGTCGGGTCCAACCTTTTTTCCGCGGAATCGTACAGGCACGCTGGACATTGATAAAGAGCTCGCCGATCAACCCTTCAGGTTCCCCGGGTGTAGGGTCATAACGCTGGGTGATGACATCTGTCGGTCCTTCATGCTGCATGATCGCCTGGTTAATGGGTATAATCGTCGCATCCGACAGAAGATGGATCGTCACCTCCTGCCACAGCTCGTCTGGCGTCCGTTTCTGTGCGAGCAGACCCAACGCGTTCGCAAGCCGTTTAACCGCTTTTGTGTCAGTCGAATAGGTCCGTTGATGGTTAAGAACTGTAATTTTCATGATAAGCATGTCATGTAACTGTAACACCGAATAAATTAACATGCTTTTGCACCGCTTGGCAATCGTAACTTTAAACAGCACAACAAAAAGAATCTTTGTACTCGTGCGAGGTTTATGATTAAATATCAACAGATTATTAATAAGTCAATAGGGGGGATATGATGAATCACCGATTAAGTTTCTTAGGTTTTGTTGTGGCGATGTCATTTGCTTTGAACAGTGTCGCGGCGCCGCAGGACACGGAAAATTACACCGTCACGCCGGAGTGGAAGGCGGCAATTGAGAAGCTTGCTCCAAGTCAAGCCATGGCTAAGCCTCAGAAGGAGCGTACGTTGCTAATCTTTTCGCTGATTACGGGCTTTGATCACAAAGTGACGCCCAAGACCGCAGAGGTGGTCAAAATCCTTGGAACCAAAACAGGTGCGTGGAAGGTTGTTGAGAGCAATGACATTGAACAGTTCATGCCGGAAAATATCAAGGCGTATGATGCTGTCATCCTGAATAACAACTGCCCCACAGGCAAAGACCGCGATATCTTCCGCGATGTCCTTATTAATCTGGTGGACAAACATGGTGCAAAATACAAGGAGTTGCCACTTGCTGAACGAGAGGCTAAGGTAAAGGCGCTTCTCGTATCGTTGCTCAGCTATGTTGATAATGGAGGGGGACTGATTGCTCTGCATGGCGCGATTGCTAACTTTAACAGTGATGATCGCTTCAGCGCCGTGCTGGGAGGGAGTTTTGATTTCCATCCGGCAGCACAGGAGGTCACGCTGAAGCCAGTCGACGCGAATCATCCGCTGACGAAATGCTTTGAGGGGAAGCCGTTTGTCCACAAGGATGAACCCTATCTTTTTAACCGCGCATATTCAAAGATGAATTTCAAGCCTCTGCTTGAGATGGATATGAGCAAGATCAAGACCGATAAGCGGCTTGAGAAGCTGCCGCCGATGAAACGGTATACTGCATGGATTAAGCGGCAAGGCAAAGGTCATGTATTCTATTGCTCGCCCTCGCATTTCCCCGCAAGCTTTGACCAGCCAGCCTTGCTCCAGTTCATGCTGGGGGGCATTCAATATGCTTTAGGTGACCTCACCTGCGATGACGCGCCCGTTATAGCAGTTGGCAGTAGGCAGTAGCAGTTGGCAGTTGGCTTCGCAAAGGCTACGCCGCGCCAGGGTAGCAGTGTCAGTAAGTCTGGAAGTGTCAGTAAGTGTCAATAAGTCTTAAGAAGTGCTAAAGTTATTGCGCTGCAAGTCCAACGTCCCAAGTCCTAGGCGCCTGCGTTTTACTTTTTAAACTTCTTTTCGACTTCGGGCTTGGGATCGAGCTCGTAGCTCTTCTTCCAGAACTCAACTGCTTCGGCGGTCATGCCTGTTGCTGCAAGAACATCGCCGGCATGATCAAAGACCACGGGATCTTTATCCAGCTCCGCCGCTTTCAAGAGATACTGGATGGCGTCGTAGGGTCTTTTCATCTTGAAGAGAATCCATCCCTTCGTATCCAGATAGGCAGCAACGTTCGGAGCAGTTTGAAGAACCTCGTTGATCAGCTTTGTCGCCTCTTCCAACTGGATACCCTGTTCTGCCCAGATATATGCCAAGGTGTTCTTGAGTTGCTCAGAACGCGGATGTACCGTAATCGCCTCTTGAAGAATTGGAATCGTTGCGAGGGGGTTCTTATCAATATCCAATAGGGTGACGCGCCAAAGATAAAAATCTTCAGGTGAAACTTTTTTGTCTTTTGTGTTGAGTTCGTGTGCCTGACGTAGATACTCGGCTGCGGCGGTCATGTCGCCAGAGGCCTGCGCGAGCACGGCTTTCAGGAGGGTTGTGAGGAAAGGGGGCGTTTTTTGGTTTTCAATAATGAGCTGCTGGAGTCTGTTTGTCGTCGCAGGATAGGAGATGGCCAAGACTGTGAGACGTTGGAGCGGCTGGATATTTTCGGTATGCAACTGATAAGCAGCCAGAAAATGGTTCATGGCTGGATCAGGTTGTTTTGTTTGGAGATAACATTCACCTGCAAGGGTCATGAGCGCGGAGCGGACAGAGATCGTGTGGTGTTGTTGCTGGAGTGCAATGTTGATGCAGTGTAACCCGCGAACGAAGTCTTTATCACGGGTAATAAAGTGGACGGCCCATCTAGAAGGCATGGCAAGGCTTGCTTTGTCACCGAGGCGTTGTGAGGCTACCTGTATCATTTGCAAGGCACGTGCGGCTTGATTGGAATAGAAGTAGAGGCGGATTAGAGTCTCTTCGACTTCACGATCATTCGGCTCTAGACGGTACAAGAGTTCACATTGCTCTGCGGCGATTTCGACCTTACCGGCT
>CAMBQV010000123.1 GCA_945870145.1 Akkermansia muciniphila
CATGCGTTCTCTATTCGATAAGTCTGGTGGCTATCGCAAGTTGCACTCGTTTAACTTCGCTACACTCATTCATCTCGCGACTATCCGCTTCTGTAAGCGGTTCATCCCGTATCAGGAGGATCCATTAGGCAAGACCAGCGGCCAGATGATTGGTGCGGCACGGTCGGGCCGGCAAAATATTGTCGAGGGCTCTGAACGGGCCGCCACGTCAAAGGAGACAGAGATGAAGCTCACGGATGTGGCGCGTGCCAGCTTGGGAGAACTGCTAGGCGACTTCGAAATATTCGTGGCGGAGCGCGGCGGAATCCCATGGAGCATTCACGCGGACGATCATCAGGCCTTAAGCAGTCTTAATTTTCCGTCCTTCGAATATACCGATGACGTGTTGCATGACTACTGGACCTGGTTTCATCGTGAGAAGTTGGTGTTTGCTCCATGGTTGAACAACGAAAATCCTGACGTGGTCGCCAATGCGTTGATCATCCTGATTCGTCGGGCCATGGCCATGCTAGGAGGCCAGATGCGTCAACAGGGCGAGGTGTTTCTGCAGGACGGGGGGTTCCGCGAACGGTTGACTCAGTGCCGCGTCGAGGCACGGGATACAGTGCCAGAGGAAACTGCTCCAGTGTGTCCAGCGTGTGGCAAAACGATGCGACAACGCACGGCACGGAAGGGGCCAAATGCGGGCAACCCGTTTTGGAGCTGTGCGGGCTACCCAGATTGCAAAGGCACACGCCCAGTTGACAAATGAGCGAGGCTGGACGCAAGACTCAAGACGCAGGACTCATGCTGGGTCTTGCGTCCGAGGTCCTGAGTCCAGCTTTTAACTTTTCATTTTTAAATGGCGGAGAGGGAGGGATTGGCGCTCTATCGCTGACGCTCATCGCTCTCGTCCGGGTTACCGGCCGAGCCTCAAACGGGCGTTCGGACTGCGGGAATACCCTTGCCCTCTGCGCGCGTTTGTTCGAACCAAGGTTCTCATCCCTCCCTTGAAAATTAAAAAGCCACAAACTATTATTAGCTTGTAGCTTTTAACTTTTCATTTTAAATGGCGGAGAGGGAGGGATTCGAACCCCCGGTGCCTTTCGACACGCATGATTTCGAGTCATGTGCATTAAACCGGGCTCTGCCACCTCTCCGTGTTAAAAATGAGTGTTCAGAATAACTGATTTGTGGCAAAATGGTCAAGTGTCATTTTTGCAGTTAATGGATTTTATCTCTTTTCATGAAGCGAATCTTGTTTATTACATCAAAGGTCTCCTGCCCCTGGGTCGGTGGCAGCTATCGAATCCGCCATACTCTCGAAGCGCTTGTTTCGTTGGGTTATGCGATTGATCTTGTGACGATACCTTCGGAAGCCACTTACTCCATGGAAGGTGTTACGATTTACGAGGTGCCGCGTCTGCCTTTTTGCAAACGGTTGCCAGAGGGGCCCTCGATCCGTAGATACCTCTTGGATTTTTTCTTGCTCTGCAGGGCTGTGTTTCAAACGGGACATACCCATTATGACTTGATCCATGGCGTGGATGATTGCGGGGTTATCGCGGGTTTTGCAAGCGCCTTGTCAAAGGCTCCTTTTATTTATGAGATGCAGGGTGAGTCAGATAGCGCGCGCATCTCGCCTCTCCGTAGAGCCCTCCGTCGCGTGGTCTCTATCTTTAACCGCTGGGCCTTAAAGCGCGCGGATGTGGTGATCGCCGGCGACATGGATGCGGTCGCGCTCCTGGCGCAATGGGGACGCGGGGCGCGTGTGAGCGTCATCCCTGACATTCCATCCGTCACGCAGGAGGTGACTTTTCCCGAACAAAATTACGCGCGTGCAAAATATTGTCCAGTCGGAAAAATGCTCGTCACCTGTGTCGGCTCCTATCGCCATTTTAAAGGCCTCGATCTTTTCTTTAATGCCATGCCTCGGGTCTTGAGCAAACAGGCGAATGTCCGTTTCGTGGTGGTCGGTGCTGCGGAGGCGGTGATCAAAAAGATGAAACAGGCTGTTGAGCGCGCAGGCATTGATCACTCCGTCGAGTTCACGGGGTGTCTCCCCTCAAATGAATTGGTTGCGTTACTCTCGATCTCTACGGTGTTGGTGGCGCCAACCCGTGTCGGGGCGGCTGTGCCTCTCAAGGTGTTAGACTACATGGTGGCAGCCAAACCGATTGTGGTTCCGGATACCCGTGCCTATCGCACACTCCTGTCTCGTCGTAATGCACTGGTGGTCCGCCCAGAACCTGAAGCTATGGCAGACGCCATCGTGTATGCGTGTGCGAAGTCGCAACAGGCGGAAGAACTGGGGCAGAAGGCCTTCGAGACGTTGAACGAGGAGAATCGCACGCCACAGGCCTTCCAAGAGGCGTTGAGGCGGTGCTATGGCTATGTGACGGGCCAGATGGAAGGGGAGGTGGTTGAGAAATGAAAAGTCCTCTCTTTGATGTACAAGAGCTTGTAGCGTGGGCCCACGGTGAGTGGACAGGGGGAGCTCTCTCTGTCAGCGGTTTCTCCAAGGACACCCGCACATTGAAACACGGCGATCTCTATGTGGCGATTCGCGGGGAAAATTTTGATGGCCATGCCTTTGTTCAGAAGGCCTTTGAGCTGGGGGCCGTCGCCGCCTTGGTCGATCTCGATTGGAAGCCAGAAAAAGGTTTGGAGGGTCTCCCAGTGCTCCGTGTGCGGGATACGCGGAAGGCGTTACAGGACATAGCCCGCGCGTGGCGCATGAAGTCCTCGGCCCTTATCATCGGACTCACGGGAAGTTCTGGAAAGACGACGACAAAAGAGATGACCGCTGCCGCGCTCTCGGGGGGAGGGAATGTCTGTGCCACAGAGGGCAACTTGAATAACGATATTGGGTTGCCTCTGAGTCTGCTGAAGCTATCGACTGAGACCACGTTTGGCGTGTTTGAGGCCGGGATGAATCATCGGGGTGAGATTAGCGCGCTCGCGGATATTTTAAGACCCCAGGCAGCGGGTATTTCGAGTATCGGAAATGCGCACATCGAATTTTTAGGCTCGATTGAAAATATTGCGGAGGAGAAGGCCGATCTGCTTCGTGTGTTACCGAAAGATGGCTTTGCAGTAATAAGCCTTGAGACCGCCTGCTTCAACATCTTGACGCGCGCCTCTGCTGCGCCTCTGGTCACGACCTCCTTTGTGACGCGAGATGCTGATTTCTTCGGTGAGTTGGTCGATCTTGAACGCGGCACGTTTCGTGTGCATGAACGTAATAGCGCGTCCCCGATTGAGTGCTCGTGTGGATTGCCTGGACTTCACAACGCATCGAATGCACTCTTGGCCTTCGCCGTCGCGCGGCATGCAGGTGTTGGTGCGCAGGTGGTGGTTGAAGGCTTGAAGCGCATGGTGATGCCAGGGAAGCGATGGGAAGTCATTGAACGCAAGGGCATCAAGATTGTGAATGATGCGTACAATGCGAATCCTGACAGCATGCGAGCGGTGCTCAAGACCTTTGTCGCCTTGCCCTGCAAGGGAAGGCGTATCCTTGTACTGGGTGACATGCGTGAACTAGGGGCGCACAGCGAGGCACTCCATCGCAGCGTGGGTTGCGATGTTGCAACGTGCGCGCCTGATCTCTTTATTGCTGTGGGCGAGTGTGCGACAACATACATGGCGCAGGAAGCTATTGCATGCGGGTTCCCCGCGGCGCGTGTGAAGCTTGCGAAGACGACGCTGGAGGCTGCAACGGTGCTCTCGGAATATGTACGTGAAGGCGATAGTGTCTTGCTGAAAGCCTCGCGTGGAATGGCGTTGGAGAATGTTTTGAATGAATGGAAAATATGAGGGTGTTCGCGCGCTCGTGCTGGGCGCGTCAATCAGTGGCGAGTGGGCTGCGCGTCTTTTATTGGCGCGTGGCGGACGTGTCACGCTGCTTGATGAGAGTGAAGGTACAAAACTTGTGGAGGTCGCTAAACGTGTGCGTTCCGCTGGCGGTGACGTGTTGTTTGGCAAACGGGCATTGCCGGAAGGCGAGGTTGACGTCTGCGTAGCAAGCCCAGCCTTTGCGCTGAACCATGTGTGGATCCGTGCATGCCAGGAGCGGAATATTCCTGTGATTTCGGAATTGGAACTCGGCGCGTGTTATTGGCGCGGCAAGATGATTGCCATTACGGGAAGCAAAGGAAAGAGTTCGCTGGTGAAGTTCTGCTCTGACACCTTGAACCTTGCAGGTCTGCCCGCATCGCCTGCGGGCAACTATGGGATTCCGCTTTGCCAGTTGGTGCTGGAGACCCCCGATTTGGCGTGGGCCGTGGTGGAGGTCAGCTCCTTTCAGATGGAACATTCGCCGACTTTCCATCCGCAGATCGCCTTGTTGCTGAACTTCCAACCTGATCATCTCGACCGGCATGCAGACCTCGCGGAATACAAGCAGCTTAAGTTCCGAATGTTTGCAAATATGACGCCAGGCGATTATGCTTTGTTGCCGACGGGATTGGAGGACGAGGGATTGATGAACCCACAGGTGCCCTGTTATCGTTTTGGCAACCAAAAAGAGAGCGATTGGTGTTACGAGCAGGGGGTCATTGTGCATCGTCAGGTCCCTTTGTGTTTATTGATAGAAGAGACGTGGTTCGATAATGACATCCTGGGGCTAGCTGCTGCTGCGGCAAGTGCGATCTTGTTGCGGGCGGGGGTTCCAAAAGAGGTTGTTGTTCAAGGGTTTAAAACATTCAAGCCTCTTTCGCACCGGGTTCAGGTGATTGGCACGGATTCAAAGGGTGTGACATGGGTTGATGACTCAAAAGCAACGAGTCTGACCGCCACGGCTGCCGCCCTCCAAATGGTGAAAAAACCAGTTCGATTGATTGCAGGCGGACTTCTCAAAGAAAAAGATTTAATTTTCTTAAAAGATTTACTGACACAGACTACCAAAAAGGTGTATCTTATTGGTCAATGTGCAGGGGAGATGGAAGATGCTTGGGCATCAACTGTTCCCTGCGAAATTTATGGAACGATCGATCGTGCAGTCGCTGCTGCGGCTCAGGAAGCTCAATCACATGAGACAGTCCTGTTGTCGCCAGGAACAGCAAGTTTCGATCAGTTTAGCAGCTATCGGGAGAGAGGAGAACGTTTCACACAATTGGTTCGCGCAGTTGCGAATCTGTGAGACAGTCACTTTTCCGTGGCGGAGTGTGAGGAGAGTTATGAAAAGTTGTTCTATCATTCGTACCGTAGCAAGTGCAGGGCTGGTCGCTAGCTTTATGCTGATGCAGGGATGTTCTTATTTTGGGTGGGAGTCAAAGGATGACACGCCACCAACGGAAGTCCCGACACCGGTCGAACCCGTCAAGGATCCAGAACCTGTCGTTGAGCCAGAGCTGAAGATTGTTCCCGCGACAACCGCCTACAAGGTTGTTTCTGGTGATACCATTTCGGGCATCGCTACACGTTATGGTCTGCGCTGGCAGGACGTTGTCGCTGTGAATCCTGGACTCTCCCCCAACAAGATTCGCGTGGGTCAGACCGTTCAGCTCCCAGGTCAGGTTGATCTCTCCAAGTGTATTGTTCCTGTCAAGAAAACCACAGGACCTAAGGTCTCCGCTCCGAAGACCTCCGCACCTAAGGGCGCAAAGGCTCCCACAGGACCTTCGACCACGTATGTTGTGAAGAGTGGTGACACCCTCGGTGGTATCGCTTATCGTCATGGTGTGAAGGTTGCGGCGATCCGCAGCGCGAACAATATGACGAGCGACAAGCTCTCGGTCAACCAGAAGCTGACGATCCCCGCTGGAACGAAGAAGGTTGCGACGGAAGTCAAGGTTGATGAGCCGAAAGTCGAAACGGTTGTGACGCCGCCGGTTGAACCTGTTACACCTCCGCCGGTCGAACCCGTTGCACCGCCACCGGTTGACACGAACACGACAGTTGCGCCTGTGGCACCGACTGCTCCTGTTGCACCTGTGACACCTGCAAGCACCCAGACCTATACCGTCAAAGAGGGTGAAGACCTCTATGCGGTTGCGATCCGTTGGGGCGTCAGCCCGAGCGATCTGAAGACACTGAACAATCTGACCTCCACAGACCTAAAGGCTGGGATGGTACTCCAGATCCCAGCTAGCGCACAGTAAGTGCGTGTAGCCCCCTATGAAGAAGACCCTGACAGTTTTATTGTTGACGGTGGTCATTCTTCTGGGGTTGGGAATTGTTTTGGTGGCGACAGCCAGT
>CAMBQV010000124.1 GCA_945870145.1 Akkermansia muciniphila
GTTTATGTCCCAGAAATGGCCTTCGACGTCCAAGCGGAAGCAGACCGTCTGCGCAAAGTGATGGACACGAACGACTGTGTGAATATCTTCGTCTCGGAAGGCGCCTGCGTGAACGATATCATCAAAGAACTCGAAGCCAAGGGCGAAGAGGTTCCGCGCGATGCATTTGGACATCCCCGCCTGGACAAAGTCAACGTCGGCGGCTGGTTCGCCAAGCAGTTCGGCGATATGCTAGGCGCAGAGAAGACCATGGTTCAGAAGAGCGGCTACTTCAGCCGCGCTGCAGCACCGATCCAGGCTGACAAAGAGCTGATCAAGCGCTGCGCTGACAAGGCTGTCGAGTGCGCTTTGGCTGGTATTGGCGGTGTTGTGGGCGAGGATGAGAACAAGAACAACGAGCTACGCGCCTGCGAATTCACCCGCATCAAGGGCGGCAAGCCCTTTGATACTGACACCCCATGGTTCACCGAGTTGCTCAAAGCCCTCGGCCAGCCCAAGGGCGCCACGGTCGTGGTCGCACACTAAGGGAAATGGCAGTAGCAGTCGGCAGTAGCAGTTGGCAGTTGGCTTGCGTCCTTGTGTCACGACGCATGTGCCGGCCCTAGATTATTCGTGGTGTTCGTGCCATTCGGATGCTAAAAGTGTTCTCTACTGACAGGCAGGCTGCCTATTCGAAGTGGAAGCCGCATTTGACGCCATCGGGCGCGACGAGGTCGCGATCCGCGATATCACGCGCGTCAACGGGAAAGATCACACAGTTGGGCATGCGGAAAGAGCCATGTATCTTGCAAAGGGAGAGCCCGGACTCTTCAAACCCTAGCGAGGGGCAACCCTTCTTGGCCGTCAGATTGCAACAGGTTCCACAACGTACGCACTCCCCTTTGCGCTTGGCAATGCTCGCCTTGACATATCCAGGGCGGAAGAGATAGAAGAAAAAACGCCTCAAGACGCCACGAATTAAGACCATTCGGGTTCTGAAGTCCTGTTTCTTAAAAGGGACGTGGGAGCAAGATACATTCATAAAATAAAGGTTTTAGCAAAAGAAGTATGGAATAAACACTTAACGTAGGATATATTAAGGGCCGCTTTGGCTTTTTACAAGTGAAAAAATAAAAGATGAATGAAGACCCTGATATTTTAGAGGAGATACCCTTTGTTTCTGAGAGAGAGGAGATCGTCGTCTCTGTACCCCCAGATGCTGAAGGACGTCTGGATGCTTGGTTGGCAACACAGCTTCCAGACTTTTCGCGGGCGCGTATTCAAGCCCTCATCAAGGAGGGGCATCTCACCTGTCAGGGTGAACCCGTCAAATCTGATTCCAAACCCAAGCCAGGAACCACGCTCATTCTTAGGATTCCTGCCCCAGCCCCTGCCTTTCCTAAACCTGAAAATATCCCGCTTTCGATTGTTTATGAGGATGCCGATCTACTGGTCATTAATAAGCAGGCTGGACTTGTGGTCCATCCAGCACCTGGCCATTTAACAGGCACCCTTGTCAATGCACTCCTCTATCACTGCAAAGACCTGGCGGGGATTGGTGGGGTCGAGCGGCCAGGCATTGTCCATCGCCTTGATAAAGACACCACAGGCCTCATGCTCATCGCCAAGAACGACGTCGCCATGGCTGGGTTGGTTAATCTTTTCCAAACTGGGGAGATCAAAAAAACCTACCTGACGCTTGTTCATGGATCGCCTTTAAAAGAAAATGGAACGCTTCGGACCTTAATCGGGCGACACCCAGTCGACCGTAAAAAGATGGCCATTGTCACACGTAATGGGAAACATGCAGGTACACACTGGTTTGTCATGAAGCGGTTCAAGGGTGTCTCATTCATCCGCTGCGAGATCGAAACCGGGCGTACCCATCAGATCCGTGTACACCTACAATCGATTGGGCATCCGGTGATTGGCGACTCCACGTACGGACGTCCCTCTGCAGACAAACTGCTACCTCTACCGCCTCAGCGTCAGATGCTCCATGCAGCAGAACTTCGCTTCCGTCATCCGAGGAGTGGCGTTGAATTGACCTTACAGGCGCCCTTACCTCAGGATTTCCAAGCGGTGCTTGACGCGCTGGGTTGATCCACCGCCGGGGGCGGTGCAGTGGCAGTCGGCAGTAGCAGTTGGCAGTTGGCTTGCGTCCTCGCATCCTGATGTCCTGACGTCACGTGCTGCAAGTCCCAAGTCCCAGGTCCCAAGTCATGTAACATGCCTGTCCGCAACCACTGATCACTGATCCTTGACCGTGCGCGAGACAACTTGGCCTTCAGGACCGAGTGCCGCACGCGAAGAGCCACAGGCCGCCAGAACTTGGTCCGTGGTTCGAAAGTGACATTTGCACGTTTTGAGCAAGATTTCGGGGCCAGCCTTCTTCACCAACTCAATGGCAGAGGCCTTGACTTGCTCAGAGGCGCCTTTATGGGCCTGAATACCCTGAACTTCCCCGATCTTCCCCAGCGAGCGGAGAAAGGCTTCACGTGCGAGAATTGAGGCAGCAGCAACAGCAATATCAGATTCAGCCTTATGGCGTTGTTCCAGCTTGATGGAGCGCCCTTTCTTCATCAACGCTTGCTTGATGACCCGTTCCGCGCCGAACTGGTCGGCAACAGCGCGCGGACAATCCGGGACTGTCTCCAAAATATTTTCAATACACCGCGCATGAGCCCACGCCAAGAGGGTGTTCACATTGCGCATCTTAGCATAGAGACGGTTATACGCCTCAGGACCAATGGAAACAAGTGAGAACTTGCCTGGCCCGAGCAGTTGGCGCGTTTTACTTCCGATAAAAAAGACCGCTTTGTCGGTCAAGAGCTTACAGTCCTTGACCCCCAGCTCCTGCATGGTATGGGCAATATCTGGATCAACATAGACTGCGCAGGCGACCAAGGGACCAAAAAAGTCACCCTTACCACTCTCGTCAATACCCATGTGAGGCGAGACCGAGTCAGGATTGATAATTTCCTCATACCCAAGGGTTGCGCTCTGTAATACATTGGGTTCTAGAAAAAAGAGGACAAAATCCTCAGCCCCCTTGCCTTGTACGAGGCATTTCCCGCTCTTGTACAGATTCACGATACAGTCCTGAGCTTCAACCGCAATGACAGTATGGGGAACCTCCTTGCGCTTATAATTGCCCATATTCAGGAGGATCTTGAGCGCCTCCTGCTGTTCTTTCGTCAATACAAACGTAAATGAATTTTTTTTAATCGGTTCCATAGTACAATTTTTACTTTGATCGGACTGATCCGTCTGGTCTGTCATAAAAAAGGCGGCGCAGAATTGCGCCGCCCTTTTTTGCTTCAGCCCATTCGGCTATTCGAACCGGTCTTTCATTCCTCCAGGGAGCGGCATCGTTCCCTCCCAAGAGGCTGGTGCCGACCAAGGCATCTCCGTATCATTGGGCCGATACGACATACATCCCGACAAGACGAAGGAACACGTCAGCCCAACAAAGAGAGCCAAGGCAACTTTCATGTTCTTAGAAAAATACGACATCTTCCTTCTCCGCAGGAACCTGCTGCCAATCAGTCAGAATCTCAGCAACAACGAGGTTCTTGCCTTTAACAGCCTTGTTCAGCTTGACGCGGGTCACAAACTCACCACTGGCACTCTGGCGACCTGTACGACGGATGTTCAGCTCGAGTTGCGGCAACTTCATTTTGCGTTCTTCACCGAGCATTTCGACCATTGCGGCATCCGTAAACTCAATAATGACAAACTTATACTCATCATTGGAATCTACGACCTTGCCCTTCACACCCGCAGTAAGAGCCGCAACACCCGCTTCACCCTTTCCGTCACCCGTGACGCCTATTCCCTTAATATAATCTTTTAGCTCCTTGTTTTTCTTCTCGAGCTGGGCGATCGTCTCTTTCATAATAACGGCCTCACCATTCAAGCGCTCAACGTCAGCCTTTTCATTCTCGAGCTCTGCGGTCAGCTCCTTCTTCTCAGCTGTCAGCTTAGCAACCTGAGCTTCCAAGGCAGCCTTCTCCTCTTTCAACTTCTCACACTCTGCACGGGATTCTGTCAATTCACGCTTGGTCACACGCCAATCTGCCTTCATCTTGTTCATCTCGTTGACGAGGGAGGTCACCAACTCGCGCATCTTGGTCAACTCGCCACGGGTCTTCTCCAAGGCCGCTTTCTGAGCCAAGGCACGGGCCTGGAACTCCTCCAGAATGACAGTCATGGTATTATCGCCATCCGTCTTATATTGGCCATCCAACGTGGAACGAACACGCTTACCTTCCGCATCGAGAAAATAATAACTGCGCAACATGCGCTTCTTATCATCTGTTGTGTAATCGAGGGCTTTCAACTGCTGGGTCTCGAGTTTTGCAGGGTAATTGGCAAAGATAGAATCCCGCTCAGGGTTGGCCAATTCACGATCAGCAACTTCTGCAACATCTTTTTGGACATCGGGTGCTGCGACCTCTGGAGCGTCGACGGACTCAAGTGTCTTGGCCACATTGATCACATATTTTTCAAACGTACTATTACGCCCCAGAAGGGCTTGACGCTTATCGAAAGACATCTGCGCAAAAACCATCGCGGCAATTGCCAAAAGCAGGATGAGAATCGCCAACACACGTAACGCTTTATCCATTTTATTAACCTCTTTTAAAACAGAGTTGACTCGTTTTTTGTAAGGTCAAACTTTAGAGGAAAAAGGGTTAAAAGGCAATAACAAAAAAAATAAATAGTGAATCTTAAGAAAAAAAGATTACCTCTCATTTTCAATTTGACCATTCTGCTGATTTATCGTATAACTAAAACATCATGTCTACTCAGTATAACTCTCCCTTTCGGTGTGGTGTCCGAAACATAATTATTGGCGCAAGCTTCGGACTTTTGGTTTGCGCTTTAGCTCCTTTATCGGCCTTTGCTGATGAGCTTGACGATGAGCTCAAGTTTATTGACGAATTGCAACGTGCTCGCATGTCTGACATTGCTGAGGCAGTGATTAAGGATACTCGTAAGCGTTTCCCTGTCGATAAGTTCCCAGAGGTGACCGCCAAACTCAAAGTCCGGGAGATCCAAAACCTTCTTTGGCAGGGCAAGTGGAACGAGGTCAAGGCTATCATTGATGCCATGCCCGACAAGAATAGTGCAGAATATTGGGCGATTGTTCTCACCATGGCTGATGCCTATTATGCATTCCAAAACTATAAGGAAGCTGACAAACTCTATAACGACTTTTTTGAAAAAGTAAAAAAACCTAGTCCGAGCCTTGCCAGTTTCTACCGTGATTCCGCCTATAGATACGCCCAGATGCTCCTTTACCTCAACCGGGATGCTGATGCCCTGAAGGCGTACCGCCTCCTCTTAGCCCTACAGTTAGAAGAGGGTATCCGCCGCAGCATTGAGGCTGAATCTGCAGAGTTAATCATCAGGCTGGCCCCACTCGAAAAAGATAAAGAAGCGAAAAGTGCCTTAATCAAAGAGGCGGAGGGTCTCTGTAACAAGCTCCTTTGGAAACAGGACATCTGGTTCGGCAAGGCGATTGTGATGAAGGCCCACCTGTTTAAGCTTAGGAATGACATCAAGGGTGCCCAAAAGCTGATTGAGACCTATATGCCCCAACTGCGCATCATCCACGATGCTCTTAAGGAAGAGGATCCTGACGGTTCCTTGGGTCAGCTCAGGATGAGCCCCATGCCCCAGTGCCGTTACCTGATGGCCACCCTGCGTCTGGATACCGCTCTCGCCGAGACCAAGAAGCCGGCCCCGGATGAGGAGCTGATCAAAGAGATGCTCCTGGGCGAGCGCGATCCGAAGACCAACAAACGTAACACAACCGAGGGTGCCTACAGCCAGTTCCTGAACGTCTTTGTCCGCTACCCCGAGAGCCAGTGGGCCTTTGACGCCGGAGAAAAGGTTGAAACCATCCGCAAGATGATCAAAACACGTTATAATGTAGCTATGAAGGAGGAGATCAAGGCATCAGACCTCGAAAAGTTAGTCATCAAGCAGTTTGAGGATGCCCAGCTCACCTTCCGCCAAAACCAGTTCAAAGAGGCGATTGAAAAGTATCAGGCGGTGCTGAACAAGCTCCCCGAGACCCCCCGCTCGGCCTTTGCCCTGGCGGATCTGGCCATTGCATACATTGAGACTTCCTCCACAAATTCCGCCAACATCCTCTTCGCCGAGAC
>CAMBQV010000125.1 GCA_945870145.1 Akkermansia muciniphila
CCTTCGGCTTTGTTCAGGCGACCATCGGCTTCTTTGTGTTATTGAAAAGAGGGAAAGACAAAGGCGAGATCATGGTGACGCTACCCTCGGAGGAACAAGATCTCAGCCAGTTGCCCGCCACAGCGTTGCTGATTCCGATTTACAACGAAGATGTGCCCCGTGTCTACGAAGGCGTACGCGCTATGTTTCTTGCCCTCAAAGAGGCTGAAGTCCATCGTCGTTTCGACTTTTTTATCCTCAGCGACTCAACAGACCCCAACAAGTGGATTGAAGAGGAAGTCGAGTGGATTGACCTCTGCAAGCAGCTCAATGCCTTTGGACGCATCTTTTACCGCAAGCGCCATATTCCAATCAATCGCAAGAGTGGTAATATCAGCGACTTCTGCCGGCGCTGGGGCAAATGTTACCGCTACATGGTCGTGTTGGATGCGGACAGCATCATGGAGGCCAAGACCCTGATCAAGATGGTGCAAGTGATGGAGGCGAATCCTCAGACCGGTATTTTGCAGACTGTGCCCCAGCCCATTCAAGGAGAGACAGTTTTTGCACGGATGCTTCAATTTGCTGGCCATTGTTATGGGCCAATCTTCCAGGCAGGCTTGAATTACTGGCAGGCGGACAATGGAAACTTCTGGGGACACAATGCCATTATCCGTACAGCACCCTTCATTGAGCACTGCGCCTTGCCCTCTCTGCCGGGTTCGGGCCGCGCGCGCTTCATGAGTCATGACTATGTCGAGGCGGCGTTGATGCGTCGAGCCAACTATCAGGTCTGGCTCACCTACACCTTGGGAGGTTCCTATGAGAACTTGCCCCCGACCATGATTGACTGTGCCAAGCGGGATCGTCGCTGGTGCCGTGGCAACTTTCAGCACAGTTGGCTCCTCTTGGCCCAAGGATTCAAGCCCATTAACCGGCTACATTTGACGATTGGAATTCTCTCCTACTTCTGCTCTCCTCTCTGGTTGATCTTTCTGGGACTCGGCATTCTGCAATACCACCGCGACGAGGCCCGTACGATTCAGCCCTTTGACGCCGATATCGGACTTTCCTCCTATCTCGATGTTGGCGGGGGTAAGCTTGCATGGATGCTCTTCATCGTTACGTTGGTGCTCTTGAGTTTTCCTAAGGTAATGGCTTGGCTCCTGATTATGGGGAATCGTGCCAAGCGACTCTCTTTCGGAGGAGGCTTCCGCGTGACCCTGAGTGTGGTCGTCGAACATCTCTTCTCAGCGCTGATGGCTCCGATCCTTATGCTCTTCACCTCTCTCTCCGTCTTCTTTGTTGTGATCGGGCGTGAGATCTCCTGGGGCACCCAGTGCCGTGACGCTGGCGGTGTTGACTGGCCTTCGATCTTACGGGCCCATACTTGGCATACCTTGACCGGCGCCGCAGTGGCCATGATTGCTTATCAGATCAATCCTGTCTTCTTCCTCTGGATGCTCCCGATCACCGTGGGTTTGGTGCTCTCCATTCCGATCTCCGCACTTCTCTCACACGAAGGAATGGGACATCTCTTCTCGCACATCGGTCTCTTCTGCACGCCACCGGAGACGAACAAGTCCCCCTTGGTCGCCCAGATGGAGAAACGGCTCGAGGCGATTCGTAATGAACTGCCTCCGCCCGAGTGGCTCCAGCGCCACTTAGGCATTGCTCAGGTTTTGCTCGATCCCTATATCAACGCAGCCCATGTCTCGCTCATGCGCGTTAAGCAGAAGCTCACCCATGGTATGACCAGCTACTACAAGGGCCTCTGCGATCGCCTCCTGACGGGCGGACCAGAAGCGTTAAACCGACGCGAGCTCCTCGCCCTGCTCCGCAATGCTGACTCGATGGCCTTTGCCCATGACCTGCTGTGGAAGATGCCCAATCGACTGCTCCCGACCTGGTGGACCATGGCGATGCGCCATTACAATATTTTGACCAGCCAGCAGAAATCACCGCTCTACCGTTAATCGCCGATAGCGCATGGCAGGGCTTGACGTGCCTCCCTATACAGTCTATAATGTCACACTCATTTTGGTATCCGTTTTAACCTGAGGGCATGAGGTTTGTATGGCAGAAGTAAAAAGTGATTTAACAGCTCAGCAGGCGCAGAATTTTTATAAGAAGGGTGTCGCGGCATTTGAGAGAGGCAATCTCGATATCGCGATTGACCTGCTGATGCAATGCGTGACGCTTTCTCCAGGGTTCTCTTTGGCGCGTAAATTCCTGAGAGCTGCTCAGATCACCAAGTTCAAGCGCGAGAGGAAGTCGGGTTTTGCTGCTCAGCTTCAAGAATTCAAAGCCATGCTCATCCGGATGAAGATCTCGACACTCCAAAAGAGTGGCCATCTTGAGGCGGCTCTGATTGAATGCGAGAAATTATTGGTGTCTAACCCATTACACCCCTTAAATGTTGAGCTGGCAGTCGAGATCGCTGAGGCCTCTGGACATGCGGATGCCGCGCTCTTCACAGTGGAGGCGGCGTATGAGAATAATCCAGACGACTTAAAGCTCTTGCGCCGCGTCGCGGAGTTTTACTTGAAGCTCGGTGACTATACCAAGGCGCGCGACGCATACGCAAAGTTAAATGCCTTTCTGCCGAACGATCAGCTCATTTTCAAGCAACTGAAGGACGTGGAAGCTCGCGTGACCATGGCTGCTGGCTGGGAGGATGCCTCAGGCAAGAAGGACGGTTATCGCGATCTTATTGCAAATAAGGATCAAGCCACCAAGTTGGATATGCAAGCGAAGTCGGTTCAGTCGGGTTCCGACGCTGACTATCTCATCGAAGAGGCGAAGCAGCGCATCGTCGCAGAGCCGAACAATCTCAACTTCTATCGCGCGCTCGCGCGTGTCTATTTGCAGAACAAGCGCTTTGAGGAGGCGGTCGCCACACTTGTGGATGCGCGTAAGATCAATGCAGCTGATCCTGAACTGGATCGTGCCATTACGCAGGCGAAGATCTCTCTGTTCGAGGCCAAGATTGATGCCCTGAAGGCCTCAGGTAATGTCGTTGCCGCCTCGGAAATGGAAGACGAGATGAATCAATTCGTCTTTGATGACCTTTCCGCACGTGTCCAGCGGTATCCGAATGATCTCAAGCTTCGTTTCGAGCTGGGCTTGCTCTACTTCAAGTATGAGTATTTTGATGAGGCAATCGGCCAGTTGCAGTTGGCGCAGCGCAGTCCCAAGGAGCGCGTGGAAGCACTCTACTATTTGGCTAAGTGTTTTGCGAAAAAGGGACAGCGGGATATGGCGGTCATGCAGTTGGAGACAGCGAACGACCAGTTGCCCATTATGGACGACCTCAAGAAAAAAGTCATGTTCGAGCTCGGTGTCTTGGCTGAGGAGTCCGGGGATTACGAGAAGGCCTTCAGCTTTTACAAGGATGTTTACGGTGCGGATATCGGCTTTGAAGATATTGGCGTACGTATGGAGCGCATCTACAAGTTGCGTCAAACGCCTTAATTTTGTCATATCACGACAACGTTGCAAAACGTCGGCATGAGCTAGTTAAAAGGGGAATGGCTCGTGTGACGTATTTGAGTTACAGGGACATAGGGCTAAAGATTACGAGAAGAGGGGAAAGGAACGGCTAAAAAATGGAATATCGCAATCCCATACTGTTAAGTGCACTTTTATTCACTTGCCAGGTCATGGCGACGAGTTATCTCTCGCCTGAATATTTGGCGGTCTCGCCGGACAGGAAGGCAATTTATGTCACTGCGGCCACAGACAAAAATTTGTTAAAGATTGCGCCTGAGACAGCTCAAGTCTTGGAGACGTGGTCGCTAAAAAAGAATCCATCAGGACTTGCTGTTGCGCCAGATGGAATGCTCTATGTCACCGCTGGCGCAGAGGAAGGCGTGCTCTACAAGGTGACCCCTACGGGAAAGACCTCGGATAAAATCGAGGTTGGCCATACCCCTCTCTCTCCGGTTGTTAGCCCTGATGGTCAGACCGTTTATCTGCTCAACCGTTTTAACCATAATGTGATGGTTGTAGAGACAGCAACCTTGAAGCTCGTGCAGACCATCCCCGTGGTGCGTGAACCCCATGCTGCGGTTTTGGCTTCTGGTGGTAAGTTGCTCTTTGTGGCGAATCATCTGCCCAACGTGAAGTCAACAGATGATGTCGTGGCGGCCTCGGTCTCCATCATTGACACTACGAAACGGACCCTGCTCAAGAGTGTGATGCTCCCCAATGGTAGCACGGGCGTTCGTGGCATCGCAGCCTCCCCTGATGGAAAAATGGTTTATGTGACGCATACCTTTGGTCGTTACCAGCTTCCCACTACACAGTTGGAGCGCGGCTGGATGAATACGGCAGGGTTGAGTGTCTTTGACGGAGAGAGCGGTGACTATATCAATACGGTTCTTCTGGATGATGTTGATTTGGGCGCGGCAAATCCGTGGGGCGTGACGGTCTCAGCAGATGGAAAAACCTTGGTGGTGGCCCATGCGGGGACTCGCGAGATCAGCGTGATTGATCGCGAGGCGCTTCATCGTCGACTTGAGCAGGCTGCGAAAAACGAAAAAGTGACGGAAGTAACCCGTTCTGCTTCAGATGTTCCAAATGATCTCTCCTTTCTTGTGCCGATCCGGCGGCGACTCAAGGTTGAAGGCGATGGTCCGCGTGGTGTCGTTGCCTGCGCACCCTACGTCTTTGTGGCCTGTTATTTTTCAGAGAGTCTCGTGAAAGTGAACCTTGAGGAGGGCACATCGAAACTCCAGACAATCCAGCTTTCTAAGAAGTTCGATCTCGCCCAGGATCGCGTTCGTCGTGGAGAGATGCTTTTCAATGACGGGGCGATGTGCTTTCAACAGTGGCAGAGCTGTGCGAGCTGCCATCCAGATGCGCGAGTCGATGGCTTGAATTGGGATCTGATTAATGATGGGATCGGCAACCCGAAGCAGACAAAGAACATGCTTTACTCCCATCTCACACCACCGACCATGGTGACGGGGATTCGCAAAGATATGGCGCTGTGTAATCGCAAGGGCTTGACTCATATCCAATTTGTTGTTCGTCCCGAAGAGGATGCGCTCTGCATTGATGCGTATGTGATGTCGCTCAAGCCTGTTCCCAGCCCGTATCTCCAGAACGGTGAACTTTCCAAGGCAGCGAAGCGTGGTAAAAAGCTCTTTCAGCAGGCGGGTTGCATAGACTGCCACCCCACCAACAAGGAGGCGCCCGACGGGACTCCACTCTTTACGGATTTAAAGACGCATCCGCTCCTCGGTATTGGGAATGAGGAGGGACGTGCCTTTGATACGACAACGCTGGTGGAGGTCTGGCGGACAGCGCCCTATTTATATGATGGCCGCGCCTTGACCATGGAAGAGGTTCTCACCACCTGTAATCCTGGAGATGTTCACGGGGCAACAAAAAAATTAACAAAAACAGAACTGAATGAATTGGCGGAATATATTTTATCCTATTAAAAAATGAGGCTAAAAAAGGGGGGGATGATGAAGGTATCTTTAGTTAATGGGGGCGTCGCACGGACGCAAGAGTGGGGAGAGATGGACCTCGCAAAGGGAATCCCTCCTTGTGAAGGGACGGCTTTGTCGTTTGTGGGGTGGGGAACCCCTACTACGGTGAAGCAGGCAGGTTTAGAAATAAAGGGAACCGAGGTTCCTCAATTATGGCTCTGTAACCATTCAGAGGCTTTTCCTCCGATCTGGCTTCGGTGGTCTTTGTCTGGAGCCCCCACGCGGCTACTTCGGCGTAACGGATTGACGCTCGGCGTCTGTTATTCGGATGCCCATGCAGACTATTGCCTGCTCACGGGTGTGCTTCCCAAGGACCTAACGGCCTCGCGTGTTGATCAGACCACGTCGCTCTTTGAGAGCATCGAGGAGACGCTTGCAGAGGCTGGCATGACCTTCTCGGATGTCGCCAGAACGTGGCTCTATATGGACAATATTCTGGAGTGGTATGACCCGTTCAACCGTGCACGCGATGCTTTCTTCACCTCGCGTCATATCTATGATGGCCGTGTGCCTGCGAGTACGGGAATCGGGAGTGCGAACCTCTATGGGTCGGCTATTTCCGCTTGTGCGCTCGCGGTTAAACCCAAGAACAATCAGACTACACTTCAGGTTGTCGAATCGCCCTTGCAGTGCTCGGCCT
>CAMBQV010000126.1 GCA_945870145.1 Akkermansia muciniphila
GCGGCCTGACGGGCCGTGATTTCATGGAGCTTCTTGGCGTCGAACTTCGGTTTGCGGTCGTAGAAGTACAATCCGTTCCGCTCTTGTTCGATGTCGGTCAACTGCGTATAGCAGAAACCGAACAGGTGCGGATTGTCGAGCATGGCATCGATGGTGCCGTGGTAGCGGGCATAGAGCTCGTCGAGGTTCTTGGAACCCTCGCCATATCCCCAGCCTCCGTCTGTTGCCCAGCCGATGCCGCCTATTTCGCTGACCATGAACGGAATGCCGCGGTCCGATCCTGATCGGGGTAGCTTTAAACTGCGGTAACGCGCAGGAATAGAGCGGTCGGCTGATGTGACAGAAAGATTTCCCATCCAGCGTTCACGAAAAGTTGCCGGATTGCCGTCGTAATCGTGTGCATCCCAAACTTCCGGGTTTGGTATTGTGTGAGTCCAGCCGCTCGTCTCAAGTGCGGGTCGCGTTGGGTCGATAACCTTCGTGAGATTCCACATCATCTGCTGAAGTTCACCGGCAACTTTCCAGTCTGTTTCATTAAACGCGCACCAGCCTACGATTGAAGGATGATTCCTGTCGCGCAGGAGTATCTCGGTCCATTCATTGACATAGCCTGAATAGCCCGCGGGCTTGAAATCAAAGCCCCAGTTGGGAGATTCGCCCCAGACCAGGTAGCCGAGCTTGTCAGCCCAATATAAAAACCTCGGTTCGAAGACCTTCTGGTGCAGGCGCGCACCGTTGTAACCGCAGGCCATCGACAGCTCGATGTCTTGTTTGAGCGCCTCGTCGGAAGGCGCGGTCCACAGGCCGTCGGGATAAAACCCCTGGTCGAGGATCAACCGCTGGAAGATCGGCTTGCCATTGATGAGGATCCTGCGGCCTTCGATCACCACCTTGCGCAAACCGAAATAACTTTTCAACTCGTCCAGCTCCTGTCCACCGCTGGAAAGCGTGAGCTTCAGGTCATAAAGGAACGGCGTGCCGGGCTCCCACAGCTTCTTGTCCTTGAGGTTGATCACCAGGGTGTTCTGCCAGGGTCCCGTGCTAGTGTCCGATCCCGTTAGCTTGCCGTCGGCAAAGGCTTCCGCCGTCAGCTTCAGATTCTTGTCCTGGCCGTTGATCTTCGCCGTAACCAGCACGCGCGAATTGTCGGGATCAGGAACGATAGAAATATTTTCAACGAAAGACGACCCGACCGCCTCCAGCCACACAGGCTGCCAGATGCCCGTAGTCCTGGTGTAGAGACACCCTGCACTCTGCTCCGGCGCCTGCTTACCACCCGGCTGCAGCCCTGACCACAAATCATCCAACACCTTCACAACCACTTCATTTGCTCCATCCTTGAGAAATCTGGTGATGTCAAAACTGAAGGCGGAACTCTCGCCGATGTGCGTTCCAGCAAGCTGGCCGTTGATATAGACCCAGGTTTTGTAATCAACTGCGCCGAAATGTATTCTAACACGCTTGCCCTGCATGGTGGACGACAGCTCGAAAGTGCGGCGGTACCAGACATCCTTCAACTTCTGGGTATTGCCCAGGCCGAGCCCGGACAGCTTACTCTCAGGACAGAACGGGACGGTGATTTTCGAGTTGAGATCTTTTCCATGACTAAGGCCGCGAGATTCTCCATCAGCCGCCTTATCGATCTCGAACTGCCATTCGCCGTTGAGCGTCATCCAGTTTTCACGGAACATATCCGGCCGCGGATGCTCCGGCCGCGGCACTTCCGCCGAAGCCACATGCGCCATCAACGACAGCGCAACCATGCATCTTAGTGTATTTCTCATATTAGCCATTTTTTGTATACCTTCATTAACCATCCGTTACTTCAAGCAGTGATCAGTGATCAATCCGCGCACAGCGCTTTTCACTCCAAGTCCGAGAGCTATTGGAGTGAATGTCATTGGGATTTTTCCGGCTTGCCTTCGTCCAGCAGCACCAATCCAGCATCCACGAATTGGCCACCAGCTTTATTATGGCAGTGGATGGCCACGAGGTTTCGCCCAGGTTGTAAGCTGGCTCGTGCCTCCGGGGTGATGGAGTGCAATGCATAATTGGCGATGTATCCGGAAAGACGCGCAGCAAAGATGCCATTCAGATATACCTCGGCCTCATCATCATATTGTATGCGCAAGGCCACCAAGCCCTTTACCTCAGCAGGCAGTTCGATGACGCGGCGTATCCAGATGTCGGCGCTCTTCCACTCGGTAGTGGGTTTGCGGTCATTGGAAGCGAAGGGAGCCTTCCCCTTTTTCCATGCTGATTCATCGAAGCCGGGCTTGGACCACTCTCCCGCAGGAGTATCAGTGGTGAAACTCCAAGTGATCTGCTGATCTTCGGAAGTGGGGACCAGGGTGGTGGGAGGAGTCGCGATAATTCCGGTGGCGTGCTTGATGGCATAGATCTCAGCCGGACTGTAGGGCGTCCCGTCGCGATGAAGGATGTCGTGTTGCCACAAGACCGGTTCCTTGGGATCGTGCATGACCAAATGGGTCTGGGTACGACCGTTGACCAGCCCCCATTGATAGCATCCCACTTGTTCTTTCTTGAACATAGGGAGGTCGATATCAAACCGGCTTCCTGCAGGCCTCGACATCCATTCGGAGCAAATCACCGGACGACCATGCTTTTTCAGGTCGGTTATTCTACCCAACACGCCATCTTTACTGGCATAGCAATGGAAACTGATGACGTCCGATTGCGCTATGATGGCATCGGTATACTTGTTCCAGCCTTCCCATGCGCCGAAGGTAAGTGGTTGGGCTGGTGAGCATGCCCTCGCCCAACGGAAGGACGCAGCTAAGAGCAGATCGCTGCCAACCGCGCTCGGTTCGTTGTAGAGATCCCAGATGACAATGCGTGGATCGTTTTTGTAGGATGTGACCATGTCCTTGACGTAGCGTTCCAGTTCCGGCCAAGCGTTCATATCGCTGACCATTGCTGGAGGTGGACTGCCAACCCATTGGCTATTGTGAACCAATGGGGTCGGTTCGGGTTGCTTGCCAGAATGGGGAACCCCACCGGCGAAATTACAGTCGTCGAAGAGGACGGGCATGGCGCGGATGCCCAACTTGCTGGCGATAGCGAGGAATTGATCAAAGCGTTTCTTGAGTCCATCAGCATCCGCTTTCCACACCACAAAATTATGGAACACACGCACGGTGTTGAAACCCATCTGCTTCGCCCAGCCCAGTTCCCGCTCAATGGTGACGGGGTCGAAGGTCTCGGTCTGCCACATCTCGATGGCGTTAACGGCCGTGCTGGGAACAAAATTGCAACCCACCAGCCAGGGCTGCTGTTGATACCAGGCATTGGCTTTCTCTTCGGTCCAGCGTTGCTGAACGCCGTTCAAGAGTTTCATTGTGGTCTCCTCAACGGATGCAGGATCAAAGAAAATGCCGCTGAGCGAAATCAAGGAGCCGCGCACCTTGTTGATCCTGAATTTTACAGACTTGTTATATTGATAAACAAGGTATGCACCCCCTGAGAAATCATCCACAATCTTTACCGGGGCAACCTGGTTGAGCGTTTCGGCGTCCATCATCTCCACCGCCTGACGGCATCCAGTCTTGTTCCAGTCCACAAAATACAATGCCACCTGATACTCCCTTTTCCCGTCAATACCAATGGTCACGGACATCGTCTCACCACTGTTTGAATAACCAGCGGCTTTGCGGCCGAACCCGTTGTGCTTGTCTGGCGACAGGGCCCTTTTGTCGGCAGTCTCCGTGGCCCACATCTGCGGATCAGGCACTCCGCTTTTCGGGAACGCCCTGAAATATTCAAGCGAGGTTACATACGACGGCAGAGCCTTCTCGTCATTCCGTATATCCAAAATGACTTCAGCACGCTCTCCCCTGATTACATGCGTCGGCAGGGGCTTCTCGTCATTCCGGTCCTTTTTGTAGTTGCAGAGCACATAGCCGTCTTTGCCGTATACACCGCCCCAATCGCCACCGGTCGTTTTATCTTGTTTCATGAATTGCGCCGCATACTTCACAGGAGGCTCATCGTAGGCTGGCGTCGTCCCCGTGTAAGCTACGACGATGTCATACGCGCCAGGTTGTACACCGGTGAAATACACGAAGTCCGCATCCTGACTTGCTCCACCGATTCCAGCAACAGCCTGCCAAGCACCATTCCAGGCAGGCTTTCCGTTGATCGTGATCCCTGTAATGGTCTTCCCGGCCTTTGGCAGACCCACCCGGCCGACGGTTCCAGCCGGCGCCGACACGGCGCAGCGTCCTGACGCAAGATCAAAGCTCGCGCAGATATTTCCTGCCGGCGTCGGCATCTCTCCAGACACCTGTGTCAGCGTCCTGCCGGGATGCGGGAGAATGTCATATGTTTTGAAACCAGGCGTCGTTGACACAATGCCAAGCACCTCTTCGCTCAACCACTTCACCACGCCGGCACCCCAGGGATGACACAAGCTCACAATACCGCACTGTGCATTTGGAACCGCATCATTCGTCCCGATAACTTCATTCCACGAAGGACGGTACACCTCGAACGTCGTGGTGCCTCCATACTTGACCATGCCGCCCCACATATCCCTGATCGAACTCAACGCGTCATCGTATCTGCCCACCCGCGCCATGGCCTGAATGATGAAGTACTGGTTAAACGGCGACAGTGAAAGACGGTTTACGCGGTCGAGGAAGTGTTTCTCAAAAAGTGTATTCTGCTCTTTATCGGTCAGGCTTCCTGTAGTGATGGCATCCGCTGCGGCGTGTAGTCCGAACACGGCAGACCAATCACCGGCCTTCCTGAGCTCGGCCATTTTGCCATCTGCATAGCCGTTATATTTGTCTCGCAAATCAGCCCGTCCGTACTGACCCATGACCGCGGCAAACTCTTTCCAGGCGCGGATGGAGAGCATCTTGTAGGCGTTCTGCGCCTCCGGACCGGGCCTGTACCAGATTTCAAATCCCGAGCACAGCCGCTCGTCCCAGCCGTAGAACTTGAGTTTCGGGTCCGTCCCAAAAACGGCATATGCATCGTCGAGCTTCTTGCTCACGTTGTCGATATACTTCAGCAGCGTCTCCGCATCGCCAGTGTAACGATAATAATCCAGCAGGCTCAACACCCAGTACAGCGAGTAACTTCTGATACCGTTACTCTCCTGTGACGTGTTGTCGATGTTCTTCCTGATGAAGTCAAAATTGCCGAAGGCGGCAAGCGCCGCCGCCTGCGCGGTATGTGCATCGCCCGTCCACGACATGCGATCCCCGCGATCCACAAGTATGGCGCCAAAATAATCTCTGCACAGTGATGCTTTCACACCGTATGCCGACATGTACCAGATCTTGGTCAACAACGGATCACTGCAGGAAAATCTTCCCCTGTAGTTGGTCGGCTTCACCTGGCACACGGCCCGGATGCCCGTGATATGCCACGGCTTGGCGGGCGCCTTCACGTGAATCCATGCGAAGCGCACCCCTTCATAGAGCTCGGCGTTGAGCTCAAGCCGGTAGGTAGTGCCATGCTTGACCGGGGCTTTCGTTTTATCAGGGCCGGGCTGGTTGTACTCACTGATGCTCATCTCGACATCACCCGGGCAGTCGGCGCTGTCAAACTCAATCCAGGCAGGCAGCTCGGCACCGAAATCCATTCGAATCGAACCCGCCCCGTTGACGGTGACATTCGGATGGTCGGTCGTCAGCGAACCCAGGTTGTCGAAAGCCGCCTTGGTATCGCTTGAAACAGCGCTGGGCTTCTGCAGATAGATCTCGAGTCCATCGGTGGCCTTAGGCTTGGGCCAGCGGTAGGCAACCAGCGGATCGGGCGATTCCGGCACCGCCGGTCCGCTGAAACTTCCGGTGCTGATATAGGGATACGGCTCGGCAATCGGCGAGGTCCCCCAGACAGGCTTAGCGGAAACAGCAACCGAAAAAGTCAGCGCATACGTCTTCCCGGCTGGCCCACTACCGGTCATCAACGTCTTGCCGCCACTGAGCACTGTGACTTTCTGTTGATCACCGACGCGCTCCACCACCAGATCCCAAGACTGACCGAAGGCCCGTATGTCCCGCA
>CAMBQV010000127.1 GCA_945870145.1 Akkermansia muciniphila
CGGCATCTTGTCAGGACGTTTCGCTACATACGCCTGCCCCTCGGCATCCTCAGCATCGCTGACGGCCGCGTTCGCTGCCTCATCCGCATCACGTTCCGCGGACCAAGCGAAAGTCGCGAGGACGAGGGCTGTCAAAGTAAGTAGTCGACTAAACATGGGGTTTTCTCCTTATTTAAGAATTACGTTATTGCCTTATTAACACTTCGTTTTCGGCTTTCGCCGAATGGTTTCCGCTTCGCTCCAACGAGCCTTATTTTTTAGGCACTGCCAACTGCTACTGCCGACTGCCACTGCCGCGCGCCCCCTATCCCTTGCAGACCAAGACGGAGAAATTGGTGGCTTGCATTAGGCGCCGTCCCTCGGACTGCCAACGTTCTGGAAGAGGTGTCTGGCTGTGCCACACGATGTGAACAGATTGCACCGCCTTGGCGCGACAGGCTTTGCGATCCGCCAGCAACACCAGGAAGTTTTCGAGCACCTTCTCAACACGTTCCGAGGCGTCAACCGCAAAAGAGGCGCGACCATACCAGAGCGTTTCAAAGATCAACTCATCTGAAATGAGTCGATCACCCGCCTTCACGTGAATAACCTCCATCGGCCAACGATGCTTTCCAAGACGTGGCAACTGCGAGGGTAGTTTCGCTGCGGCAAAGGGATCATCTGTCAGATAGAGAAACACATCGCCCCGTTTCGCCAACCAGGCCAACTCCTCAACCAGGGTCCGACGCGGCGGGACTGGTTGCTCGACCAGCGGTGGAAGAGGGGAGAAAGCCGTAACCCAGGCGCCTGGAACCGGCAAAGGCAGGAAGGCCTCTGCATAGCGGTTGGCGCGCCAGAGATAATCGTAAATGACAAAGAGCAGCGCGAGGAGGAGCACGAGACGTGTCAGCCTGAGATTCGCAGTATCGAGGCGGTCAGCGATCACCTTTTTTGAAGAGACCATCATGACAACCTTCTTCTCGATTTCTGGCTGGGACTCAACCCCCTTCTTCTCCTCTTGACCGCCCACCTGGGCCTCAAGCGAGTCATCGGGCTTACCCCCTGCTGTGCGGGTCTTCTTGCCTTTCTTCCATTCGGGCTCATCCGACTCACGAATCTTTTCCATATACTTCAGGTCGGCGCTATCCATGCCACCCTCATCCAAATAGTCACCAGAGGCATCTTCTGCGAAACGGACCTGGGCGACTTCACCGCTTCTCGACTTCTCAGCCAGTTTACGAGCAGCATCCTGTTTCGCATGGACTGCTTGAATTTCCGCGCTCTGATCCAGTTGAATTCGATTAACATACGTCACCGAGTTGACCTTCGCCAAAATCGCCGCTGCAAGCGCCACGCCGAACGCCACGAGGCAGAGCCAGAGCCGGAGGCCGGTGGCAGACCGCACGCGCTGCTTAAAATACAGGAACCAAAGCACTGGCACCAACAGCCAGAGCAAAACGCTCACGTATCCTATAATGCTAAAGTAGTTCATTTTCTGGCTTTCGCGACGGCGTCATCCCATTGATTGAAGGCATAGTAGACGATATTGATGCCCAGCTGCATGGCGGCATCGCGCATCTCGGGGGTCACATCCGTGAAGCCTGGCGACTTCCAGGCATCATTCATATCACCCGGGTGGTAGAAGACCATCCAGCGGTTCTCATGCTTCATGCCCAACGCACGACGTCCGCCATGGTGCCAGAACGCAGGCGCGCCATTCGGGAAGCCATACGGCATCTGATAGAGCATGTCATCATCGGCAATATCCAAAAGCGGTTTATCAGGGAAAACAGATTGAATAAAATGGGTAAAAGAGCGATGGAACTCCGGACTTCCCGCATCCGCGACCAACATACCACCCTTGAGACAGTACTCGCGCAGAATCTTGCGATCCGAGGAGGAGACCGAACCCATCGATCCGTTTCCGGTGAGATAGACAAAGGGCGGGAAACCATCCTTCGGATATTTTGCTAGCAGGGCGATCGAATGCTTTTCACCTTTCGGTGCGATATTCTTGAAGCCAGTATTCTTTGCAAAGGCACGCAAGAAGTTGATGTCCGCCCCTGAGGAGGCGTCCATACCATCATCCCAGCCCACACCCGAGTGCTCCAGACGGATGAAACGAATCTTATAGTCATCCATGCCCTCTGGCCAGCCACCCTTATCCCCGCCGCCCTTACCCATCTTGCCGGCTTTGGCATTCGCGAGGGCTTGATACTGGACCTGTGTCTTATCCTCCATGACCTGATCCACTTCGGTATTATCCAAGTCTGGAATCTCATAAATAATCGCTGAACTGGGACGCAGCGTCATGGTCTTTTTCTTCTTCTTCTCGGGCTTCACCATCTTGACCATCGCCACCACCGGATTACCACTCCCCTTGGGTACTTTATAGGCCTCAACACAGCCGCCCAGCTGCACCAGCCACGGGATGATGATAATAACCAAAATATGAGTCACGACACTCGCATAGAAACTGAGGCGCGAACGCGGCTCCTGACCGTGCGTCCGGAAGTCTTCAAGCGTCAGGTCACCATCAAGAGGAGCGCCTTCCTCGCGCGTAAAGGCTGCATAGACCGAGCGGCTCCGGAGCATCACCTGGAGCCAGGCGATATACACCAACAGGGACAAGGCTTGCCACGAGACGTTCCACCAGAAGAGCCCGAGCGTGGCGCGATCTTGTTTCTGGCCATCCAGTTCCAAGTTTAAATCCAGCACAACGCCACCCGCCAACCAGGTTACCACGATATAGGACGCGATCACCAGAAAGCCCACGGCAAGAACAGCCCGCAACAGACGATAGGTCTGGCGACTGCGGAACAAGCTAACGAGGCCTATGGCACCGCAGAGAAGCCCTGTCACCTTCATCAGTTCAAAAATCACCAATAAGACCGGAGTAATCTGTCTCTCATCCAGCGCTGTGGCCACCAATGCGTTGCGGCCTAAGAACGTGTTCAGCACCCTTGGCAGGAGCCATGCGGCCCCCACTCCGAGGCCCGCCAACAAAAGGGTTGCCACACTGACCACCCGTGCCTTGGCAAGGGAGGGCCGTGTGGGAATCTCATGAATACCCTCTTGTGGCAGCGTTATTGTTCGGGCTTTAGACATGTTTCAGGGTTCAGGGGTTCCGCCTTCGCGAGGCCTACGGCGGACAGGCAGGTCTTAGAAAATATCATCGGTCGTTGTGGGTGGCGGCACCTTGGGTCCGTCAACCGCCTTCTTCAAATCCTTCTCAATCTGGGATTCCGGTTTGGCTGGGGTCTCGCCAGTCGTCGCGGGAACCGTTGCAACCTCTGGCCCCGTCTTCTCTGGGGCTACGGCGTTTGTCGCTCCAACAGAGGGTTGGCCAGCAGGAGCTAAAGTCTCCTTCTTCACGGCACGCGCAGCTCCGCCCCCCATTTTATCGCTGATGTCCTGTGGATTCAGACCGTTGGCTGTCGCGATCTTGCGCAAAGAGGCTGTTGCATCCGCTAACGCCTTTTCAACACGTTGCTCCTTGGTCAGCTTGCTGACATCCTCGCCCAACAACGATGTCTTCACATAAGAAACACTCGTTCCAAGAATGAGTACCACGTGAAAAATAACCGTCACCAAGATCATCTTCACAAGACCCGGACCTTGAAAATGCTCCATCAAGGATTCGGGTGTGACCTCCGCACTATTAACCTTGTTAAGTTGCTCATTACTCATGTTGCTTCTCCTCCATCATTTTAGGGTTCAGGGTCTCAGGGTTCAGGAATTTCAAACTTTAGCACTTTAGCACTTTAGAACTTTTCACTCCCGCTTCTCGCCTACGGCTTCCAAGATGCCACCTGCCTCAACAATCGCCTGGATCACAGGCTCGAATTGCTCCTTCGGCAAGGCCGCATCACACGTAAATTGCACATGGCGCTGATCATCCGCCACGGTATTGGCCAGCACCGCCCGTACGCCCCACTCGACATCCTTGGGACCTTCCACTGGCTGGCCATCAAAATAGAGAATGCCCTCTTTATCCATGGAGATGCGGGCAGCGACACTCACCTTTGTCTTTTGGACATAGCCGGATTGGGGTAGATCGAGCGACAGGGAGCGCTCCTTGGAGGTGTCACTACAGACCAAGAAGAAGATGATCAGCAAAAAGGCGATATCCCCCATGCTGGCCGTAGGGACCGGCACGCTCCGCCGTTTCTTTTTACGCTTCATTTCTTTTCCTCCTCCTGCACGAGTGCCACAACACCGCCGCTCGCGCTGATCGCGGCCAAGGTCTGGAAATAAGAACCATAGGGTGTGTCGCGTGTGGACTCCAACAGAATAACACGCTTGGACCCCTCCTGGGAGGACAGATCAAGTGCTGCAAGCCGCGCCTCCAGCTCATCAAAGGAGACCTGCTTATCATTAAAGAAAATCTCGGAACCCCGAAGGTTCACGCTCGGCGTCTTCTCGGTCTGAGCCTGCGCCTTTTTCTCACCTGAGGGAAGGTCGGCTGTAATACTCTTCACCTTCACCAGACTCGTGGCCACCAAGAAATAGATGATCAGCAAAAAGGCAATATCCGAGAACGAATCGGTCGGGATGGTCCCACTCCGATGCTTCTTCTCTTGACCTCTGCTCTTTCTAGACATGTCCACTCCTGAGATTGCGGCCGCCTAAAGGCGGAACTCCAAACAACTGCCAACTGCAACTGCCAACTTTTTCTTAATGGTGCGTTAAAATGAACTCGAGCACGTCAGCCGAACCCTCTTCGATCTGGAGTTCAATCTCGTCGCTCCAACGGTTAAAGACACTTTGCGGAATCACCGCCATCAAAGCAATAAGCAAGCCTGCGGCCGTCGTGATCAGCGCCTCAGCAATACCAGCCGCCACCGCACCTCCGCCGCCGGAGCTTCCAGCCTCTGCCATACTGGCAAAGGAGGCGATCATACCGGTCACCGTGCCTGTCATACCAAAGAGCGGTGCTGCGGTACCGACAGTCGTCAATACATCCAAGCGCTTATTCACGATGCCCATGGCCTGCGCAGAGTAGTCCTCCATGACCTGGCCGACCACCATACGCATGGTTTCCGCATTCTCCTTCTTATCACGCAACTGAATATAGGAACGGAGGCCGACGAGCAAGACTGAGGCAACAGGTCCGCCTGTGGCAGCACAAACTGCGATCGCCCCATCCGGATCGCCCGCACGCAGACAAGCGATGATCTTCGCCCGCATAGCCGGGGTATCAATTTTCCGATTGGCCCTGAACGCCATCCAACGCTCATAGACGACCGCCAGAGCCACAAAGCTCAGCGCCATCAACGGCCACATCATCATACCACCCTTTAGAATCTGCTCCAACATAACTACCTCCCTTACTATACCTTCAGCGTTTAGCGTTGTACGTTCAGCGTTCAACGTTACGCATTCAAACTCTTAACTCCGAACGTTTAACTTTTAACTCTCAACGCCGACAACACTTGCAGAGCCTCTGCAGGCGAAAGATTAAGACGACTCACTTCTAAGCCTTCAACCGGCGCGAGCAACAGCTGTCCCGTTGCAGCACAATAGGTGCTTTCGGAACAATCCTTCAAAGCCACCCGCTCCAGATAACGACGACGCGCCACTGCTAGGAGAATCAACTCCGCATGGGTTAGGCAGAGCCAAACAGGGGCATGCCACCACCAGCGACCCGCATCCAGGCGCGTCTTTGTCTTGAGACACAGGAGAGGCTCCTCGCCCCCCGTCGCCTCCAGTAATAAAACTTTCTCTAATTTGTTCACAGGTGCTTCTCCGCTGACGATCGGCTGAACGACTGACCGGCTGAGCGACTGAACGAATCATGTTTTGATTTTTTTCTCACAAATTCTCACTGATTACTGATTACTTCTTCATCTGCCGCTTCTTGGATTCATACTTCAAGCTCTCCAGCATCAGCGCACGCGCCTCCTCTTCTAAAGCGATCGTCTTTGCAAAGACCGCATCCGCCAAACGACCGCGCGCCATCTTCGCCCACTTGCTGTCGGGAAAATCAAACGTGACCCGGCGGTAACTCTGATAGGCACTTTGCAGGGCTGC
>CAMBQV010000128.1 GCA_945870145.1 Akkermansia muciniphila
TTGAAAAGTATCAGGCGGTGCTGAACAAGCTCCCCGAGACCCCCCGCTCCGTATTTGCCCTTGCCGACCTAGCCATCGCTTACATCGAGCTATCCACAACAGAGCCGACAAACATCCTCTTGGCCGAGACCATAGCAGGCCACCTCTCCGAACGTTTCTGTGAACGCCCTGCCCTGATGCGAGATGCCGGCGACCAGTTGCGTCGCATCGCAGATTACTTTGGTGAGGCCAAGATGGAAAGAAATCGGCGCGAAACCTATTCGCTCTTTTTCCGCGACTACCCAACCCATTATGCAGCTAGCCAGCTCATCATGAGTGACGCGGAACGTGAATTTACCGCAAAAAACTATCCTGCCGCCATCAAACGTTATCAGGATATCGCGACCATTTATACAAATTCAGTCTATTGCTTAAGCGCTCTGAGTCGTCTGGCTCAGATTGAAAAGGAAGAGGGACGCCACGTCGGCGAGATTCAGGCTCTTGACATCTATGTTCAGAAGATGACCGAGCTAAACAAGCCCTCTTCGGAACTCATCAGTGGAAAATTCCGTCTGGCAGATGCCCAGCGTGAGTATGCCGGCTACGTAGCGAGAAATGCCTATACAAACGCCTCACCGGAGTCTGTTTCCGCCAACCAAGCTGAAGTCGCAAAATGGCTGGCACGGGCGATCTCTGCGCTTACAGACATCTCTAAGCGTTTAAAAGAAGCTCCTGCCTCTTACTATGTGAATGCTGAGGAAAAGAAGCGTAACGAGTCCATCAAAGAGGCGGCTGACTTCACACGTGCCGCCTGTCTAAGCATGATTCAGCAGCCCGCTGACAAGCTCGAAACTCTGCGTAAAGCTGCAATCAAGGCCTTTGAAGCCTATACAAAAGAGTATCCACAAGGTAAGTACGCCTCCAAGGCGCAACTCCAAATTGGCACCCTTTACACTATTTTAAAGGATGTCCCCAATGCGAACGCAGCCTTTGAAAAGCTGAGCAAGGACTATCCAGCTTCAGATGAAGCTAAAAACTCCATTCCCCGTCTGGCGGACAGCTTGATCAAAATGGGTCTCGTCGCCGAAGGCACTGCAAAATACCGCGAAATGTTTGCCACGAAAGCCGCTTATACGGACACTCAATTCATGGATGCTGCCCAAGCGCTGGAATCCGCCAAGGTGTTCGACCTTGCGCTTCAAGCGTATGCCAATGTCTTGGCCATGACCAAAGATAAAAGCCTGATCGCCATGGCCAAACTTGGGCGTGCAACAGCTCTCACAGGTCAAAAGCGCTTCACAGATGCCTTCACTCTATTAAAGGAGTTCACCAAGGAGTACGCTACGATCGAAATTGTGGTGGATGCCAATTTGTTACTGGTTGAAGTCGCCAGCGAAGTGGGCAAGACTGAAAAGGACAACGCCCTGCGAAAGTCTTATTTTAACGCTGCTGTTGAAGCCCTTCAGATGGTCAAACGTTATAAGGAAGCACAGGTCAAGGCAAAAAAAATCTTAAAGAATCCGGCTGAGCTCAAGGAGCTTGACCTGAAGGCGGGTGAAGTTTTGGTTCGCAAGATGCAGGCTGAAAAGGCGTTGGGGCTTACCGACCAAGCCGTACAGACCAGAGGCCATGCGATCGTCGCCTTTACCGGTATCGTGGTTTCGATTGATCCCAGCAATGTGGCACTTGCCAACGTCCTCGAAAAAGCGTACTATAATGCTTTGCCGTTGATGGTGGAACATAAAGTTTTTGAAGATGTGATTACCGACGGAGAGAACTATTTGAAACAGTTCCCCAATGGAAAGTACCGCACAGATGTTCAGTTGTGGATTGACCAGGCAAAGATTACGAAGTAATTTTTCGGAAAGAAAAAGGAAAGAATATGAGCAGACAGAATCTAACAATCGTGTGTATGATCTCCTTGTTGATGACGGGTGCTGTTTTCGGTCAGGTTCAAGGAACCATTATAAATACTGATGGAAAACCTTTCCCTGGCTTACTCAAGTGGAAGTCACAGACGAAAGCGTATACCGTCAGCGCAAACAATATGGACATGGAGATTCCTTTAGCGAGCGTCGCTGATATACAGATCGCCAAGCCCAAAGATCTGGAGAATGCCGAGAAGCAGATCGCCTCGGGCAATTCGATTGTCGCGATTCCTCTTCTTGAAAAGGTCTCCAAAGAGTACTTTATGTTGAAATGGGACAAGCCCGCCATCCGGTTGTTGGCTGAGGCCTATCTGAAGGCTGGGGAAACGGATAAAGCCCTCAAGATCTGCGATAATATTATCCTCGCAGATGCCACCTCTGGCTATCTGGGGGAGATTGCGCCGATGTATTGGCAGATTCTCTTAAAGCTCAACCGTACCGCTAAAGTCGAAGAGCTTGTCTTGAAGGCAATCAAGAGCGGCGATCGCTCTGCCAGTGCCTTTGCGTTGATCATGAGAGGCGATCTGGTCCTTGCAACAGGCGATACGGCTGACAATGCAAACAAGGCTCTGCGTGATGGATACCTGCGCGTCGTGCTGCTTTACAAGAGCGAAAAAGACGCGATGCCCGAAGCCCTCTACAAAGCTGGAAAATGTTTTGAAAAGACTGGTCAGTCTGCTCGGGCCGAGCAGATGCGCACTGAATTAAAGAAGGATTTTTCGACATCGCCCTGGGCTCAGAAGTAGCCTGGAGGTGTTTTTTAAACGTGTCATTGGTACAGTAAATTAATATGGTCTTGCCTGAAGAGGCGACCGCAAAGAAGGTAAGAGGTTAGTACATGAAGAGATTGGTAATGATGTTCATCCTGATGATGGGAATGATGACAGCAGGTTCAACGCTTTATGCCCAGGGAGCACCCGCGACTGCCCCAGCCGCCACTACAACCGAATTGGCACCCTCCGCAGATGCCCAGCCAGCAAAACCACAACCAAAAACAGGTCTGTGGTACGTCATTATTGGCTCTGGCTGGCTTGGCGTTGTTCTGTGGTTGGCGCTCTTTGGTTCCGGTGTTGCAGCTATTTATTTCTCAGTGGACTGCACGATTCTGCTTCGTCCACAGAAGATCATGCCTCAGTCCCTGATTGCGAATGTGAAATCCGCCATGGCTGAAGGTGACGTGATGAAAGCCCTAAAGTCTTGCGAAGTGGAGCCAGGTCCTATGGCCAATATCCTCTCCGCTGGATTCTCTCACGTGGAAGAGGGCTTTGAGGTCATTCAGGAGTCCATTGGTGCTGCTGCAGACCTTGAGACTGAACGTCTCATGCAACGCCTGACCTGGATCTCCGTTTGTGCGAACTTGGCGCCGATGTTGGGCCTGTTGGGCACAGTGCAAGGTATGATTATGTGCTTCGAAACACTGGCAACGGGTGCCCCTGATGTGGGTTCTCTAGCGCTCGCGATTTCACAGGCCTTGTGGACCACGGCGGGTGGCTTGGTTGTCGCGATCCCTGCAATTACGGTTTACTACAGCATCCGTAACAATGCCAACCGTTTGATTCTGCGCATGCAAGCTATGACTATGGAGTTGATCAAAGATCTGCGTAACGTCGAAGTCGTCAACGATTAATCAGTTCATTGATCAGTGGTGTTGCGTGATGTGGTGCTACTCGCTTATGTGAGTAGCACCACTGAACAACACGTAAACTATACTTTCAATCCCTTAAAAGGGTTTCACAATGGCTAAGTCAAGGACAGAACAATGTGAGTTGGACATGACGCCAATGATTGACGTCGTCTTCCAGCTCATTATTTTCTTCGTGGTCACACTCAAGATGACCACCGATGAAAATAAGGAAATTATTCTAGAAAACGGTAAAAATGGCGTAATTATTACTCCAAAAAACCGTCCTCCCTCAACACTTGAGATTGAGATTGACAAGCGGGGTATGATCAGTATCCACAATGCTCGCATGAATCAAGACCAGCTAGCCACCATCCTGCGCAACCGAGTGAACAAATTGGGAAATCAGTTTCCCGTGTTGATTCGGGCAGACTTCCGCACCAAGCATGAACAGGTCAAGAAGGTCATGGACATCTGTACCCAGAGAGGCATCTGGAAGCTATCGTTTGTTGCGATCCAGGAAAAGAAAGCAAACTAGTAATAATGGAGACGACTTGTTATGGCTTACAAACGTAGAAACAATAAGGGTGAGAGTCCCAAACTGGATATGACCCCCATGATTGACGTGGTCTTCCAGCTCCTTATATTCTTTGTCGTCACCCTGAAGCAGGAGGATATCCTCTCCAAGCTCTCCGCGGCACGTCCAGCACCCGATCCTAACGCGAAACCTGATCAACAACCCGATCCCACAACGATTATTGTTTACGATCAAGGCTTTCTCTTTAACGGCCTCCCCATGCGCATCGACGAATTGGATCGTCAAATGGCGCGCGTCTCGCGCTCAAGTAAGACGGCCATGGTGCTTGTCAAGTGCACGATGAGCTCACCTCATAAGTTCCTTGTTCAAGCGCTTGATGTCTGTAACAAGCACGGACTCCAGAATCTTTCAATTTTAACGATGTAAGGGAAAAGTTATGAGCACCAATCAACACATGGATGAGGTCATCAATGACCAAATGAAAAAAATTGATGACAAATACTCGGAAGCATCCTACTGGCAGCGTTTAAAGAATATGCAGGCAGGCTTGAAGTGTGCGCGTGATACCAAGGAGTATAAAGAGGCGATGATTGAGATGCAAAGACTCTCTGCGCCTGCTGTAGCTGTCTTCCTCCCCATGTTCTTGATTGGCATTTTGATGCTCCTCTCCGCTGCAGCAGTTACAGATGACCGTGTGATCGAAACCCAAATCATGGAGGTTGAGGAGGTCAAGCAACTCGAAGAGATCAAAGAACTTGAAAAGCCGCCAGAGGAGACAACCGACGTCACAGTAGATGTGCAGGTTGACGCACCGAATGTCTCCGAAACTAAGCCGACTGACACGGTGATGAGTCCTCAGCCGCAGACCTTTGATGCTGTACAGATTGTCAAAAGCCCAGTGATCCTCAAAAACATTTATGGTTCCACACGTAACACCGGCACGCGCGGCTCAGCGCTCGTAAAGTTCGGTGGCGACAAACAGACTGAGGCCTGTGTGATGCGTGCCCTCCGTTGGCTGAAGAAAAACCAACAGCCAAATGGTTCCTGGCCCAAACAATCCATCGCGATGACAGGTCTCTCGATCCTCACATTCCTCGCGCACGGCGAGAAACCGGGTGACTCCGCAGAGTTTGGCACGACTGTTCAGAAGGCTCTGGAATATCTGATCAGCCAAGCAACGCCAGACGGGCGCTTTAAAGGGGCAGATGGCCATGAATATGCACTACCCATTGCCACGTATGCCATTTGCGAGGCCTATGGCATGACTATGAATCCGAATGTTAAGGAAGTCGCTGAAAAGTCGCTAGCGACGATCATTAAAGGCCAAAACGCTTCTGGCGGTTTCAACTACAACCTCAAGCCGTGCGAGCGAGATGACACCTCTTACATGGGGTGGTGCGCACAAGCCCTGAAGGCTGGAAAGATGGCTCAATTGCACGTGGCAGGTCTGGAGAAAGCCACCAAACAGGCGATCCAGGGCTTCAAGAAGAATGCAGGTCCAAGTGGAGGCTTCGGTTATACAGGGGGTGCCGCAGGTAACGCCGGCATGACCTCTGTGGGAACCCTCTGCATGCAGTTGCTCGGTGCCGCTGATCAGAAGGAAGTCCGTGCCTCACTCGACGCGATGGATGCTTGGGTTCCTTCGATGGAGGAAAAGAGTCCGACAACCGCGGGCGGAAGCTTGCAGTACTATTATTACTACGCAACGCAGTGCCGGTTCCATGCGGGTGGCAAGCGCTGGAGCGAGTGGAACACCATGATGAAGAAGGTCTATGTCCCTGCCCAGAAGATAATCCCTGCAGCGAGCTCGGGGTATGTCGATCACAAGGGTGTGGCCCAAGAGATTGGCTCTTGGGAAAACAAAGACCAACATGGGGATCGTCCTGTCATGGATACCTGTCTGGCCGCCCTTCAGCTCATGGTTT
>CAMBQV010000129.1 GCA_945870145.1 Akkermansia muciniphila
TAGAGACGAAAGGTGTCTTCGCGCCCTTTCTGTCCACTGTAGAGACGACCTCCTTCACGGGCCGAGACGAGAAAGAGCTCTTCAGACAAGGGATAGGGTGTCTTGTACGCATAGAATTTTCCAGCGGCATGATACGCGACATGTGGCGGCGGATCAGCAGGTCCATTCCCTACTTCAGGCCATTGGGCATCCCGTGTGATGCGGGTGAGCCCGTCTGGATAGTTTAATCCCTTCTCGGGATCAATCATACCGATCGACCCGTCAAACCAAGCATGGTGCCCCAATCCCGTAAACATCAATTTCTTGCTTCCAGGAATAGCGCGGGCTTCGGTCAATACATCCGGCCAGACACTCTGATTGCCCCATAAGGCCTGCACACCGCATCCATCGGGGTCCATGTACCAAAGGCTTTGGACACGCCATAACGCCTTATCGGTATACTCCCAACGCGTGAAGACGACACGTCCATCATTCAAGACAGAAGGCTGATATTCCGGCTCACCGTTTGCGGAGAGGATGTAAATGTTTTTACCATCACTATCACAACGCGCCATCGCGAAGGAGTGGGTCATCGGCATGCAGCGCACATAGCTGTGCTGGCGGCTCGTACAGAATACCAACTTGCCATTGGGTAGATAGACTGGGTCGAGATCATCATAGTCGCCACGGGTCAATTGTGTAAAGTCGCTCCCGTCGGCATTGCATTCATAGAGGTGAAAGGATTTGCCTCCCACCGGACGATAACTCATGACAATCTTTTTTCCATCATATGCCAGATCGGGCCGCCAGTAACTGCCCTTCTGCTCAGGCAGAAGATCCGTCACTCCCGCATCGCCTGCCGTGAAAGCCTTTTTTGAATCCAGCTTCACGGTGATCAGCTTGCCACCCTCCTCAGCCATAAAGCCGTTGCGATGACGCGCTTCGTGACCCCATTCGTCTGTCGCATCGCCTGGTTTACCGCGTGGGTAGGGGTTATCGATGAGAAGAACGCGCTCGAAATCAATCGAGGGAGTTTTGAACATTACACGGCGCTTGAGACGGCGCACCTCTAGATAAGTGTCAACCCGTGCCGTTTCGTTAGTCGACGAGGTGGCAGCTTGTTCGAGTGTCTTGAGTTTTTGGAGTTCTTTCACCCAGTCACCGGAGGTAGGGCCACGCTGAATCATTTCACGTGTGTACCCAATTTCATTTTTAATCGTCTCCGCAGAAACCGTGTGATCACATTGGAATAACCAGTCCGCTTCGACCAGCTCAAGTGCAAGTGAAGTCCATGTCGCCAAACCGAGCGACACCCCGAATACAAGCCATTTATTTTCCATCGTTCCCCCATTTATCGCAATTAAGATTGGACAGTTTAAACAATATTTCCCCTGAGGTCAAGCGGAGGGGTAAAGATTTATTTTATTGAGTTTTCTTAGCGATTAACGACCGCACCACCCAGCCAGAAGGAAATTAAACCCTTTCGCTGAGATTTGTGGAAAAATTGTTGCAGGTTGGGGGTGTATTTGTTATCTTTTGCGGCCGTTCATTGGCTAAATAAGGAGAAGATGTATGTCTAAGAAAAATCATGTGTTCAAAGCTGAAATTCAACAAGTGCTGGATCTCGTGATCCACTCCCTCTATTCGAAGAAGGAGATCTTTCTGCGTGAACTCATCTCCAATGCATCGGATGCCATTGACCGTGCCCAATACCTCGGGCTGACGGACAAGTCGGTTACGGCCGATGCGCCTCAGTGGAAGATTGATATCATTGCGGATAAAGACAACAAGACGCTTATGATCTGCGATAACGGCATGGGCATGAGCGAAGAAGAGATGGATAAGAACCTCGGTGTGATCGCTAGTTCCGGCACAAAAGCCTTCACTGAGGCGCTCAAACAGAAGCAGGAGGTCAATGTCCCTGAACTGATCGGCCAGTTCGGCGTCGGCTTCTACTCCGCTTTCATGGTCGCTGAGGAAGTCACTGTCATCTCGCTCAAGCGTGGCGAGGGACAAAAGGCCGTGCGCTGGACTAGCACCGGTAATGGCACCTACTCTCTTGAGGATGCAGCCCGTGACAAACCCGGCACAACCATCGCCCTGAAATTGCGCGAAGGCATGGATGAGTACTTCGATATCTGGCGTATCCGTGAACTTGTGACGAAGTATTCCAACTTTATTGCCTACCCCATCCGCTTCGGCGAGAAGGGTGAAGCCCCCAAGGATGACGCTGAAGCGCTCAACACCATGAAAGCGCTCTGGAAGCGGAGCAAGAGCGAGGTCAAACAAGAGGAGTATGACGAGTTTTATTCCCACATCTCCCATGATCATCAGGCCCCTCTGAAGGTCGTCCCGATTTCCGCTGAGGGACAGATTGAGTTCAAGGCGCTCCTCTTCATCCCGAAGTCAGCAGGCATGGATCTCTTCATGCCGAACAATAAGCATGGCCTCAGCCTCTATGTCCGCAATGTCTTCATCGGCGCTGACTTCGACTTGCTTCTTCCCGAGTACCTGCGCTTTGTGAAAGGCGTGGTGGACTCTAGTGACCTGCCGCTCAATGTTTCGCGTGAGATGCTGCAGGACGATGCCGTGATCCGCAAGATCAAGAGCAACATCACCGGCAAGATCCTCTCCACCCTCGCAGAGATGCAGACGGATGCGCCTGCGGATTACAACACCTTCTTCACCGGCTTCGGACGGATATTGAAAGAGGGACTCCATTTCGATTTTGAAAATACTGATAAGCTCAAAGGTCTTGTCCTCTTCCACTCCGCCAAGCGTGAGAACAATGGATTCATCTCCCTCAAGGAGTATGTGGCGGCCATGCCGGAAGCGCAAAAGGAGATCTACTATCTGATTTCCGATGACCTGCAGACCGCTAAGCAGTCCCCGCATATCGAGGTCGTGTCGCAATATGGCTATGACATTCTTTTCCTCACGGATCCTGTGGACGCCTATATCATTGACCGCCTGTCGGACTTCGAGGGCAAGAAGCTAGTGCCGTTGGACAAGGGACATCTCGAACTCGGTAGCGACGAGGAGAAGTCTGTGGCCAAGCGTAAGCTGGAAGATGCAGCAACCGAGTTCAAGGCCTTGACCGAGCTCCTCAAAGAACAGCTCAAGGAAGAGATCAGCGAGGTCCGTTTCTCGCCCCGCTTGACCGACTCAGCCTGCTGCCTTGTCGCGCCAGAGCATGCGATGAATGCCAGCATGGAGCGTCTGATGCGCGCGATGAACCAAGAGGTTCCCAAGCAACAGCGTATTCTGGAGCTGAACCCGGGTCATGAGCTCATCAAGAAGATGAACGACATGGTCGCGGCCAATGCCGCGGATCCAGCGCTCAAGGACTACGCCGACCTGCTTCTGGGACAAGCCCTTTTGGGTGAAGGCAATCCGCCGAAGGATCCGCAAAGATTCACGCGTCTGGTCACTAATCTGATGACAAGAGGATAGCAAATGGCAGATGTAGCAGATGGCTATCCTACAAACGAACTGGCTCAATGTCCTGCAGTTTCGGTGCGGTCTGAGCTCGGTTTCCCGATACCACGGAATTGAAAGCCGATTTGATTCATCTTCGTAGTATCAAGACAATTACGGGCATCAAAGCAAAATGCGGGTTTCCGCATCACTTTAAAGATTCGTTCATAATCAAGCGTTTTGAAGAGATCCCATTCCGTCAGCACGACAATCGCGTCTGCATCCTTGGCTGCCTCATAGGGGTCAGCGGTGAAGAAGATATCGCCAGAATAACCCTTCAAATCTTCTTGAGCATGCGCCAATGCTTTCGGGTCTGTAATCGCAAGTTGCGCATGTTCTTCCAGCAACATATGGCAAATCGCAATGGCGGGCGATTCACGCGTGTCCCCGGTATTGGCCTTAAAAGCAAATCCAAAGATCGCAATTTTCTTGTTGGCCACTGTGTTGAACATTGTCTTCAGTATGTTACTCAGTAAGCGTTCCTGCTGGTAGTCATTGATCAAAACCACCTGACGCCAATAGTCAGCCACTTTCTGAAGGCCATACGACTCGCACATATAAACGAGGTTCAGGATATCCTTTTTAAAGCAAGAACCACCAAAACCAGGTCCCGATTTCAGAAAGGCTGGACCGATGCGTTTATCCATGCCCATGGCCAACGCGACTTCATCGATATCAGCGCCTGTCTCTTCACATAAGGCGGAAAACGCATTGATGGAGCTGATACGTTGCGCCAACATGGCATTGGCAGCCAACTTCGAAAGTTCGCTGGACCATACATTGGTTGTCAGTATTTTTTCGCGCGGCACCCAGGCTGCATAGATATCAACAATACGCGCGATGGCCTTTAGTCCTTCTGGTGTTTGATGACCGCCAATTAACACGCGATCCGGTTGTTCCAAATCATGGATGGCACTGCCTTCTGCCAGAAACTCGGGATTGGAGATCACATCAAAATGATATTCCTTATGTTCACTCAAAATGCGTTCCATTGCCGCAGCGGTGCGCACAGGAAGCGTACACTTCTCGACGACAATCTTATCTCCATTTGCAGCGGCAGCAATGTTCCGTGCCGTGGCCTCCCAGTATTGCAGATCTGAAGCGCATCCAGCACCGCGTCCAAAAGTCTTTGTCGGCGTGTTAACCCCGACAAAAATAATATCGCAAGCCTTTATGGCCTCAACGCTGTTCGTGCTGAAAAAAAGGTTTTTGCCGCGATACTTTTTAACCAGCTCATCAAGACCAGGCTCGTAAATCGGCAAGTTGTCTGAATTCCAGGCGTCAATACGTTTTTGATTGATGTCGACAACCATGATGGTGCGATCAGGACAGTATTTTGCAATGACTGCCATGGTGGGTCCGCCAATATAACCAGCTCCAATACAACAAATGTTTTTATTCATAGTTTCCTTTTGAGATGTTACATGCGTTGAGAAAAGTAAGCAATGGTTTTTGATAGCCCCTCTTGAAGCGAGACACGGGGGTGCCATTGGAGAAGCTCTCTTGCAAGCATAATGTCAGGCTTGCGACGACGCGGATCGTCTTTCGGTAACGGTAGATAGACGCATCTGCTCACGCAGCCGGGAATAAGCTTCAGAATTTCTTCGGCTAATTGGAGGATTGTATATTCATCAGGATTGCCAACATTGATGACGGGTATGTGCATGCCCTGCTTTTCAAAAAAGGCTTGTACCGTCTCTGAAGGCAACTCCATGAACATGAGCATCGCGTCCACCAAGTCATCGACATACTGGAAACTGCGTGTCTGATCGCCTTCGCCATAAAGGGTGATGTCTCTTCCGTGAAGTGCCTGCAGGATAAAGTTACTAATCACGCGTCCGTCTTGCGGATGCATATAGGGGCCGTACGTGTTGAAAATACGAATCATCCGGACATCAATGCCATATTCTCGCGCATAATCTGCACACAGCGTTTCGGCTGCTCGCTTTCCTTCATCATAACAACTGCGAATGCCAATCGGGTTGACATGTCCCCAATAACTTTCCGGTTGCGGATGAATTTCAGGGTCACCATAGATTTCCGATGTCGAGGTATGAAAGACTCGCGCTTTTGTTTTCAACGCAAGTTCCAGGACATTCATGGTGCCAAGAAAAGATGTCTTCAGTGTCTCAACGGGATTACGCTGGTAATGAATCGGAGATGCCGGGCAAGCTAGATTGTATATTTCGTCAAACTGTCCCCAGAAGGGTTGTGTGACATCATGAAGGACAAAGCTAAAACGATGGTTGTCTTGAAGATCATAAATATTAGCACGCGTACCCGTGAAGAGATTATCCAATACCGTCACTTCGTCACCTCGTGCGATGAGCCGACGTGCCAGATGGGAACCGATGAATCCTGCGCCACCCGTGATTAAGATTTTTTTCACTAGCATCTCGTTGTATGTGATAACCAAATCACTAATGTTGTCAGTATACTCCACTGTCCGTCAGATTGTCCAGCGGATTTCCATCAATA
>CAMBQV010000130.1 GCA_945870145.1 Akkermansia muciniphila
GCAACTGCAAGTGGATGTTGAGCGCATTGAGCGGATTACCGATCTCATGAGCCAGTCCGGCAGCCAGATTCTTGATCGCGTTGATACGTTCAGACTCGATCACTGAGGCCTCCTGCTTCCGTTCGTTCGAGACATCGCGCAAAATAATCAAGACGCTCTTAACATTGGCATCCGGCCCGTTGAAGGGCATGGCATAGAAGTGGATAAAACGATGCGCAGGATAATTGATTTCGATCTCACGCGTCACCATCCGCATCCACTCCCCCTGCGCCTCTCCGCCCTCCTCATGAACCTCCAGCAAGTGCTCCCAATCCCAGTCACGCAACAACCTCAGAACAGACCGGCCTTTGGTTCGCGCATATTCCAACCCTGTCATCTTCTCGGCTGCATGATTCGCATAGAGCAGGCGCCCCTCATTATCAATGACTAACACACCTTCCTGAATGGTCTGAGAAATCGCCTCGAGAAAGATACGCTCCTGAGAAAGTCGCAGCATCTGTGCTTGCAGACTCTCCGGATCCAGTTTATCAATACGGGCATAGAGACGATCAAAAAATCCAGATGGCATAAAAAACACCTCCATCAATAGGGTCAAATTGTCACCATTGTATAAAATCGTCTCAGTGTTGACAAACAAAATTAGTGTTTACCACTTCACCTTCATTTTGTTATAGTTCAAACACTGATTACGAGACAAAGGGGCTCGTGTCTTTTTATATTAAAGGAAGGATGTCTTATGATGAAATCTCTATTAAGCGTCGCGCTCGTTGTTGCGATGACTGCCGGAGCACAGCAACCCGCCAAGCCTGCACCTGCTAAGGCGCAGCCTAAAGTCAAAAAAGAGTTTGCACCGCAACCAGTCCCCGCTGAAGATCGCACAAAGATCGCCGAGCTGATTGACGGCCTCAAGCTTGCAAAGCCAGCCACACCCAAGAAGATCCTCGTCTTCTGGCGCTGCGAAGGTTTTCCGCACGGGAAGAGCATCGACTATGGAAATGCCATGTATGAGATTGCCTCTGAGAAAGGTTATTTTAAGGCTGACCTCTCGGGCAACTATGCAGACCTCTCCGCAGAGAATCTGGCCAAGTATGATATTCTCGTCTTGAATAACACGACAGGTCTCAAATACAAAGAATACGACCTTGAGAAGGTTTTGACCGAGTTTGTGCGTGGCGGCAAGGGTTATGTTGTACTGCATGGTGGCGCTGATAATTTCAAGGGGAGTGACGCGCTCTGCGCTATGACAGGCACCCTCTTTGCCGGCCATCCCTGGGGGAGCAATGGCACCTGGCAGTTCAAGGTTGACGATCCGACCTCGCCGCTTGTCGCCCCGTTTGGCAAAGGCCCCGTGAAGTTCAGCGACGAGATCTATCAGGGCGAAAAACAATTCTGTGACCGTTCAAAAATGAATGTGCTGGTCTCTCTGGACTTCTCTGACCCGACGACGGCCAACTCGAACGTCAAGAGCCAGAACAACAAGGAGACAAATGATTATCCCGTCTCTTGGACGCGCACCGAGGGCAAAGGACGGGTCTTCTATACCTCGTTCGCCCATGACCAGCGCGCCTATCTGGAGCCACAACGTCTCGCACATATCCTTCTGGCCACCCAGTGGGCTGCCGGCGAAATTAAATAAGGGAATCCCATGAAATCTTTTACGCTATTAACCGCACTCTGTCTGTGCGTTCAGGTGACGTGTGCAGCGGAGCCTGTAACTGCCGTTGTCTCTGACGAGTTGCTTGCAAAAATGACGCAGGTCACTGAGACGGATTTCTCAGCCTGTTTGAGTGCAGGTGTCAATCAGTTGCTCAACACCCAGGACGACGCTCTACGCAAGCAAAGCATCGCCAAGCTGGCAGCACTCCTCACCAAGAAGGAGACGACGCTCTATGGCAAATATGCGCTACTCCGCATGCTGACCCCCTATGCGGATCAGCTTGATGCGGAGGTTGTCGTAACCTGCTTAAAAGACCCGATGACCCGTGCGCAGGCCATGCGTATCCTCGATGCGAAGGGCGATAAGCGCGGAGCACTGACCTCCCTTACTCCCTTACCCGAGAACGCCTGTGTCAAGGCCTACCGGGACATTCAAAAAAATCCGGCTTCTTTTTTAACGTATATCGCCTCGTCTGACAAGAAGGTGCGTGAAACAGCCATCGGATGCGCTGGCGAGATTTCAACGGCCTCCCTCGTAGATGCCTATCAGCGAGACACCGACCTATCGGCAAAGCTTCTGATCTTAAACGCGCTCGCTACGCGTAAGGATAAACAATGCGTTCCTCTCTTCAAGAAGGAGGCCGCCAATGCAGACGAGTTGTTTGCGAGCGCAGGTCTTTCAGGCCTGATTTCATTAGCCACGCTCGAAGATATTCCTTTTCTGCTGGCAGCACTTGAACGAAGCCCCGATGTTGCTCTTGCGGCACGAAATGTCCTGATCTCGATCAGCGATCCAAAAACCGAGTCGACGCTCCTCTCCGCGAAGATTAAACGGGAAACGCAGCTGGATATCATCGGCGACCGTGATACCCCTCAAGCTTTCGACCTCTTACTGCCTTACACCCGCAAAACAGAGACTGGAGATGTTCGGGCTGCAGCCTGGCGGAATCTGCGTAAAGTAGTGACCGAAGCCCAGGTGCCAGCGCTCATTGCCCAGTTGCAGGAGGCAGACGAAGGGGACATCAACCCTGCAGAGCAGACCCTGCTCTCCGCAGTCAAGGACATGGACCCTTTCAAACGGGATGCGCTTGTTCTCGCCACGTGGCAGAAGGCCTCAAACGCAACCACACGTGGTGTCATGTTCTCGATGATGCAACGTTTTAAGAACACCTCCTTTGAGCCCGAGTTCCTCAAGCTCATTGCCTCTGAAAATGATCTGACGCAAGAGGCCCTGCGAACGCTCTGTTCCTACAAGCCACCTTCAAAGTCGGCTCTCCTCGCGATCCTCGCGTATACTCAGGATGAGAAAAAACAGCAAGCGAACGCCGCGCGACTCTTTCTTGCAAACGGTGCGGACACCTTCGCGCTCCTGCAATCCGTCTTTGACTCACCTCAGTCGGCTGTAGCAAAGAAACTCTACCTCCACTTGTTCGACAAGCAGTTTGAAGGTTTAAAGATTCCACCTAAGTCGAAAAAAGAAAAAGGCGTCCCCAAAGCCGTGCTCGACACGATACAGAAAACCGCAACCGAGATCAAGTAAAGGAGCTCTTATGAACCCTTCATTCTCCCGTCGTCAATTCCTTAAATCCTCAGGCGCTTCTATCGCGCTCTTCAACATTGTGCCCTCACATGTGTTGGGACAGAATGCGCCCAGCAACAAGATCGTCATGGGCGCCATCGGCGTCGGCAGCCAAGGCAGTGGCAATATGGGCCAATTTCTTGGCATGAAGGATGTCCATGTCCGAGCCTGCTGCGATGTCAACAAGAAGCGCACCGATTCCTTTAAAGCCCGCGTGGACAAGCAGTACAACAATCAGGACTGTCTCGTCTATAAAGACTTCCGCGAACTTCTTGATCGTCCGGACATCGATGCTGTCATGGTTGCCACGCCGGATCACTGGCATGCAGCCATTGAGTGCTATGCGGCTACGCGTGGCAAAGATATTTATGGCGAGAAACCTTTTTCGCACAACTTGCGCGACGGTCGTGCGGTCGTGGAGGCCCTGAAAGCCAATGGTCGCATTTTTCAGGCTGGAAGCTGGCAGCGCTCCACAGGTAATTTCCGCAAGGCAGTCGAACTAGTTCGTAACGGCCGAATCGGAAAAGTGAAACGCATTGAAATCGGCCTGCCCAATGGCGGACGCGGAAATGCTCCCACACCCAATGCACCAATTCCCGAAGGACTGGACTGGGACTTCTGGGTCGGCCCTGCTCCCTTCAGACCTTATCAAGGGGTCTTTGACTGGAACTGGCGCTGGGTGCTCGACTGGGGCGGTGGACAGATGATGGACTGGATCTGCCATCATTGCGACATCGGCCTCTGGGCTGCCGGCAAAGACAGAATCGGGCCAACGACGATCACCAGCGGCGGTATGGAATTTGATGATGGCAAGGGCATCTATGATTCCCCAACATCTTACCGTTATACTTGCACGTATGAGGATGGCCTTGAACTCGTTGTCGCCAATTCCAGTCAGCTCGAAAAGGGCATGGGCGCCCGCTGGATCGGTGAAAACGGAGAGTGGGTCTGGGTCACCCGTGGTGGCCAGGCGACCTCCAATCCAAAGATCTGGGACATGCAGCCTGAGCCCGGCGAGTTCCGTCTTCCAAATACGTCAGGACACTTCCGTGAATTTATTGATTGCGTGAAGAGTCGCGTCATGACCGTCACCCCTGCTGAGATCTCACACCGCATCACCAGCGTGGGACATCTTGGACAGGTCGCGATGTTTACAGGCCGCAAGCTCACATGGGACTATAAGACCGAGCAGATCATCGGTGACCCGATCGCGAACGCCATGCTGGGTCGTGAATCCCGTGCCCCCTGGAAGCTCGAAGGCCAGCTCCCCGCCTAAGGCGGGGCAGTAGCAGTGGGCAGTGGCAGTGGGCAGTGGGCAGTGGGCTTCGCTGGAGCTTTATCGGAAGCGGAAGCTTTAGCGTAAGCCTTACCGCATGTCCCAAGTCCAATGTCCCAAGTCCTCAAATCGTATTCACCGCATCGCGGGCAAGGTGCGTATGGAGGTGTTCATCCGCGACATCAATGTGCATGCCAATATTAATAAGCGTACCTACGGCAAAGAGTGCCGTCACCAGGTTGGTTCCACCATAACTCAGGAAGGGCAAGGCGAGTCCCTTGGTCGGCAGACAGTTGGTCACCACCCCAATATTGAAAGCCGCTTGGAAGATGAGCAGGAATATCATGCCAAAGGCCAAAAGACATCCGAGGCGATCTGGCGCACGGATGGCAATAAGTACACCACACGCAAGAAGGACAATAAAGGCAATCACAACAAAGATGGAGAAGATAAAGCCGAACTCTTCACCACCGATCGCGAAGATAAAATCAGTGTGGGCCTCAGGGAGATAAAAATTTTTCTGAATGCTCTCATTGAATCCAACGCCCCAAGGTCCACCGCAATTAAAGGCGATCATCGACTGCTTGACCTGATGAGCTGCCGTCGAGTCGCCTGTACCCTCAAAAAAGGCCATCAGGCGAGTCATTCGATTTTGATTCAAACAAAGTAGCGTTAACACAGGAGGGATGCCTGCACACCCGAGCAGAAAAAGGTGCCAGAAACGCACACCTGAAATAAAAAGAATACCAACACCCAATACACCGATAACCATGGTTGCGCCAAAGTCAGGTTCTGCCAAGAGGAGGGCAGCAATGAAACCAATCATAACAGCAGGAATAAGGGCGCCTCTCCAAAACTGGGTCACCCGCCAACCGATCCGATCCATCCAAACGGAAAGACAAATCACAATCGCTAATTTCGCAAATTCGCTCGGCTGGACACGTAGCGGCCCTAGATTGAGCCACCGATAACTGCCGTTCACCAGCTTTCGAATCCCTGGACAAACGACGAGAGCCAGCGCGATGACGATCGCCGCATAAAAGAGGATCGGCAGAATAGGATGCTTTTTCCAGAGATGGTAATCAAATCTGCTGGCGACAAACCCTATGACGGTCGCTATGCCCAGCCACATGAGTTGCTTATAAAAAAAAGCGTACGGGCTCTTGT
>CAMBQV010000131.1 GCA_945870145.1 Akkermansia muciniphila
GTTGCCTGTATGCTGCTCTTCTTCTCGGAATATTTACCCAAGCTTTTCTTCTCCTCGCGTCCTCTTCGGCGTACGCTCATGGTGATCCCCTTCTTTCAGGTGGTTGACAAGATTATCTATCCCTTGGCTAAAAGTGTTCTATTCATCACGGAACTCGTGATGCCCAAGGCGAAGAATAAAGAAGATGAGCACTTCCTCCTTACCCGCGAATACATTGAGGATGTGGTGAGTAATCCCAGTGAAGGCGCACAGATTACGAGTATGGAGCGCGCCATGATTCACCGCGTGTTGGGATTGCATGACAAGACAGCTTTTCAAATCATGACGCCAGTGGATAAATTGATCTGTGTGACTGAAGAGATGACGATGCGTGATTGTTTTCAGAAGGTGCGTGACAAAGGGTATGTGCGGTTGCCCGTCTTCAGTGCCGATGGCTCGCGCTGCGTGGGCGTGTTGTCCGTTCTCGACGTCTTTGCAATCGCCCCTAATCCAGCGGATGTTCCCGTGCGAAACTTTATGCGTCCGCCTATTTTCGTTGACCCTGCCATGCCAGCAGATGATCTTCTTCCCATGATGCGGAAAAAACGCCAGCACATGGTCTTTGTGCGTAATGAAGAGCGCAAAGTCGCTGGAATCGTGACGGTCGAAAATATATTGACCGTCCTGACCGGCCATCTGGCCGAACCGACTGTTGTGAAGGAAGAGGCTTAATCACCTTCCAAGAACCTTCGCCTCCCCTGCTTCGGATGAATCAGTAAAATTAAAAAAATAGACTTTTTTTACGTTTCCCTGTTGACAATCGGTGGGTCAAGGTGTTTAATAATGTCAACAAAGGTCAAACAATGTCTTCAGTGCGTGAAAAGAGTAGCGGATCAACAACGAGCCCTGGATTGCTGGTGGGGCGGTTTGATTACGCATTAGATCCCAAGAAGCGGTTTACCATCCCTGCGGGGTGGCGAGACGTCATGGGTACGCCTGCTTATGTTTATGTGATGCCGGATCCCCGTGAGAAGTGTTTGAACCTCGTTCCTCCTGGCGAGATGGAGGGGCGTTTGGAGAAGTTGCGTGCAAAGGCCCTGTTTGATCGGAAGGCCAGCGAAGCGATGCGGATTATTGGTGAGCACTCGGAGCAGTTGTCGGTGGATGTCCAGGGGCGTATTCGTGTGCGGGACCGTTTATTGAATTTTGCAGCCATTGATGACAAGGTTGTGATGATCGGCGCCTTCAACCGTATACAGATCTGGTCGCCGGCTCTACGTCCGGATGTGGAGGCCGTGGATCAGAAGACGTTGGCGGATGCAGTCGATCAGTTGCAATTCTAATGTTTGTCAGTGTTCGTAAGAAAGGTTCTCATGCACCTGTCGGTGATGCTGCAGGAGACGGTGGATGCTTTAGCCGTCCAGCCAGGAGGCTGTTACATCGATGGCACGCTCGGAAGTGCAGGGCATGCTTTTGAAATTTTGAAACGTGCAGGTGCTACAGGACGTCTCCTGGGAATTGATCGTGATCCCGAAGCATTGAAACGATCGAAAGAGAGACTTTCAGATTTACCCGGAACGGTTTGTCTGGCACATGGGACGCATGGAGCGTTGTTGCGGGTTGCAAAGGATAAGGGGTTCGAGCAGGTCGATGGGATTCTTTTGGATCTCGGCGTCTCCTCGGACCAGATCGATACACCGGAGCGGGGTTTCAGTTTTCGGTTTGACGGGCCGCTGGATATGAGAATGGATCCAACCCAAGGCGAGTCAGCAGCAGAGTTGATCGCGATTCAGGGCGAGCAGGAGTTGGCCACACTTTTTTGGAAACTGGGCGAGGAGAAGCAGTCCAGGCGGATTGCGAAGGCGATTGTTCAGGCTCGGGCAGGTCATGCGATTACGACGACGGCGCAACTTGCGGATTTGGTGAGTCGAGCCGTCGGCGGGAAGAAGGGGCCGAGACATCCAGCGACACGCGTGTTTCAAGCGTTACGGATGCAGGTGAATCACGAGGTTGAAGAGTTAGAGGCTGCATTGGAAGCGGGATTGGCCTTGTTGAAGCCTCAAGGACGGTTTGCGGTGATTACCTTTGAGAGTTTGACCGACCGGATTGTGAAGCACACGTTTGCAGAGCATGTTGGCAAGTGGCAGTCGTTGCAGCAGGGAGGCGAGGCGTGGACAGGTTCCTTACCTGCGGCCGAGAAGGTGACGCGACACGCGGTGGTGCCAACAGAAGCGGAACTGAAGATGAATCCCCGTGCACGGTCAGCAAAGCTACGAGTGATTTTACGGAAAGAGTAATTTTTTTTAACAGGAAAGGTTTTTTCAATGAAGAGGAATCGAAAACGTCAAGTCAAGATGGAGTTCATTCCCAAGATCTTTGTCGCATGGATCGTTATTGTGGTCTCTGTCGCCATTGGTTATTGGTTTATGGACTCAAAGGGTAAGCAGTTAAACCAAGAGATTCGTAAGTACGAACTCAAGTATACGGCTCTTGAAAACTCACGTGCCCGCGAAGCCCTACGGTGGGATGAAAAGAAGACACCCGAGAAGTTAGAAGGTGCCTTGTTGCGCAATGGCTTAGCCATGGATTATCCGAAGGCGACACAAGTCGTTCGGTTGGACTCGCGTGGCCGTCTCGTCCCTGGGCAGGTTTCTCTGGCTCGAATCAACAAGGTGAAGGGTACGGTTTCAACCGTCGCCAACACACACTAATGCAGGTGGTTCCCCATGCAGAAGCGCGAGGAACACAATCGAGTCTGGTTTGTTGCTGCACTGCTCTTTATAGCCCTGTGTTGCTTGGGTGGCCGGTTGGCTTTCTTACATCTCGCCAACCACTCGAAACTTAATAACTTCGAATATAGTCGCCATTTACTGGGCATGCGGGGACGTATTTTCGACAGCAATGGCACACAATTCCCAATGGCGATCAGTTTGACGGCACGACAGTATTTTGTCGATCCGCGCTCTATTAACAAGAAGCACGATCCCCAGTATATTATGCAGACGGTGGCGACGGCATTAAAACTTCCGTTGGAGGAGGTGAAAGATGCGTTTTGTCGGACCAACTCCCGCTATGTTAAATTAGGCATCCCGACATGTGATGATGTTGCCTTTGCGATGCTCAGCACCAATAAGCTTCTCAGCGGCGTGAATTCCACTGAAACCATTGTTCGATCCTATCCACAAGGGCGTCGGATGTCCCATGTGCTTGGTTTTGTCAATAAGGAGGGGGTTGGTTCTGCAGGGGTCGAATTAAAACACAATATGTATTTGAAGGGCATCGAGGGGCTGATTGAGGGCGAGAAGGATGCCAATCAAGCAGAGCTCCGCGATCGTCGCAAGATTGATGTGCAGCCGATTGCGGGTTCCGATGTTCATCTGACCCTAGATCATAATATCCAATATGAAGTTGAGCAGGCCTTGAAAGAGGGCGTTGAAAAGGCTCAAGCGAATGGCGGCTGGGTTGTTGTTCAACAGATCAAGACTGGGGCGATTCTCGCCTTGGCCTCCTATCCTGATTTTGAGCCAGCCAACTACAACGATGAGACCAAAGATGTCTGGCGCAACAAGGCTTTTTCTGAAATTTTTGAGCCGGGGTCAGTCATGAAGTCCTTTACGGTTGGAGCCGCACTGAACGAGGGTCTCGTGACACCGAATACAATGTTTGATGTGGGGGAGGGGATCTTCTTCTACGCAGGCAAACCCCTTCGTGACCATGTGACCGGACGACTCAATGTCTCGACGGCCTTGAAAAAATCAAGCAACATCGCTTGCGCAAAAATGGGAATCATGCTGGGTCCCAAACGTTTGGAAACCTATTTTAGATCCTTTGGTTTTGGCTCCCCCTTGGGGCTGGACCTGCCGGGTGAGGAGGGAGGCCTTCTGGTGCGTGGCAAGGACTGGGACCGGGATAAGCTTAAGATCGCACGCGTCCCGATCGGTCAGGGCGTCTGTGTGACGGCGGTTCAGATGGTGAACGCTTACTCTGCACTGGCGAATGGTGGAAAGGTCATGAAGCCCTACCTGATTGATCGGATCGTCTCGCCCAATGGCCAAGTTGTCTTGCAGAACAGGCCGAGCGTGCTGGCGCGTCCCATACGCCCAGAAGTGGCCAAGACGGTCTGTGAAATGCTCATCGGCGTGACCGAAGAGGGCGGAACAGGCAAGAAGGCGGGTGTGAAGGGATACTCTGTCGCAGGAAAGACAGGTACTGCACAACAAGTTGTTCCAGGTGTGGGGTATTCAGGCACGGATTACTGGGCATCCTTCGTCGGGTTTGTTCCTGCAAGTAATCCAGTCTTTTGCGTGCTGGTGACCATTGATCGCCCGGATCCTAAAAAACCGCGCACGGGTGGCGCCGTAGCAGCCCCTGTATTTTCCAAGATTGCGACGACAACGGCTCGCTACCTCGGCATTCCTCCGGATTTGCCCGATGATGTTGAAAAAGAGGAGCAGCAACCTTTACGTATCCCATGAGCAAAGCTATGAAATTTTCCGATGTCCCAGAGATGGAGATGCTCTTTGTGGAGAAGCCACCCGCAGTGGCTTTTACGGGCGTCCAGTGTGATTCGCGTCGGGTACGCCCCGGCGACCTCTTTGTCGCGGTGACCGGCTATCGCGAGGACGGTTCAAAATATGGTGCTATGGCCCTCTCGAAGGGTGCTGTGGCTGTACTTTCGGAGCATCCGCTTCGGGAGTGTGGCAAGGCGTTGGTCCTCGTAAAAGATGCCCGTCAGGCTTTGGCGCTTCTGGCCTGCGCGGTCCAGGGTCGGCCCAGCCACTCAATGGAACTCTTTGCAATCACAGGGACGAATGGCAAGACAACAACCGCCTGGCTCCTGCATGAGATGCTCAAAGAGTACGGACAGCAGGTTGGACTGCTCACGACCGTTCAAATTTCCTATTTAGATCGCGTTATTCCAGCCGTGCGAACAACCCCTGACGCGTGTGAGCTTCAAGCTCAATTGGCGGCGATGGTGAGCGCAGGGTGTCATTCGGCCGTCATGGAGGTCTCCTCGCATGCACTTGATCAGCAACGCGTGGCGGGTGTGTGCTTTGCAGGAGCTGCCTTTACGAATCTTTCCCAAGACCATTTGGATTACCATAAGACCATGGCAGAGTACTGGGAGGCTAAGAAGAAACTCTTTGTGCAACTCGCCAAGGAACATCCAGGCGCACCTGCGGTTGTCTTTATTGATGCGGCCTACGGATCGGAGATGGCCGCATATATTTCTACTCTACCGCTCAAGCTTATCACCTGTGGGTTCTCAGAGAATGCCTGTCTCCGAGCGATGCAGGTTACACTCACCCCAGATGGCTCGTCATTTACCCTTGAATGTGACTCCTCGTGTGGAAAAGCAGCCTCCTTCTCCATTCCCATCAAGAGCCATTTGGCCGGACGCTATAACATCGCCAATATGCTCTGCGCGGCTGGGTTGGCCTTACAGGCTGGAGTCTCTCACGAGGCCGTTGCCGCGGTGCTGCAACGGGTCACGCCCCAGTGGGGACGCCTTGAACGCGTCGCGCTTAAAGCGCCCTTCCGTCTCTTTGTTGATTACGCGCACACCGACGATGCGCTGACACAGGTTCTTTCCGCGATCAGGGAGATGGGCAAGGGGCGTATCTTGGTTGTCTTTGGCTGTGGTGGGGATCGTGATCGTAAAAAGCGCC
>CAMBQV010000132.1 GCA_945870145.1 Akkermansia muciniphila
CCAGCCGCATGTCGTCAACCTCATGGATGATCCCGCGTCCCAGGAGCCACCCCCATTGGCGATTGACCAGAACCGTTGTGAACCAAGGATTCTTCTCCGTGATCAGCCAGTCGGCAAAAAGTTCACGGGGATCTTTATCTTCGGGTATTTTCTTGATGCTTTTGCCATCCGGCAAGATAAACTTCGGTGCAACACGAGCTGTTGCATTCGTCGCATCATGAAACGCCTTGTCAGGATCCCAGTAGACGATCTCCTCTTTCCACTCCCGTGTCGGTTTATACGTGAGCTGCGAAAAGAAGGCGGCCATGCCTTGAAGCTTCTCTTTGTCCTTCCAGCTCTCTACTCGCGTTCCCATGAAGGTCAGGGCCACGGCAGCGGCAATACCCTCCGGGGTTTTGTTTTGAACTGCGCGGTAAAAGTTGACAGGTCCTACACGAAAGTTACTGCCATTGGCCGTGAGCATTTCGCGAACAAACTGATCATAGGGCATGTTGTCTCGGAGCGAGCTTTTGATCCAATGATGGTAAGCCTGTGCGGCATTGGGCCAAAGATTAACAGGAAACTCCGCCTTGACGCGAAGGATATCACACCATTTCATCGCCCAGTAATCTGCAAACTCCGGGCGTCCCAACAGATGATCCACGAGTAACGCGCGCTTCTCGGGACGTGGATCATTCAAAAAAGAGCGGGCCTCTTCGGCGGTCGGCAAGGTTCCAATGGCATCGAGATAGACTCTGCGAACAAAAACCTCATCCGAACAGAGTCGGGGTACGAACCCGAGCTTCTTGAGTTGAGCATCGACGAGGGTGTCAATTTTCGTCTCGGCCGTGAGTGAAACGGCAGCTTCAAAGATGTTAGTGGGTCCAACAGGCAAAGAGGAATCAGTAGCTGCCTTCGATGCGGCTGCAAGGGATAACAGTATAGCGAATAGCGAATAGGCCTTCATTTAAGCATCACCTGTCTTTCGTCAGCTTAAAACGTTTGCATGTGAACTTTCGCCCCGCAGTTTCATATTTGTTCACTTTACAAACTTTTATTGTGTAAATTCTATCAAACCGCCTGTTGGAAAACAAATCATTCTTGGTACGGATAACGTAACAATCTCGTATGTCCCCTGGGCCGCAGCCCTAAGGCCCTAAGGCAATACATTTTCGCCCTTGCATATCGTCGGGCGAAAAGGCATAATAAAAAGCTATTTTTACAACCCCAAGGAGTCATACACCATGCGCACAAAAATCGTTGCAGGAAACTGGAAGATGAACAAGACCGCTTCAGAGGCGGCGTCACTGATCGAGGGCATCAAGAAGGAAGTCGCGGGCATCACGAACGTTGAAGTGATTGTCTGTCCTCCCTTCACAGATCTAAAGGATGCCGTAGCCGCATGTGCAGGTTCAAATGTGAAGCTGGGCGCTCAGAATATCCATTGGGAGGCCAATGGAGCCTATACTGGCGAAATCTCCGCCTCCATGTTGAAGGATTTAGGGGTGACGCATGTGATTATCGGGCACAGCGAGCGCCGTCAGTATTTTGGTGAGACGGATGAGACCGTCAACAAGCGTACCAAGGCGGCCCTCGATGCCGGACTCGTCCCGCTCGTCTGCGTGGGTGAGACCTTGCAGGAACGCGATGGCGGACAGATGGAGGCCGTTGTCATTCGTCAGACCAAGGCTGGGCTGGCTGGACTGGATATCTCGAAGGTGGTCATTGCCTATGAGCCAGTATGGGCCATCGGCACCGGCCGCACCGCGACCCCCGAACAAGCGCAGGAGGTTCACGCCCTGATCCGCCGCACATTGGCTGAGATTGCTGGTAAGGCTGTCGCTGATACCGTCCGCATCCAGTACGGTGGAAGCATGAAGCCTGACAATGCAAAAGAACTGATGAGCCAGCCTGATATTGACGGTGGTCTCATCGGCGGTGCCGCTTTGAAGGCAGACACCTTTGCTGCAATCGTTAAAGCGGGTGTTTAAGCTTTATGAATATTGTCGAGAAGATCCTGTCAAAGCATCTGATCTCGGGTGCGCTGAAGCCTGGCCAGGAGTTGGCCATCCGGATTGATCAGACGCTGACTCAAGATGCGACAGGCACCATGGCTTATCTTCAGTTTGAGAGCATGGGCCTCGAACGGGTTAAGGCTGACATGGCTGTCAGTTATGTGGACCATAACACGATCCAAGTCGGTTTTGAAAATGCGGATGACCATGCCTATCTGAGAAGTGTCGCCCAGCGGTATGGCGTGGTCTTCTCGCGTCCCGGCAATGGGATCTGCCATCAGCTCCATCTGGAGCGTTTTGGCAAGCCCGGCGCGACCCTGTTGGGAAGTGACTCGCATACGCCCTCCGCGGGTGGTGTCGGGATGATCGCCATCGGCGCGGGCGGTATTGATGTGGCGGTCGCCATGGGTGGCGGACCCTTTTACTTGGTCGCTCCCACGGTGCGCCGTGTATGGCTGACAGGGACCCTCAAGCCAGGTGTCTCAGCAAAGGATGTGGCGCTCAAAGTCTTGTCTGTCTATGGAACCCAGGGCAACGTGAATTGCATGATTGAATACGGCGGGCCTGGCGTGGCAACATTGAGTGTACCCTCGCGCGCCACAATCACAAACATGGGCGCTGAATTGGGTGTGACCACCTCGGTATTTCCAAGCGATGCGACGACCCGCGCCTTCTTGAAGGCTCAGGGACGCGAACAGGATTGGGTTGAGCTTGTCGCGGACGCAGATGCGGCCTATGACAAGGTTCTGGAACTTGACCTCGCGCAGGTTGAGCCTATGGCAGCCTGTCCCCATTCACCCGGCAATATCGCGACGATTGCTTCACTGGCCGGCAAGAAGGTCAATCAGGTGATGATTGGTTCCTGTACCAACTCGTCCTATCGCGACTTGAAGACCGTTGCACTGATGCTGCGCGGCAAGAAGATCCATCCGGAAGTTGAAGTCGGTGTTGCGCCGGGTTCCCGTCAGGTTGTGGAGATGCTCGCCAAGGAGGGCCTGTTGGGTGACCTGGTCAGCGCCGGTGTCCGTATCCTTGAGAATGCCTGTGGTTTCTGTATCGGCAACCACATGTCTCCCGGGACGAATGCGATCAGCCTTCGGACAAGTAACCGTAATTTTGAGGGACGCACCGGTACGCAATCGGCACAGGTTTACTTAGTCAGTCCAGAAACCGCCGCTGCCGCAGCCCTAACAGGGTGTTTCACGGATGCGCGGACAGTGGCGCTTGCTCAGGCTGTTACGGAACCCGCAACATTTTCGATTGATGACAGTATGTTCCTCTTCCGTGAAACAGCCGGTAAGGGAGTGCCAGGGACAGAGATTGTCCGGGGACCCAATATCGGCAAGGTGCCCGCAGGGGAAACCATGGCTGAAACTTGGAAGGGTGTTGCAGTCATCAAGGTCGGCGATAAAATTACGACGGACCACATCATGCCGGCTGGTGCGCGTTTGAAATACCGCTCCAATATTCCCCAGTATGCCAAGTATGTCTTTGAGCATGTGGATGAACAATTCTATGCGACAGCCTCTGCCAACCGTGATGCAGGGTTCGCCAATGTGATTATCGCAGGCGAGAGTTACGGTCAGGGGTCAAGCCGCGAACACGCCGCGATGTGCCCGATGTATCTCGGGGTCAAGGCGCTGATCGCCAAGAGCGCAGAACGCATCCACCTGGCAAACCTGATCAACTTCGGGATTGTACCCTTTATCTTTGCCAAGCCGTCCGACTATGACACGATTCAAAAAGGTGATCGGTTGACCATTCCAGATATCCGTAAGGCGGTTGCCGGATCGGGCAAGGCAACGGTGATCAATGAGACACAAGGGACATCGTTTGGAGTCGTTGCCTCGTTGTCGGAACGCCAGAAGACCATTCTGTTGCACGGCGGCCTGCTGGCTGCTGTTGCCGCAGGTGCAGTCAAGTAAAAGAGGTGTGAATATGGCTAAAAAAAAGATCGCAGATCCTCGTCCGAGCTGGGATGAATATTTTATGGAGATCGCGCTGGTCACGGCCACGCGCGCAAACTGCAGTCGCCGTAAAGTTGCCGCCGTTGTGGTACAGGACCACCAGATTGTCTCCACGGGCTATAACGGTACACCACGTGGGGTCACGAACTGTTTCGAGGGTGGCTGTGCGCGGTGTTCAGGGAATGCCCCATCAGGATCCAGCCTTGAAGAGTGCATCTGCGTGCATGCCGAACAGAATGCGATCTGTCAGGCGGCGTATCACGGGACGCGGCTTGCGGGTGCAACAATCTATGTGACCATTAGTCCTTGTCTCACCTGCGCTAAGCTCATTATCAATGCCGGCATCCGCGAAGTGGTGTTTGGCGGCGACTATGCGTTTACCGAACAGACCGAGAAGCTTCTCAAAGCCGCTGGCGTGAAATGCCGCCGGTTTGTGAAGAAAGTGTCGTGAGAATTGTTTTTTCTCACAGAGGCACAGAGCTCACGGAGAAGTAAAGAGTGTCTGTTGGTAGTGGCTGGGATACAAATATGAACCCTGAACCCAGAACTCTGAACATCAAGCATGTTGCCGTCAAGGCAACAATGCTTGAGTCCATGCCTGTAGCTGATGTGAAGTCGGATCCGACGGTAGGAGCTTTTAGCCACTATCTGGAGGCGGAACGAAATGCTTCGCCTCACACGATTTCAGGATATATTCAAGATATTGGGCAACTTTCAGCTTTTGTTTGGCCTGCTCCTCAGGCTGGAGGGGAGCATGAGTGGACGAGCGTGACCCGCGACCAGGCGCGCGCTTTTCTGGTGGCTTCGCACCGCATAGGGGCCTCTCCCGCAACGACCCGTCGTAAGCTTGCATCCCTTCGCGCCTTCTACCGTTTTTTGGTCCGTGAAAAGAAATTGGACGGCAATCCATTTATTGGCATCCGGGGTCCTCGGATGGGGAAACGGCTACCGACTGTATTGAGCGTGCCTGAGATCGAAAAATTTCTGGTAGCGCCGCTCAATGACCTTCGGGTCTATCGGGAGCGGCATGGCGGCGCGGTCCCTGCGGCTGTCGAATACACGGCGCGTCGTGATGCTGCGATCTTTGAAGTGCTCTACAGCACAGGTTGCCGTGTCAGCGAAATTGCCGCACTGACATGGTCCGACATCAACTTTGAACGGGGTACCACTATTGTCGAAGGTAAGGGACGCAAGCAACGGCTCTGCGTGCTGGGCGCGCCAGCGTGCGAAGCCCTGCAAACGCTCCGGCGGGCAGCGGGTTATTTGTTTCCGGAGAAATGTGGGGCAGGGGATTCTCTCTTTCTCAATATGAAGGGTGGACCTCTGACCGTCCGGTCAATCGAGCGCCAGATGAAGGTCTGGCTTGCCGTAGCTGGACTTCCGCCGGAACTGACCCCTCACAAGTTGCGTCACAGTTTTGCGACCCACTTGCTGGATGCAGGCGCTGACCTGCGAAGTGTCCAGGAGATGCTCGGCCACAGTAGCCTTTCGACTACGCAGATCTATACCCATGTTTCGATTGAACGCCTCAAAGAAGAGTATGACAAGGGCCATCCGCGGGCCTAAGGAGTAAACGATGAAGAGAAATAGGAGTTTTTTAAAACACGGTATTCAAAGGGTTGCTGTTCTGCTTTGTCTTCTTTTCGTCTGTAGCTGTGTGTCGGCGGTTCCGTCTGAGGG
>CAMBQV010000133.1 GCA_945870145.1 Akkermansia muciniphila
TGTCCGCACGGATTACACTCAAGACGCCCTCGGCCGCCAGATCTCCGCCTCTTCTCCCTCTCCCTCCAGGGGAGAGGGTGGGGGTGAGGGTGCTCGTCTCATCGGTTCAACCACCCACTACAATGTCCTCGGCCAGGTCGACTGGACCATGGATGCCGCCAGCAACGTCACTTCTTACACTTGCGATTCTGCAGGCCGCCGCATTCAGGTCATCGACGCTCTCGCCAATACAATCCACACCGCCTATGACCTCGAGGGCCGCGTCCTCGCCACTTGGGGCGCCACCTACCCGGTAGCCTATGATTACGACGACTATGGCCGCATGAGCGCCATGTACACGCTCCGCGACTCCTCGCTCGTCCTCTCAAACTATTCATCATTCATAACTCATACTTCATCCCTTGACCGCACCCGCTGGCTCTATGACGAAACAACCGGCCTGCTAACCAACAAGGTTTATGCTGACGGTCACGGCCCTTCCTACACCTACACCCCCGACGGTAAACTCGCCACCCGCACCTGGGCGCGTGGCATCGTCACCACCTACAGTTATGACAGCCTCGGCCAGCTAACCAACATCAGCTACAGCGACGGCACCCCCAGCGTCACCTTCACCTTCGACCGCCTCGGCCGCCAAACCACCATCACCGATGGCGCCGGCACCCGCGCCTTCACCTACAACGACGCCCTACAGCTTCAATCTGAAACAAACACCCAAGGCGTTCTGCAGTATGTCTTCGACAGCCAGGCTCGCCCCGCTGGCTACGACCTCTCTTCTGGAGGGACGACCTCCGTGTCGTCCGTCCGGTATGGTTACGACGAGATGGGGCGCTTCCTTCGGGTGGATGCCGATGTCCCGGCGGCATCTCTTTCTCGACAAACGTTCCAATATGCATATCTGCCAGGCTCCGACCTCATCCAGTCTGTGCTTGAAACAAACACCGGCTTCTCCCTCACCCGCGCCTACGAACCCAACCGGAACCTCATCACCAGCATCACCAACAGTTTTGGCGGCACCCAGTTGCATCGCTTTGATTACACCAACGACGAAATCGGCCGCCGCACAAAACGCACCGATTACGATTTATCCGTTGTTCTCTCGAACCTGTTTGCCTACAATGTGAGCAGTGAACTGGAAGAGGCCTCCATGGGAACCAACAGCTACAGTTATAGGTATGACCCGATCGGCAACCGCCGCACCGCGACCAATAATGCCGAGGCGCTAGCCTACGCCGCCAATGCCCTTAATCAATATTCTCAAATTTCAAATCAGACATCTCAAGTCTCCCCCGTCTTTGACCTCGACGGAAATATGACGGGCTACAAAGACTGGACCTTCATCTGGGATGCGGAAAACCGTCTGGTTCTCGCATCCAACGCGACGACGGTGGTCTCCAACTCCTACGACTACATGTCCCGCCGCGTGGCGAAAGTAGTAAATGGGCAGGCTATAGTTTTCACCTATCAAGGGTGGGCAATGATCCGGGAGGTGAGCGGCACGACGTCCAATAGTTATGTCTACGGACTTGATCTAAGTGGAACTGCCCAAGGCGCAGGAACCATCGGCGGCATCCTCTCTGCCTCTTTTGGAGGGACGACCTCTGTGTCGTCCGCGTTCTACTGTTACGATGCAAACGGCAATGTTACCGATCTTGTCGGCACCAACGGCGAGTTCCTCGCGCAGTATCAGTTCGATCCTTACGGGAACACGATCAGCAAGACCGGCGTACTTGCGGATGTGAATCCGTTCCGGTTCTCGACGAAGTACACGGATGACGAGACGGGACTGCTGTATTACGGCTATCGGCAGTACTCCCCGGAATTGGGAAGATGGCTGAGTCGGGATCCATTGGGTGAATATGCATTTCTTAAAAAACACGGCTCAACTAAATCGCGCGAAGAGCGAGCGGCCTTAGAGATCCGCTCGCGCGATCCGCTTTATGTATTCGTTTTCAATTCGTCCGTGAATCACCTTGATGGACTTGGCTTGGTGGAGATTACTCTAAACATAGACTCCTCCTGTGATGGCGATAAGGGTTCAAAAATTCAGGATGCCTTCAATAAGGCGATAAACGCCATAAATGACGCTGATGTTCCGGTTAACCTTGTTCCGGTTGTTGACTGTTTGAAAAGTAGCAAAAAAAAGAAAACAATGGATGTCGAATGCGGCGGCGTGGTCTGCTGTTTGGGCGGCATGCAGGGGTGGAATCTTTTTGACGGGACAATACATGTCTGCAACAAGACATTTGGAGGGCCATCACCAAAACTCTACAATCTTGGCACGGTTGTTTTGGTGGAGATTGCAAAAAATCAATGCGGCCTCACCATTGCTCGAGAATATGAATTTGCCGATTGGTTGAATAAACTGTTGCTTGGAACGCCTTGACTGAGGGAGGATCTCTTATGTCCTCTCGTGCCGCTCTGATCATGAAGCGATTATCATTTTGGATCTTCACTGCCGTCAATATTTACTGGTGGATATTTATACCATTGGTTCGCTTGGCTCTGGATCTTATTGCAGGCCGTAACGTGGCGGACTCGGTTGCTATTCGTCTCGTGACGTTCTGTCCTATTAGCGTTTTGGCTGGGCCAAGAGTTGCATTTTGTGGTTTTGGGGATGCCTTCTTGTATTATGCGGGGCTTCTATTTGAGATGCTGTCGTTTTCTGCGGCATTTCTTATTGTTACATACGATTTGCGCCGCCCCAAATCGCTCCTTGTGCGTTTTGTCAATTACACTGTGGTGGCATGCCTCGTTGTCCTGTTGGCTAGATTGATTCGCGAGGACTGGTGTGGGTGCATTTTGCCGTGCTTTGCGTCAGTATTCGGCATGGTGTTGGCTCTATGGGATCGAAGACGTAGCGGGCTGAAGGCACATTGACGGCATTAGGCTGCAAATTGCAAATGTTCCGATATGACCTTCGGCCTTTTGCATAGTCTTTACGCTCACTACGATCCTCCGGACTCTCAACTGACTCCACACTGACCGCTACGCCGCTGTCACGGCGGTTGCTGGAAAAGGCCAACCGCCGCGCCAACGGCTCGTTACCGGTGGCGCCGCCGGGACTTTCTATGATCTTTCCAGTCACTTGATCAGGGACATGGCGGCGCATAGTTGTTGACGTGTCCCGTGCGCGCTCGAACCTCCGGAGTCGGTTCCAGCGCTGAGTCCCTGCCGCCTACGCCAAGGCTTCCACCTTCGGCAAGCCTACGGCGGACAAGACGGCGGCCATGTCGGAGCGTCCGCGCCGTAGGCACGGCCGCCTGGTACGCGCCCGCCTTGCAGGAGTCGCGCCGGTTGCCCGCTGAGCCATGATGTCTTGTGATGATCCTGGAGATAACCCGGTGGGCGCTCAGCGCGCAGCCCGTCACGCCTCCTGTCGCGCCTTGAAAACCCTGAGAATGGGAAGGAAAGAAAGATGATGTAGAACATCTGAAAACTGAAACAGACTGGAGCAGTTCAGCGGGTTCGATACCCGTCCGGTAAAGGCAGGCCAGCCAACCGGAAGCGAGTGTTGCGTAGTTCGCCGAGAGGCGGGCACGAAGCGTACACAGCGAGTGCTGAGGCCGTGTGATAGAGCCCCGAAAAGTGACTAATTGTTGGCGTCTGCTGAGTCAGAAGAAGGTAGACAACACCAATGTGGCGATAGGAAGGCCGAGCCGTATTGGGCCGACCGGGGTCGGAGAGCAGGGCAAAGGCACAGGAGGGCTGCCAGGGAACAAGGGAGATCCAACGCCGTCTTTTCGAGAAATGTGCCGGAGAGGGTGACGATACCGGCTGAACAACGTCCGGGCACGGAGGAGGCGACTGCCCGCCACCGTGAGCGAAAGAAGCAGTCTTTGAAAAGTACCGACAGACAAACGAATAAGTCTGGCGGGATGAGGCGTAGGAAGTCTTAGTTGCTTCATAGTACCGATACGCCCGCCAACGCGGTGAGCGAAGGTGGGAGGAAAGCAGGGAAATGCCCACCCGGCAAAGCCTGTGAGTAGGGAAGGGAGCGACCGGGGAAACGGAATCGTTCATGGGAAACACAGAAGCACATAGAGGCAAACATGGAAGTGTCAACGATACAAGAACGAATAGCGGACATGGCGAGACGCTATCCTGAACGCGGACTGACGTCGCTGAATCGGTATCTGACGGAAGACTGGCTGAAAGCCGCTTTCAAGAAGGTCCAGAAAAATGCGGCGGCAGGCGTAGACGGGATGGATGCCCGCGAGTACGAAGGACAGATGGTAAACCGCCTGCCCGAACTGGTGAAACTGGCGCACAGTGGTGAGTATGTTGCACCGCCTGTGCGACGGACCTACATCGAGAAACCCGGCAAAAGTGAAAAGCGGCCGCTTGGGATTCCTACGGTGGAGGATAAAGTACTCCAGAGGGGAGTGGTGATGCTAATCGAGCCGATCTACGAGGCGGAGTTCTACGGCTTCTCCTACGGGTTCAGGCCGGGACGCAATGCCCACGACGCAGTCAAGACCCTGCACAATGCGGTAATGCGCATGGAAACGGGGTGGATTCTGGACGTGGATATCCGTAAGTTTTTCGACACACTCGATCACGTGAGTGGAGGCACCGCCGGGGTCAAACCAAAGGATGACATATAAAACTTGCAAGCGAGGCATTTAGCACCGCCGGGGTCAAACCAAAGGATGACATATAAAACTTGCAAGCGAGGCATTTAGAGTGCAGATTGCATGAATGCCGCGACATCTCAGAGTGGAATTTTCTGGTGCGATCTATCATGTGACGATCCGAGGGAATGGCCGGCAGGCGATTTTCCGAGATGATCGTGACCGCGAGAGGTTTTTGTTCCGGTTGGCCGAGAGCGGAGAAGCCTATGGAATCCGTTTGTACCTGTTTTGCTTGATGAGTAACCATGTTCACCTTCTGCTGGAAACGCCCTCCGCGAATTTGGGGCGATTCATGCAGAGCGTGGAAACGGGCTACACGGTGTTCTATAATGTGAGACATGGGACGAGTGGGCATCTGTTTCAGGGCCGCTATAAAGCCAAACACGTTGAGGGTGATGAGTATCTTCTTAAGTTAAGCCGGTACGTGCATTTGAATCCTGTGTGCATTGGCAGGTTGAAGAAGGAGCCCTTGAACCTGAGGGTGGCGTACCTGAGGAAATATCCCTGGAGCAGTTATCGGAGCTACATCGGCGAGGAGAAACGGCATAAGTTTGTAACGTATGAGCCTGTGCTGGCCGAGATGGCGGTAAAGAAGCGGTTAAGAGAGAAGGAATACCGGAAATACGTTGAAGCGGGTCTGGTGAAGACGGATGCTGAATTTCGGGAGGTACTCAACGCATCGCCCGCAGCAATAGGAGGGGAAACATTCCGGGCGTGGGTGCGAGATGCCTGTATTGAGCTGGGGGAGAAAGCGGCCAGGCCTGAAGATGTATCGTTACGGCGCCAGAGGTTATTTATCAATCAGTCCATCGTGCTCGAGGTGACAAGCCAATATCTTGGCATTCCGCCCTCGGATTTGCGCGTAAAGCGGCGGCATTCAGCCCTCCGGCCGATTGCGGCG
>CAMBQV010000134.1 GCA_945870145.1 Akkermansia muciniphila
CTTTAAAGCTGGCGACAAAAAAGGAATATGGCTTGCACGTTTGCTTAGGCGTTCGGCTTCCTCTGAATACGCATTCAGACAAAGACAACGGAATCTATCCAACGCAGAGAAACGCGCTTTTGCTTCTTGGGTTAAAGATTCCGACCCCAAGCTTGCTTGGTTATTAAAAAATAAACCTTGGCTTGTGCAATGCAATGTTGAGGTAAAACCCGAAGACCGAAAATCATGGAACCCTAAAGACGCTGGAAGAGGTAAAGGGTTTTCTGTTCGGAACTCGGCAAAGGTCGCCCGAGAATTAGAAATCTTCGTTCGGAAGAATTTCATGACATGAACAAATCAATGTCCCATATCAAATCGACAATTTTATATGTAAAGCGACGACTTTCTTTTGTAACCCATTGAAAATCAAGAAGACTTTCGTCGCTTTACATGATTTTTTACGAAATAGTTTTGGGACGCTCCGTTGCTTTACGATAAATCTCTAATATATTGCAAAGCGACGAAACAGTCTTTGTAACTCCTTGATTTTCAACAAACGCACTATTCATTCTTGTCCCAAAACAATATTTTTGCCATAATTTATTTATTGATATGGGACTGTCCCATAATCATATGTTCGCTGAGATGATGAAATGGAATGGATAACAATAACACGATGGGGAGTGGGCGGGACGCTCTTGCTCATTGGTGCCTTCTTCGCGGTTGGCAATTTGATCACCCTTGTCATGCTCATCGCATATAAGGGCAGCACCTCATTCGCGCCATTGTTCGGGGGATTATTCGGTGTTCTCGGCCTACTAATTGTGCCAATCCAAGGCCGGTTCCCATGGCTTTGGGTCCCACTTGTTGTCGATTGGGGTTCATTCCCGATGTTTGCTTGGGTCGGACTCACCGAACTTGCACGACTCGTGAAGAAAAAGAGAGACCACAGCGAACCACCAGCGGGAGGCGACTGAATACAGCGCCTCCGCCGGAACGTTGTATAAATAAAAAGTTTTTGGTTCTTTTCTCAAAAAGAACGGGGGTAAGCTGTAAGGGGGTAAACCCCCTTTAAGAGTAACCTGTATTTTGTACACGCCACCCTTTATGCGCTCGGCCTGATCTGTGCCTTGCGCCCCCTTCCGTCCCCTTGCACTCTCTAGCCTGAAAGTGTACGATATTAGCCGTGTTGTCAGCTTTGTCACGATTTGTTTTTATTTCACTATTGACACTTTAGGCCATTTATGAGACACTTCGCGTCATGAATGAAAACTACGACATAGGAAAAGAGCTTTTGACATACGCAAAGGAAGAAGCGGAATTTACTGCCCAGCGCAGTCTAATGGACGACCTTTTCCCGTTCATCTACGTGGCTTCCAAGCGTATGAGCCTTCGGGCAATATCACGGTGGCTTAAAGAACAGCATGATATCAACATCAGTTATAACGCACTTGCCAATGCTATGCGAAACCCTGAAAAGAAGTGGGCTGATCTTGTTGAAGACATTGAATTCGCTGCAACGCTATTTGCAAACGCGCACGATGCTCACCCAGGGGATGTTCTTCAGAACTTCGACTATTTTCAATACCTCGAAATGGGAGAGCACATACCAACAGATCCCGAAATGTCTTTAGAGGAATACCTTAAGGAAGGCAGGGATCTTTCAGAGGCTGCCGGTGTTCTTCGTAACCGCTGGTTTAATCTGCCAGAAGAGGCGCGCGTACAATGTTACAGGCATTTTGGTGAAGCGTTCGGGAAATTCGAACGGAAGGAAACAGAAACAGAAAGCGAGGTGAAAAAAGATGAGTAATGAAAACATGAGTGACAAGCTTATCCCCTTAGACGCGGTCGCAGAAATGCTAAGCGTCACAAAGCGGACGGTCTATCGTTTGATGCAGCGCGGCGACTTGCCAAGGGCTGTGAAGGTCGGGCACGGAGTCCGCCTGTATGTTTCGGATGTTTCGTCTTTTTTTGAAAGACTTAAACTGCAACGCGGAGAAGCTTAGTATGAAAGTATTCAAGCGTAGACGGAACAAGAAAGGGCGCATCATCGAGAGTACGACCTTTTACGGGCGTTATAAACTCGATGGTGCTCCTTCTTTCGTTGTGGTCAATCTGAAGTGCACAGATAAACAAGTCGCCTTTGAAAAGCTTCGGGCGATTGTGAGAGAGGAAGAAAGGGAACGCGCTGGGCTCGGGGTGTCTCGGGCTGAAAGGGAGTGTCTCAAGCTTCCCCTCTCGGTGCTGATAGATGGCTATGTCTCTGAACTCATTCGGCTGGGTCGGACGCATGAGCACATCCGGCACATTGAAAGCCGTCTGAACACTCTCGCCAAGGATTGCGGATGGGGTTCAATCCGAGACATGTCGGGGGAGTCGTTCTGTAAGTGGAGGAAGGGAAAACAGATTTCAGCAAAGACCCTCAACGAGTATCAAAACGCGGTGACAAGCTTCCTTTCTTGGCTCGGGAAGTCGAAAGGTGTAAAGCTCAACTGCTTCGATGGTGTCCAGCATGTGGACGCTCGGGGCAATGAGACGTTCGAGCGTGGGACACTGACCATAGAGCAAGCCAAGAGCCTCCTAGCTGTCGCGCCTCGTAAGCGTGGCATTGCTTATGCCCTTTCCCTCTATACGGGACTTAGGCGCGGAGAGATTGAAGGCTTGGAGTGGAAGGATATTAAGCTTGAAGAGAAAGTCCCCTTTCTCATCATTCGTGCCTCGACCTCAAAGAACAGGAAGACGGCAACCATTCCCCTTCATCCTGACCTTGTAAGGATGCTTTCTCGATGGAAAGAAGAGATCGGGGAAGAGGATTCGCGTGTCATACCTGACGGCATCCCTCAAAACCGCCTCGGCTTATGGAAAGACTTTAAGGATTCAAACATTCCACGGGTAAACCAGTACGGGCAAAAAATAGACTTTCACGCCTTACGCCATACCGCCTGCACGTTCATGCAAACTATGGGGGGAAGTCCGCAGGTCGCCATGATTTTTATGCGTCATAGTGAGATGCGTTTAACCTCCAAGGTCTACACAAACGCCCTTGAACTCCCGATTGCCGAATCGGTCAATAAGTTGCCTTCCCTCATTCCTGACAAGTGGACTCAAAAAGGGACTACTTTTTCTGTCTCGAAGAAGAAAAAGCTGTCTTTAGCTGTCACGGAAGAAAAAACGGGGAAAGTTGATTTCAACCAATATTTAAAGGGGTCTGACACAGATTGTCACAATATTTCACAACCTGTCAAAGGCACAAAAATGGCGGAGAGGGGGGGATTCGGACCCCCGGTACCGGATTTAACCAGTACGGCGGTTTAGCAAACCACTGCCTTCAGCCACTCGGCCACCTCTCCGCAGAACTTATTTTTGAGATAAGGGGAGCAGTGTAGCCAAAAATGGGGCTGTATTCAAGTGCAAACCACCTGTTTCGAAAAAAAAGAGCAGTTCTGATTTATTTGCAAACCTACAGTCTCCATCAATAAGCAATATTGTTCGGCCCCAAGGAAAAGTCGAATATCGCCCCCTCACTCTTTACCCTTGAAAGTCGAGTCGCCTTTAGATTATGATGCCCAAACGACCTTATGAGCCCTATTATACGATACTCGTTCTCTCTTCTGGCTGTCTGCGTACTCTTCGTTGGCTGCAGTCCGAACGAAACCCCGATGCTGAAGGAGACGCCGCGTCTTGTTTTCAAGACTGAACACGGTATTCAAGCCCTCTCGAATGTCACGGCTTTTGTTCACGCCTGCACACCGCGTGATGCGATGACCCCGGGAGCTGAACGCGCTGCACAGTGGCTCAAGGAAAAACTGATCGCAAATGGACTCCCGAATGCAACCATCCAGACCTTCAAGGACAAAACCCCCTTAGGCGAACAGGCCTTTCACAATGTCGAGGCCATCATCCCAGGTCAGTCGCAAAAGACTATACTCCTCTTGTCTCACTTTGACACCAAAAGCGGTATTAGTCCGAGATTTCAAGGAGCCAATGACAGTGGTTCCTCGACTGGCTTGCTCTTGGAACTGGCACGTCTCATTGCCGTTTCGGGTACGCCACGCCACACCCTGCAGATCGCATTCCTGGATGGCGAAGAGTGCAAGATCGACTTTGGTGCGCAGGACGGACTTCACGGTAGCCGCCATCTGGCCAACAAGCTACGGCAGGAGAAACGAGAGGTCGTGGCGGTGATCGTCATGGATATGATTGGTGATCGTGACCTCCACATCCAGCTTCCCCATAACAGCACTGGGGCCTTACGTGCTTGCGCTCTACGTGCTGCGGACACGACAGGAGATCGCACGCATATCGGATTATATGACGGAGTAATTCTCGACGATCATCAGCCCTTCTTGGATGCCGGATTTCCAGCCGTTGACTTAATTGATTTTAACTATGGCAACGCACCAGGGGAAAACAACTTCTGGCATACGCCAAAGGATACGCTCGACAAGCTTTCAGCAGAGAGTCTCGCTATCACAGGGCGCATTGTTCTCGAAATGATCAACCAGTTGTAATGCCCTTCTCACTCACGCCATACTCTCTCAACTTACGATGGAGCGTTCGGCGGCTGATCCCCAGTTCTTCTGCGGCACGTGTCCGATTCTCATGATTCTTTTTAAGGACTGCAAGGATCTTCTGTTTTTCCGTATCCGCAAGCGAACCATCCACCAAGACCGACTCGGTCACATGATTTTTCATGTGCTGGACAGACTCTCGAATATTCAAGGGAACATCGTTGACATCTAAAAGCTCGGACTGGGAGAGCACCACCATCTTTTCAACCGTATTGCGCAGTTCACGTACATTACCCGGCCATGCATAGCGCGACAGAAGCGTCATCGCCTCGGGGGCCAGCCCCATCGTGTGCTTGCTGTTACGCTCAGCATACTCCTTCAGGAAGCGAACAGCCAATAACGGGATATCCCCTGCCCGATCTTTCAAGGACGGCAACACGATATCCACAACATTCAGGCGAAAGAAGAGATCCTCCCTAAACTTGCCCTGTTTAACGTATTCTGAAAGATCACGATTGGTTGCGGCGATAATACGAATGTCAACACTGATGCTCTCTTCGCCACCCACGCGCTCAAAGGTTCGCTCCTCCAGCACACGAAGCAACTTCACCTGCATGGCAGGTTCGATTTCGGAGATCTCATCTAAGAAGAGTGTGCCGCCATCTGCCAGCTCAAAGCGGCCTTTGCGCTGTAAGGTCGCGCCCGTGAAGGCGCCCTTCTCATGGCCAAACAGTTCGCTCTCCAGAAGCGTCTCCGAGAGCGCCGCGCAGTGGACAGCAACAAAGGCGCCCTTACGTCCACTCAGACGATGAATCGCCTGCGCCACGAGCTCTTTGCCGGTTCCACTCGGACCCTGAATCAAGACAGAGGCCTGCGTGGGAGCCGTAT
>CAMBQV010000135.1 GCA_945870145.1 Akkermansia muciniphila
AAACCTCTTGAACAAACATAATATTGCGGTATACTTATTTTTAGTGAGGTGTAACTAAAGAGATGAGGAGAACATCAACGATGAAGACGAACCCCACAACACGAGGGATGTCCCTCTTAGAGATGACCTTTGCCTCTGCGATCTTCATGGTCGTCATTATCAGTTTTATTCCACTGATTGACGGTATGGCCGGGCGTTTCCAGATGGCACGTGACCATTACGTGGCGACCTCCACTTGTCAATCGCGCATCGAACGTGCGCGCATTACACCGTTCAGCGATCTTAACCTCTTTATCGAGTCGAACAACAACCCCTCTTATTTGGATGACCTCGGACAGATCGATCCTGATGGTCGTTTCAAGCGCATTACGACTGTTTCAACCAATAGCCCTGCCGCTGGGTTAACCACCATGACGGTCGCTACTCACATCTGCATCTGTTCCCGTTTTGGCTGGCGCAAGACCTTCCATCCCATTCGTAGCAAGTCCTTCTCCTGCAAATTTACAGATGAAAAAGAGGAGTTGAGTTACGTCTTTACCACTTACAACCCATAGCCTCTGCTGGCTGTTCTTAACCCATATTGAAAGGGTTCTGCAATGAAAAAAAGTGCTTATCGCCGAGAAAAAGGGTTCACGATAGTAGAACTCATGATGTCCTTCGGTGTATTCGCGTTAGTCATCGGGATGTCCATGAGCTCTTGGCTCTCCTTCATGCAGAAGAGCAATCGTATAAATGCTCAGGCAAGTCTTGACATGGACGCCAGAAGCATTATTGAGAACTTCCGCTCCGAAATGAGCAAGACTTCACGCGACTCGATTATCTTTTACCCAGAGAACATATCCCCCTACCAAGCCGTCTCCTTTGCACTCCCCGCAGATCAAGACGGGGACGGACTCATGGATATGAATCCCGCCACCAGCAACATCCTCTGGCGACAGACCATTGTCTATCATATTTTTAACCAGCCTCCTAAACCTTCTCAGATGAAGCGGACCCAATTCAATAACCGCAACCAGACTGCCTCCTTTGCAGAACGGTACGATCAAATCGCAGCCGTAGTCGCCGCAGGACACGGAACTGCAGCTTGCCTCGCGGATGAAACCACTCAAACTCGCGTGATGTTCGAGAACCTCTTCACCGGACGCCTCTGGCACGCAGAGGCACGCTTTGACGGTTATGCCCCCGTCGCAAACACACGAGAACGCATCAACTTCGGTGTGACACCTATTCAAGCGGGTCCCCAACAGATCACCTTCACCATCGTGGACAAGAACCCCCTTTCCACAGGCAGAAAGCTGGGGCTGGATCGCCTTGGGGTGAGTGCCTCGGGTTGGTTTATGGAGGCTGAGCTGCTTCCCGGAACAGATACCATCCCCAAGACGTATACAGGACCTGGAGGGGCCAGCGCAGGATACGGTCTCTTGTCCGCAACCAGTGCAAACGGGCAGGAAATCAACTTAACCGTGAACAACGATGCCCTCGAAGAATGTATTTTTATAGGTGAGACGCGTAATGTCCTCTTCTCAAATACCGTGGTCCGACTCGATACAGACTACCGACCCACAGGTTTTAACAATGGCGTAAACTGTGCAAAGCTTGATGGCCTGTGCACAAATACCTGGAGGGCAACAGAACAAGCTTCAAGCGCTTCTACTTTTCCTTGGTCAATCCCTACCAATCTTGTCTCTTTCGTCTTCCGTATCCCCGTTCTCTCGGACCAAACGATTAATGCAGCTGGGGAACCCAGTGCTTATGGCATCAAGAAGAGTGGATTTAACCCTGTCTTCCGGGTGATGAAGTTGAATACGAACGGTGGAGTTGACATCAAACACGCCTCGTTCGTCATTATCCCTAAAACTGAGCTGCCGCTCAAGTCAGACGGAACTGTTGACATCGCTGCTATGGGTCATAGTATCGGCTCCACCCCAGAGATCATCCCGCTCAACGTCTGGCAGAACGGTGCTGTCACCACGTGGAAAACCGCCTTGCCGACCAGCAGTACTCAAGCAAGCCAACTTGTTGAACTCCACAATGCCACCCAGCGCAACATAAACGTTCCCATGGGGAGCTTTCTCATGCTTCAATTGGTCGTAGATGTCCTGCCTGCTTCAGGAGCGGTAAACAATATGGAGTTTCTGCAAGTGAATCGAGAGCACATCCCAGGAAGTTGGTGCTTGCATCAATTGTCTTTAACAAATGCGATGAAGATGGTATCGACCCCGTCTTGGACTGGACAACCCAATATGTGGTGGTTAGGGCTCATCCCCTTTCTGAAATCGCTTGTGGTTAACTATCCGGACGAAGGAGACTTTATCTCGACTGTCTTTGACACGACCGACACAACCGGACAGCAGAAGAATATCCTTTGGGAGGTCTCCATGCCCGCGGGCGGCGGCGGTTCCTTTGAGTTCTATGCCCGTTCCGGGAACTCAATCTCCGAGACTGGTTTTGACATCGAGGATGCCTCTGCGTGGGACTCTTTGAGTCCACTCTCCTCTTCGCCCCCGTCAACAGGGATCTCGATCGGGAGCGGGCGCTATATTCAATTCAAAGCATACTATGTATCCCAAAAGTCCCATCTCCCTCCGGACGCTGGTGCCGCGACATCCTCTACAAGTCCTGGTCCCTATCGGAATGATACACCCCGTCTCCGGTGGGCGAGGGTCACTTATCCAGGACTGACCAAATACGTGGATGTTGCAGGCGAGTTGTTAAAAGGTCCGGATTGTGGTATCTTTACAGTAAAGGTGAATGGCAAGCAGCTCGTCCGAGGTGTCACTATGGAAATTGAAATCTTTAAAGACGTACGAGGTATAGGCGGCATACCGATTCGACTCAAATCTGCAGCCTCTGCAGAGGTTGATCCGCGAAACAGTGGAAAATAAATTGAAAGAAGGAGGTTATCATGAAAACGAAGCAATTAAATAAGAGTGCCCAATCTGGAACAGCGCTTATCACTGTACTCGGGCTTATCTCACTGATTAGCATCGCCAGTGGATACCTCGCGTATACGGCATCCCAGGAGATGCACTTGTCGCGCGTACTTCGCGAGTCGTTAAAAGCCAAACTAATTGCAGAGTCTGGACTGAATGTGGCCTACAATCTGCTCAAAACTGACTTTTCACAAGCAAGCGGACTGAATCTAGCAAGCGATTTTGGGAACGGCAGGTATGTCGTCACCAGTACGCCTGATCCAGACTCTACGCGTCGCTACAAGTTAAACTCGAATGGAACGTACGGACAATTCGGCAAGTATAAGGTCTCGGCAGATGTCGAGAACCGACAGATCCTTAACAACACTTCGGACCCAGACAGCAACTACTATCCGTTCCTTTTTGATATTCTAGTCGGTGGTATCATGGATCTAAAAGGAAATTTTGATGTTGCTGTCAACACAATACATGCCAATGGAAACATCACGTCCAAAGGCAGTAGCTCCATAGACACCCTAGCGATATCAAGTAGCGGAAAGGTTATACTTTTTAAGTTTACAGGTTCTTCCACTATTCTGCAGAATCAACCTGCCGTAAATATCCGACCTGCCGAGCTCACTGCTGCGATCAATGCGCTCAAGGCATACGCGGAGAGGAATGGTGCAAAATATACCGATAGTGCGGACATCCCCGCCAATCCCCCGGGCGGAGTAGCTTGGTGTACCAGTGACGGCGCGCGATGGATCGGGAGCGGGACAGGCTGTTTCATTTTCGAAGGCGATGCCTCTCTTCAGGGTGGTGGCCAACGGACGATAACAGCCATAGACGGATACCCGGCCCTGATCGTACTCGGAACAGGAGAAGTAAAAATCAACGCACAAACAGTGGTCAACGGAGCAATACTCGTCCCGAATGGTAGCATATTCTTAGTCGGAACTGCTGATTTTTACGGCCCTGTCCTCGTGGGGCAATCATTCACTGGGAGTGGTACGGCAGTACTCCATGCCAGTGCCGCGCAAGGCTTCAACATCCCTCCGAACGTGACGACATCAGACAATGTGGTCATCTCGGCATGGTACTAAACCAAGAAGTAACTGTAGAGAAAAAAATGGAATGTTGAAATATTGAAAGACGGCACTTTTCGTCTTTCAGTATAGTTATTACATTCGCACCTGTCCGCCGTAGCCTTGGTAAAGGCGGATTTATTCAACATTTCAGTTGAAGTTATACACAGACGTTTTTTGTTATGACAAAAATCCCTTTAGTTCAAGCTTTACCGCTTGTTCGTGATTTTGGTCTCTTGGTCAATCAAGCGGCCATTTATGGGGTGACGCACAGGGTCATCCAACAACAAGCGGTAGATTTTTTTAACCGAATGCATGCGCTTGCGGTCACGCATGAGACAGTTGAATTTTCCATCCAAGGAGACAAGCTGGCCGTGAATGGTGAGGTTGAGGGTCTGGATTTGATGTCTACACGCAACCTTAAAGAGCGAATGACCCTTCATAAGTTGCCTGGGATATTCTTCAATCCACAGCTCACAACGGACGAATTTTCGACCTTTATTTCCTGTCTTGCGAGACCACCGGTCCGCGTACTGGAGATGGGTGGCTTTGAGCAGGTTTTGAAAAACGCAAACATGCAGGGTGTTAGTCTTGTTCACTTTGTGTATGAGCGCGTCAATACATCAACGCCTAAAAATGACGCCTCTCCTCCCAAAGAGGAGGAGAAGAAGGCCCCTGTTAAGCAGCAAAAGCGTGCGTCCAGAAAAACTTATGACCTTTCGGAAGAGGAGGGGCAAGAGCTTATTGCGCCTGAAGAACTCGAGAAACAGGTCACGCTCAAGGCCTGCCGCGAACGGAAAAAAGTGCAAACGGAACTCGATTTCCTTCTAAAAGAGGTCTTTAAACTTGTTCCCCACGAGAATAAATCCGACGATGCTCTGATGATCGAGCAGCTCCGTTCGCTTCGGGATACCTTGCGGTCCTCTACAGAGACATCTAAAGAACGGCTTAGAGCCTTTTTAAAGCCTACTCAAGAGATAGAAATCATTTCCGAGACGGGTAAAACGGAGATAAAAAAGGCGAAAGCCCATAAGCTGACACATGCTGAATACATGCAACGTTTTGCCGAATTGATTCAAGAGATCAGCCAGCCACTCACCATCACCAACAGCGTGATTGAGATCATTGGAAAAGAGCAGGCTGGCCCTCTCACAGAAGCACAGCGCAGGTTCCTTGATCTGGCACTGGAAAGCGTTGATCGCGTCAACCAGTTGGTTAAATATGCGCACAAGCTTTACGGCGAGCCATACTCCTTTACCCCTGACGCCCGCATCATCCAAGAGACCTATCAATAAAAAAGAAAGGACGTGGATAAACTCCACGTCCTTAACTTATTCATACACTCAGCAAACGCT
>CAMBQV010000136.1 GCA_945870145.1 Akkermansia muciniphila
AAGAAGTCTGGACTGCTCACCGGCGCAGCAATGACATTGCCTGCTTTGACGACAGAGGGCCAACGCACAAGCAACGGCTCGCGGATGCCCCCCTCATAGATCCAACCTTTGCCGCCGCGCAAGGGAAGGTTCGATGTGGGCGACCCTTCGCTGGTGGAGAGGCCGCCGTTGTCACTGGTTAAAATCACAAGTGTATTTTCACTCAAGCCGAGTTCATCAAGCTTGGCCAGCACCTTGCCGACCGCGAGGTCCATCGCCTCGACCATCGCCGCATAGACCGCATGTTCCTGCACAAGACGGACCTCGCGCGCTCCCTCCTTGCCCCATTTTGGTTCGAGGCCCAGCTTCGCGCGCTTCTCCTCATATTTCTTTTGCAGATCCGGCCGTGCCATCAGCGGCGTGTGAACCGAGTAGAAGGCGAAATAGGCAAAGAAGGGACGTTCCTTGTTCGCTTCGATAAATTTTGCTGTCTCCGTCGCAAGCCGGTCCGGCAGATGCTCACCGTCGGGTCCGTCACTCAGGCGCGGATTGGCGTAAGGCGAAAAGTATTTCTTACCGCCGTAGGGTCCGCCCTTGTCACACCCACCCTTGTTGATATCAAAACCTTGATTTTCGGGCCACCAGCCCTCTGGACCCAGGTGCCATTTGCCAGTAAAAAAGGTGGCATAGCCCGCAGATTTCATTGCCTTCGCAAGGGTCGGGGCATCGAGCGCGAGGCGGTCACTGTAGGGTGCGGGAAGCAGGCGGGTATTGCGATTCCACTTATCGGGTCCTGCAGCACCGATGTAATCCGTGACACCTGTGCGCTGCGACCACTGCCCAGACATGATACTCGCACGGGTCGGCGAGCAGACCGGGCAGGCGGCATAGGCGTCGGTAAACCGCACCCCCTCTTTTGCCAGCCGATCCACATTTGGGGTCTCGTAAAAGGTACTGCCATAACAACCAAGATCTCGTTGGCCAAGATCATCAACAAGAATAAAAACAATGTTAGGCTTTCTCGAAACAGGTTGTTCAGCGGCAGAGAGACTCCCCCACCCGCTCAAACCCGCAATCATTCCCATGACCAGAATCTGCTTGTACCTGATGACCATATTTACTCCCTTTACAATATCGTTTGTTAGTTTACTTGAAGGGTGTATAGCTTGTCGAGCCGTTTAGAAGGAAAGGAGAAATACCATGTTGACTTTTTCAGGTCAAAAGCGTACCGTATGACGTACGAAAGGATTTAAAGAATGACAACGATGACCGTATCTGAGGCGCGCAAATCCCTCTATGGACTCATTGACGATGTGGCGGAGACTCACTTCCCCATTTCGATCACAGGGAAACGGAATTCTGCCGTACTTGTTTCCGCCTCCGATTGGAGTGCCATTCAGGAGACGCTTTACCTTTCAACCATTCCCGGCATGAAAGATTCCATCCAGAAAGGATTAAGCACACCTGTTCGTGAATGTTCCAAGGAACTAAAATGGTGAAGTGGACACTCATTTACACAAAGCAGGCACAGAAGGATGCCAAGAAAGTCTCCTCCTCTGGTCTACGCGACAATGTTGAGCGGCTACTCGCCATCCTCGCCGACGACCCCTTTCAGAATCCCCCTCCTTACGAAAAATTTCTAGGAGACCTATCCGGGGCTTTTTCACGGCGTATTAACATTCAACACCGTCTTGTCTATCAAGTGCTCTCAGATTCAAAAACGGTGAAGATTATCCGACTGTGGACACATTATGAATAGAAAGAAAAGATTAAAACTCCATGCACATGGCTGATGCTTTAATTTCACCTGCGGTAGGCGGGACGTTATGGGCCGTATCAGGCGGGCTCATCGTCTTCTGTGCACGCAAGGTGAAGCAAAGCGCGCGCGACAACCTAGTCCCCCTCATGGGCATCTTAGGGGCGTTTGTTTTTGCGGCGCAGATGATCAACTTTTCGATTCCCGGGACCGGGTCGAGCGGACATCTCGGCGGGGGTCTCCTCCTAACCTTGTTACTCGGACCCGCTGCAGCCCTCCTGGTCATCGCCTCGGTCTTGACGGTGCAAGCCCTCTTTTTCGCGGACGGCGGCTTACTGGCTTTAGGCTGCAACATCTTTAATTTAGGGTTTTTTTCTGCCTTCATCGCCTATCCGCTCATTTACCGCACACTGGCTGGAGCGCAATCGGGCGCTCTGCGTAAAAAAATAGCCATCGTGATTGCCGCAATCTGTGGACTTCAACTGGGTGCGCTCAGCGTGGTGTTAGAAACCGTGGCCTCTGGCAATTCCGAATTATCTTTTAACACTTTTGTCTTAATGATGCTCCCCATTCATCTCGCCATCGGCCTCGTGGAGGGTTTGGTGACCGTCGCTGTTGTCTCTGTCATCAGCCAAGCACGCCCAGATAGGTTCTCCATGGACTCGGCGGAAACTGCATCTGCCGTGAGTCGTCCGCTGCTGATTGGACTCGCCATCGTCACTCTTGTTCTCGGTGGCCTCGCAAGCTGGTTCGCCTCCACGAACCCCGATGGACTGGAGTGGTCAATCGCCAAGGTCACTGGCAAAGAGGAGATCGCGCGCGAAGAGACAGGCCTTCATAAGACACTTTCCGAGTTTCAGGAAAAGACCTCGCTCTTGCCAGACTACAGCTTCAAAACTGACGAACCTGAAAACAAAACGGCTGAAACGTCTGGAAATCAAAAAGAACCTTGGCCATCGGGCAACGCCGGGACCTCGCTCTCTGGGATTACAGGCGGGGTTCTGACCTTGGCACTGGCGTGTTTAATCGGGCTTGCGCTCCGGCTGGGAGGGAACAGTGGCAGTAGGCAGTAGCAGTTGGCAGTTAATACCCTGGGAATAAACAAGAGGAGTAACTTGGAAGGAAATAATGAGATGCTAGAATCATGGAATAATGGGCGAGCGAATACAGTAGCTCGGAGCGGCGCAGGCCTCTGCGCCTTAGGCACACGGCGTGTGCCCCTCCCGCTGATGCTATTCCCCAACATTCCAACATTCCAGTATTCCAACATTCCAGTGAAGTTATAGACATCATGGGCATTGCAAACTGGATAGAAATCGGGAGAATGGAGGAGGTGAGCCGTATGGCTTCACCCGTGCATCGGCTCGATGCGCGAGCCAAGACTCTGGTCACCTTAGCCTTCATTGTGATTGTGGTATCCTTTCCGCTTTATGAAGTCTCAGCGTTGACACCCTTTTTGCTCTTTCCCATCGTGCTTCTGTCGGTGGGACGCATTCCGATGTTGTATATTCTTAAAAAAATTCTGATCGCGGCTCCCTTCGCACTGGTCATCGGCATCTTTAATCCCTTCCTGGATCGTGAGCCTGTCGCCAGCATCGGTTCGTTCACAGTGTCCGGCGGCTGGCTCTCCTTTGTCTCGATCATGCTACGCTTCCTTCTGACAGTCGGAGCCGCGCTGACCCTGATCGCTTGCACGGGCATGAACAACCTAGGCGCAAGCCTGGCACAGTTCGGGGTTCCCCGCGTCTTCGTGGTTCAATTGCTCTTTCTCTACCGTTACCTCTTTGTTATTTCGGATGAGGGCGGGAAAATGTTCAGAAGTGTCGAACTTAGGTCTGAGAAAGGACGGCCATTGCCTCTCCGGGTCTATGGCTCGCTGATCGGGACGCTGCTCAACCGCTCCATGAATCGCGCTGAGCGTGTCTATCGCGCCATGGTCGCCCGTGGCTTCGAAGGCGAGATTCGTGTTCTGCTTCCCTCGGCCCTTCGTTGGAGTGACGGCGTTTTCGTTCTCGGCTGGCTGACCTTTTTTAGTGTTGCGCGAACCTGGAACCTCGCAGAAGCAGTTGGCCTCGTATTAACGAGATTCTTGCCTGGGATACCACAGTAGCAGTCAGCAGTAGCAGTTGGCAGTCGGCTTCGCAAAAGCTACGCCGCGCCAAGGTGAATAACCCGTGTACAAACTGAAGAGTTTTTTTAGCATCCGAATCAAACGATAAATGAAAAATTATTTCACGCGAGGACCGCTATTAGGTGCTTGCACGGAAAGCCCCCGCGAGCGGCGGAATACCGCCGGGGCTTATCTCGTGCAAGCACCTGAGTATCACGTCATGATTCTGGGTGAAGGACGAGCTGTGCCGTCGGCGTATTCGCCGAATGCGTAGGCACGCCGTCCTTCACCCAAATAGCGATCTTAGCGAAAAAGTATTTAAGTTATTCACAAGGACATCACTATGAGTCACCACATTGTTGAAACACGCGATTTGATATACACCTACCCTGATGGGACAGAGGCGCTGAAGGGTGTGACGTTCCGTATTGCACACGGGGAAGCTGTGGCCCTTGTCGGCTCGAACGGAGCAGGCAAATCTACACTCCTCCTCCATCTCAACGGATACCTGACGCCAACACACGGCGAGGTCTGGATCGGCGATACACGAGTGACGCGCGAGACTGCGGCTTTGGCCCGGCGTGCAGTAGGTCTCGTCTTTCAAGATCCCGATGACCAACTTTTCATGCCGACTGTCGCTGAAGACGTCGCCTTTGGTCCCCTGAATGCAGGGTTGCCACCTGAGCAGGTCGAACAGAGAGTCGCCCGCGCATTGGAGCGCGTCGGCATGACCCATGTTCGGGAGCGCCCCCCTTACAACCTCTCGGCAGGTGAAAAACGGGCGGTAGCGATTGCAACCGTACTCTCCATGTCCCCAGATATTCTGGTCATGGATGAGCCCTCCGCCAATCTTGATCCGCGCGCCCGCCGACGACTCATTGAACTGCTACACTCCTTTGACCACACGCGGATCATTGCCACTCACGACTTAGAGATGGTCGTGGAGGTTTGTTCGCGTGTCATCGTACTGGACAGCGGCAAAGTTGTTGCCGATGGTCCCACACGCGAACTCCTGAATGACGAAGCCCTCATGAGCGCCCACGGCTTGGAGTGTCCGCATATTCTCCGCCATTCGCATCCGCACTAACTTCAGGGTTCAGCCGGCTTCGCTAAGGCTACGCCGTGCCAGGGGTTCGGGGTTAAACATTTTGAATAACCAATATCCAACAAGGAATATCCAATATCCAAGGGAAAGGCCGCATTTCCGATGGTTATTGATCATTCCGTGTTCATGATTGGATATTCAAGTGCTAAAATGTCTCTTGACAATCTGAAGCTCGGTTCATTATAGTAATCCGCAACGAAGCGTATTGGAAGACGGTGAAATACCGTC
>CAMBQV010000137.1 GCA_945870145.1 Akkermansia muciniphila
AGACGTCCGTGGAGCCAAAAGAGCGCAGCCCTTCAACAAAGGAGGTCGCCTTTTTAATCGTCTCAGGGGTGAGCGCCTGCCATTCAGGAAAGGCTTGAAATACGGAGTCTCGAAAGGCGAGCACCGTGAAACGATCATTGGGATTCATGGTCTCCAGCGCCTGAATCAATGCACGGCGGCAAAAGGTCAGCCGTTCCTCTGTCATCGATCCTGAGACATCGAGAACCCAGATGATGTCTTTCGGGATGACAGCCATGGCCATCTCTTTTTTGGGTTGAAGGATGAGTTTGAAGAAGAGCGCATCGCCCTCTTTGTAGGAGACCAGCGAGGCAGAAAGCGTCTCATCGAGGGAAGTGTACTTGACTGTTTCGCGAAGTTTTTCAATGGTGTTCTGGGGGTCAATGATTTTGCGCTCTTCGGGCTTCAGGTGGTCGGTAGGTTGCAGGGTGATCGGGGGCTGAGGGGGTTCTGGGGGAGGGGTGAGCTTGGCGGTTGCAGAGCCGAAACGTGACAGTGCCATCTCCAAGTCGAGATTGTCGGTATGTGGCATAACCAGAGGTCCCCGCGTCAAGGCGGACGTTAAAATATCGGTTCGCGTGAGGGAGGGTGGCTCTGACACAAGGGCTCCCTGTTTACTGGAGAGTTCCATTTGAGGGACGATGTCGAGCGCGTTGGGAATACGTTCAACTTTGGGAAGATCTCGAATAGGAATCGAGGAGAGCTCCTTCTTGATGTTCTGATCGTGGAGATCGTAGATCGCTTGCCGGGGGATAAAGGGGTTGTCTTCCACGCCCTTTTTGAGCGGTTGGGTATCCACCGCTAAGGCTTCACGTGGCACGGGCGGGGGGGCAGTTAGCCCTGAAGAGGCCTCTTGGCTGGCAGCGCTCTCCACGGTTTTGATTTCAACAGATGCACGATTCGGTATGTCTCGCTCACCTGGAATTTTTTCTGGCAGGGAGAGAGGATCAACGCGGATGGCTTCCACAGACATTGGCTGAGTGTATTGCTGTGTAAAGAGTCTCCGTGTCCGTTCGGCAAGGTTAGTTTTGGAGAGGTTATAGTCTGCAAAATAATAGAGCAGTAACAAGTGAAAAAAGGCCGAGAGCAACACCGCCATGGAGGCGAGCATCCAGTGATGTTCCGCGGAACGGGGATGATAGCCGAACCCTTGTGGCATCATGGCGTAGCCTTGCCTTTCTCCGCTTCAGGAAAACGGCTCTTGAGCTCATCGCGCATGGCCTTGGCCTCATCTTTACGTCCGAGCTCATCAAGGATGGTGATCGCCTTCTTCATGCACGTCGGAACTAGCACGGCATCGTTAAAGAGAATACTGATGCTCATATAGTACCGCAAAGCGCCTTCGCGATCATTGTTACGCTCTGCGTGCCGCGCTAAGGAGGCATAGGCACGCGCGCGCCATGAAAGTTGGTCTTGTGAAGAGGCGCGTGTTGCCGCATCATTGAGGTAGGCGAGAGCCTCGGCCTGTTTGTTGACTTCAGAGTACATCTCGCCTAAATTTAATGCTGCTTCAGTTCCGTAGACTGTCGTGGCTCCTGTTGCGAGTGCATCGGTAAAGGCCTTCATGGCTGGATCGCGCTGACCTTTTTTTCGGTAAAGGCGTCCTTGGATGGTGTAGCCTGTCTGCTTCCACCCTTTGTCAGCATTCATCTTGAGGAGAACCGTGCAGGCGCGAAGAGCTTCGTCAAACTTGCCGGCCTCGACATCCTGTTCTGCAAGCCAAGAAATTCGGTCGGGGCCTAAGCGCTCGACAATCGGGCTATCCAACAGAAGACGGAAGAGGTCTGCTGCTTCACTCTTTTTGTTTGTCTGAAGCATGAGTAACCCCAGCGCGAGCATGGATTCACGTTCGACCTCTTTGGGGGGTGTTGAGACAAGTGCGGCACGATATAGCTTCTCGGCCTCGACAAGTTCGTTGACTTGATGGAAAAGGTTTGCTCGCCAATAAAAGACCTCACCGATCCTCTTGTCCGTGGGGAAACGTCGCGAGAACTCATCCAATGTCATATTGGCCGCACGGGTGTTTTTTGAGCGTAACTCTTGAAAGGCTTTCTGATAGAGGGTTTCGGCGACGATGTTGCTCTTTGGATAGGTGGCCAGCAGGATCGTCCACTCCCTGAGTCCCGAATCCGTTTGGCCATGGCGAATCAAACAGGCTCCTGCGGCAAAGAGGGCGTTGGGTGCCAAGGGATCTTGAGGGAAGCGTTCTGCAAATTTTCGATAGGCGTCTGTTGCGGCTTGCCAAGACTCCTTGTGTTGGAGTGTTCGGGCTAATTGATAAAGAGCGTCCTTCATGAGGGGACTGGTCGGACACTTCTCCACCAATAAACGCAGATTTTGGATAGCCAGGTCATCACGTTTCAGAGCGGTGGCGGATTCATATTGTAACCAATAAAGTGATGGCTTTAACTCCGCAGGTGGATTCAAGAAGGCTGCAGCCAGTTTAAGAACATCCTCATGCTTGCCTGCTTTAGCGACCGCAAGGATTCGTTGATGATGCGCCGAAGCCGCATATTGACCTTGTGGATACTGCGTGAGGAGCTGGTCAAAACAGACGAGAGCGTCACTTCCTTTCTCTAAGTTGTTCAAAGCATTTGCCTTGATATAGAGAAACTCTTCCTGTGTCTCTGCTGGAGACTCTTTAGGAACCTCAGCGATGGCATCAAGAGCCTCTTTGTACCGTTTTGCGTAGAGGTTTGCAAAGCCTGCGTAGATGGCACCACGTTTTAAATAGGCAGACTTGGGATGCTTGACACGCAAGATCTGAAAGAGGTTTGCGCTCTCTTCATACCGTTTGTTCTGCAAGGCGAATTGCGCGGCAAAGTAGCAAGCCTCCTCAGCCACCTCTTGATTCTTCGATTTATAGATGAGATCGAGATAGATGCCCATGGCACGGCGTTGCTCCTCTACGGCAGAAGAACGGGAAAGTATATACGCGAGGCGAAGGCTTGCAAAGAGACTGAAGTCGGTATTGGGGAGTGTCTGGATTATCTGCTCGTAACGCGTGATAGCCTCTTGGGGACGGTTGAGTTGCTCAAGCGTTCCTCCCAGATGGTAGAGGGCTGCACCGCGGGTATCCAAGGGTGTGGAGGGGGTTGCCAGACTTTCAAAGAGTTGCACAGCCTTTTTGCGATCTTCTTCGCGTTCCGAGTCTTTATACAGGAGGGTTTGCTGGAGTTTGGCGCGTGGGACCTGATCACTTTGAGGATACTCGGTGATGATACGCTGGTAAGTTTTGACTGCGTCATCCTTGCGCTTCAATTTACGATAACACTCGCCCAAGCGAAAGAGGATGGCCTCTCGGTTAGGTGAGTTGGTCTTCACGGAGAGGGCAAGATACTCCTTTGCGGCGAGTTCATACATGTCTCTTCTCAGAAGACCATCTGCAAACTGTAGGCGGTCCTGTGTCTCCATCGCATCCTGCGCAGGAAGCTGCTGGGAGAACATACAGAGTATCAGAAGTGAGATCGTCTTTTTCATGTGTGCCTTGTTCAGAGGTCGGTCTTTGCTCTCTTGTCCTCGATCGTTGCCATGGAGAAGTTCCAGATGTTGGCTTGGCGGCAGGTGTCAACGACATTCATAAGGTCTTCATATCGCGTATCCCTGTCTGCTCGTAACACCACGGGTTGTCCGGGAAAATTCGTGCCGAGACGCACCAAGCGAGTCTTCAGCACCTCTAGCGTCATGGCTTGCTGGTTAATGGAGAGTCGGCCATCCTTCGCGATGTTGATGATCACTTCGCCTGGAAGACGGTCAGGAACTTTGCCGCTTTTAGCGGAGGGCAAGGAGATGTCGATTTCATATTCCCACTGTGAAAAGACGGAGGTGGTAATGAAGAAGCAGAGCAGGAGGAATATTACATCCATCATGGCTGTCAACTGGAAGGTCGGCAAGACGCCACGCGTTTTTTTTCTAAAATTCATAAGAGACTCCTTTTTTCGTTAAGCAGGAGAAGGCGGCTTTCTACTTGGTACGCTCAAAGGAGGCTAGCGCGGCGACAACTTCTGCGGAAACTGCCTCCAAGTTGGAGATCTGTTTGCTGGCATGCCTGCGAAAGATTGCATAGCAGGCCATGCAGGGGATCGAGACAACGAGACCAAAGATCGTGGTGACGATTGCTTGTGAGACGCCCGCGGCCAGAACAACAGGCTTGGCGCTGGCAATATCGCTGGCAACCGAGCCAAAGGCTGTCAGCATACCCAGAACCGTGCCGAGGAGCCCGAGTAAGGGGGCGATCGTGGAGATGTCGAGGAGAAATTCTGTTTGCCCCTGGATCGAGTCTGCCTGACGGGAGCCCTCAGCCTCTGTCATGCTGCGGAGCATAGCTGTGTCGCAGTCAGGAATGTTTCGGATGCAATCCAAGGAGGAGAGAACAACCGAGGAGAAGGCGCAAGGGGTGCGTTCTGTCAGGCGACGCGTCTCAGTGATGTCGCCCGCACGAAGGCGTGAGAGCACATCGCTGACCAACTCATGCGGCAGAATGGCGTTGGTTCGCAGCGCCCAAACGAAATAGATGATCATGGAGAGAGCACAGATCGAGAGAAAGGCTAAGACCCACATGATCCAGCCGCCGTATTCCCAAGCCTGTTTGAGGGACATCCCATACGTATTGGCAGCAGGTCCTGCACCCTCTGCTACATCCTTTGCTAGGGCTATGCCCATGGTGCTGATAAGGGTTATTATGCTAATCGCTGTTTTCTTCATCGTTTCTCTCCCGTGGTTGGTCAATTATTGTTACGTTGTAGATCTGTTAGCAATCCAAAAGTTTTTTAAAGGTTTTTGCGGTCCACTGCTTCTCGCTTTTCGCCCACTTCAATGTATGCTGAATACGAGTACGATAGAGATTAAAGTCTAAGCCTGCTGTTGCTCCCAAATGGCTCTTCTTGGCAAGGGCTTTGTCAGGATCTTCTGACGCGAGGGCCTCAAGATTTGAACGTACTTGCTGATAGGCATCCCGGAACGGCATGCCGCCAGCCACCAGTTCAAGCGCAACATCAGTCGCAAAGACGCCTGGAGTAAACCCTGCCCGTAGGCGCTCTTCGTGAACACCCAAGGAGCGAACCAGAAGCGACATGATACGCAGGGATGCACGCGTGACGCGCAGGCCCTCCATGTAGAGAGCCTTGCTCTCTTGTAAGTCGCGGTTATACCC
>CAMBQV010000138.1 GCA_945870145.1 Akkermansia muciniphila
ATTCGCTTTCTGGCGGTATGCGGCGTCGCGCCTTGCTGGCACATGCCCTCTTATCAGATCCGCATGTATTGCTATTGGACGAGCCGACCAACCATCTCGATATCGAGTCCATCGAGTGGATGGAGGAGTTTTTGCGCAGGAGCCGCTGCGCGTGTCTCTTCGTGACGCATGACCGTTCCTTCTTGAAGCGTGTAGCGACAAAGGTGTTGGACTTGGACCGCGGTCAGTTGGCCGGCTGGGATTGCGATTACGCAACCTTCCTGCAACGTAAAAAAGATCTGTTGAATGACGAAGAGGTCTTTTGGGAACGCAAGACCAAGAAGCTTGCCCAAGAAGAGGCTTGGATCCGTCGCGGCGTCAAGGCACGTACGACCCGCAATGAGGGCCGCGTCATGGCCCTGTTGAAATTACGCGATGAGTTTCGTCAGCGCCGTACGCAGTCCGGCACAAGCCGACTGTCGTTGGAGTCCGGAGGCTCATCCGGTGCACAGGTTCTGAAAATTACGAATCTTGCATTCGCCTATCCCGGGTGCGAGCCAATTATTCATGACTTTACCAATAAGATTTTCCGAGGAGAGCGTATCGGCATTATTGGTCCGAATGGCTCAGGAAAGACCACGCTTCTGAATCTGCTCTGTGGACGTCTGAAGCCAACTGGTGGGACCGTCTATGAAGGATCACGCGTGGAGATCGCCTTCTTCGATCAATTACGTGCTCAGCTTATTCTCTCCAAGAGCGTCATTGAAAATCTTGCGGAGGGCAGGGAAGAGGTTGTCGTGGCTGGGGTACGCAAGCATGTGCATGGCTATCTTTCGGATTTCCTCTTTACACCCGAACGTGCACGGACTCCGGTCAGCGCGCTCTCCGGCGGTGAACGCGCCCGTCTCCTGCTGGCTAAGCTCTTTTTGAATCCCGGTAATCTGCTGGTCATGGATGAGCCGACCAACGACCTCGATATCGAGACGCTTGAACTTCTCGAAGAGCAGTTGATGGGCTATGAAGGCACTTTGCTCCTCGTGAGCCACGACCGTACCTTCCTCGATAATGTGGTGACCAGCACCTTTGTGATGGAAGGCGATGGCACGGTGGATCTCTATCCTGGCGGCTATGCAGATTGGCTGGCACAGCGCGCAAAGGAGGCTGATCTCAAGGCTCAAGCCGCTGCTAAGGCCGCCGCCGAAGCTCGTGCACCCGTCGTCAAGTCCTCTTCCAATCGGATGAACTATAAGGATCAGCGCGATTTACAGGAGCTTCCTGCTGTGATTGAAAAGCTCGAAGCGGATATCCGTATTCTGCATGAAACCCTCTGCGATGCGAACCTCTACCAGAAAGACCCCGCCGGGTTCAACAAAGCCCAGACGCGGCTGGAACAGGCCGAGCAAGAATTAGAGAAGCACTTCACCCGCTGGACTGAACTCGAGGCCCGGGCGAAAGAACTCAAGAAGGTCTAACACAGATCAATCGTCCGGCGTTCGCGCGCAGATTGCACAGCCGCTTCAAGGGCGATTAGATTCTTGGATGCCTGCTCAATCGGATCACGCAGCTTTGCCCCCTCCCTTATGGCCGAAATAAAGTTTTCGAGATGAGGCGAGATGGCGGGTCTGTTTAGATTCACAGGAAGAAATAGATCCCTAGTTGGTTCTCTAAATATTGTTTGATGCTGTTCTTCCAAAGAGAATCGTATATATCGGCTTATGCAATTTTCTGGTTCCTTCGGTGATGTCAAAAGACCCTTATCGCATATTTTGTCAAGACGATCGAACACTCCATCATTTGTGTAGGAGTGGGGGCGTGATCCCAAACTTACGGTCATCAGGGGAATGTCATGTCTTGTTTCCGAAATGGTTACACCTAAATGGTCCGCGCCAAACTTTTCTAAGTCACCTCCGCGCGAATTCGTGGTGAGCACTTGTACATACCCACGCCGGATTTCTCCGGTCGGCAACTTGAATGTGAAGATGCTCATAAGAAAATCCATGGCTTCACGGTTGTAGTAATCGTTGCTTCCGAGAGAGGTCACGGAAGAGGTCTCCGCGTTCCAAAACCACCGTAATAGGTCGAGCTTCTGTCCTGTCCGGTAAGCGACATCGCCGAGGCCGAAGCGGGTGAACCACTCCCAGTTCAAAAGCTGTTCCATATTCTCATAGCCGTGGCGCTGCAGGTCGGCTGTTGACATGGCGAACCGGCTCGGAACATGGATCAGCGGTGTAATACCTCTGTGCCACTGCGTATAAGCGTGAGTAACAGTACCGGGAATCCTGTTTTCATGATTTAACTTTTCAAAAACATGGATATACCGCGGATTGGATCTGCGCTGATGGCCGCACTGGACCAGGAGTTTCTTTTCGTTGACCAGTTTGACGAGTTCCTGCGCCTTGGCGCTGCTGTCACTGATCTCGCCGTCGCAATAGACATGCTTGTTGGCCTTTAGACAGGCGGAGACGTGGTTGACATGTTGCCAATCGGGTGTGGCGATGATCACGGCATCGATCTTGTCGCCTTCAGCATCGAGCATCTCGTCTAGGGTTTCGTAGAGGTAAGGGGATAGCCTTCGCGCGCGGAGGCGGTTTTTGGCCAGTTCACGCCGCCAGGGCCAGATGTCTGCGATAGCCGCGATATTAATGCCGGTAATACGGGGGAGCGTATCAATGATCAGCTCGCCCTGGCGTCCATAGCCGACAAGTCCAACAGAAATGCTCTTCTCAATCCGCTCGTTAGGAGCGAGATTCTTGAAGATTGGAAGAGCTGTCGGTTGTTGCTGCATGGGGGTTCAATTAAGTTTGTAGCTGAACAATATCAGCTTCTATTCTCAAAGTCAATTGAACAAAAAGTCGGTTGGCCGTGGGGATATTGACATTAAAAATACCATTTGGTAATATAAATGGCATGAAAACGAAACTTGCAATAGATGGTGCTGGACGTATGGTGTTGCCTAAGGCGGTACGCAGCCAGTTCAAGTTGCGCTCGGGCTCTGAGCTAGAGTTGGAGATCGGGCATGACTCGATTACACTTTATCCAGTTGATGTGGGGGAACATCTTAAGATGGAGAAGGGGCTTTATGTCCATGAGGGTGAACCCGCAGATCTCTTATTGGATGCGGTGTCAATGGATCGCGAAGAGCGATCCCGCGCAGTTTGGGGGCACACGTCATGAAATTTTTCTGTGATACCTCGGTGTTGGTTGCGGCGTGCGTACGCAAACACCCCCATTTCAATCGTACACGCCCTGTTCTGGAAGCTGCAAAAAATAGAGCAGGGGAGTTCTTTATTTCATCGCATAGTGTTGCAGAGCTTTATTCTGTCCTGACCAATCTGCCTTTGCAACCAAGGATTGTCCCATCTGAGGCTAAAACCATTATTGAGACGAATATACTGCCTTATTTTAAATGCGTCAACGTGACCTCAAAGATGTATGAGGAGGCCGTGCGATGTTGCGTCGAACAGGGTACTAGCGGAGGTGTTGTTTATGATGCGCTATTGCTTTGTTGTGCCCGTGCCTCAAAAGCCGAGCGCATTTACACGTTTAACATTCGTGATTTCCAAAGGCTGATGCCTGAGCTGTCTACACTTATAGCCGCGCCGTGAGTGGCAAATCGATCGTCCGGCGTTCGCGCGCAGATTGCACAGCCGCTTCAAGGGCGATTAGATTCTTGGATGCCTGCTCAATCGGATCACGCAGCTCGGTGTCGTCGCGTATAGCTGAGATGAAGTTTTCGAGGTGGGGCGAAATGGGGGAGCTTATTGGCTGGAAAGGCAGGAGTAATTCGGTTGCTTCGGAATCGTCTCTCGCCTCAATGACGGGTTCTCTTGAAAATTCACGGGGAGGAGCTTTTTTGGGGCTCAGTAGCATCCCATATTTTATAAGTGTCCGAACTCGTTCATGAACTTTTTCCTCTTCGAAATTACGACAAGATGCTCTTACGGAAACAAGCTGGAAATTCGTTGGAACCTCTGAAATCTGTAATTGACTATAGTTGGTTCCGAACTTTTCTACATCACCACCTGAAGAATTCGTACTAAGTACCTGCACATAACCACGCCGAATTTTGCCAGTTGGCAATTTGAACGTAAAGATGCTCATCAGGCAGTCAGGGGCTTCTCGGTGGTAGTAGTCGTTGTCGCCGATCGCAGTCACGGAACAGGGTTCCGCGTTCCAGAACCATCTTAGTAGGTCGAGTTTTTGGCCTGTCCGGTAAGCGACATCGCCGAGGCCGAAGCGAGTAAACCACTCCCAGTTCAGGAGCTGTTCCATATTCTCATAGCCGTGGCGCTGCAGGTCGGCTATTGACATGGCGAACCGGTTTGGGACATGGATCAGCGGTGTAATGCATCTGTGCCATTGCGTATAGGCGTGAGTCACCGTGCCAGGAATCCCATTTTTATGGTTAAGCTTGTCAAAAACATAGCGATAACGCGGATTTGATCTGCGCTGATGGCCGCACTGGACCAGGAGTTTCTTTTCGTTGACCAGTTTGACGAGTTCCTGCGCCTTGGCGCTGCTGTCACTGATCTCGCCGTCGCAGTAGACGTGCTTGTTGGCCTTCAAGCAGGCTGAGACGTGGTTGACATGTTGCCAATCGGGTGTGGCGATGATCACGGCGTCGATCTTGTCACCTTCGGCATGGAGCATCTCGTCTAGGGTTTCGTAGAGGTTCGGAGAGAGTCGTAGTGCGCGGAGGCGGTTTTTGGCCAGTTCACGCCGCCAGGGCCAGATGTCTGCGATAGCCGCTATATGGATGCCGGGAATACGGGGGAGCGTATCAATGATCAGCTCGCCTTGGCGTCCATAGCCGACAAGGGCGACGGAAATGCGCTTCTCAATCCGCTCGTTAGGAGCAAGATTCTTGAAGGTTGGAAGAGCTGTCGGTTTTTGCTGCATGGGGGTTCAATTAAGTTTGTAGCTGAACAATATCAGCTTCTATTCTCAAAGTCAATTGAACAAAAAGTCGGTTTGTCATGGCGCGGTACGTCATAATTAAGGACACTGAAAACAAAATTGGTCGTCCATGACGAAAAGCGCTTCCGTCAAATACGTGGACACCGTAAATTAGAGGCATGAAAACGATGTCCAGCACCACGTTCAAAGACAACTTTCCTCGTTACAAGCGT
>CAMBQV010000139.1 GCA_945870145.1 Akkermansia muciniphila
TTTGAAGATGCAGCCTTCACACAGCCCATCGGCCAAGTCGGCGGCATCGTGGAAACCGATTTCGGCTACCACCTGATCAAGGTGACTGCACGTACCGAAGCTGTCGAAGCTAAGGGCGATGTACCTGCGACCCCCGCAACCGTAACGGCATCACACATCCTGATCTCCCGCGAACGCGAACAGAAGCCGCGTCCGATTCCTGAGGTCGATGCAGTGAAAGAGCAGCTGAAGCGCCAGAAGTCACAGGAAGCGATTCAGAAGTACATCCAGGAACTCAAGACGGGTGCTAAGATCGCAACCCCCGCCTTCCCGGACATGCAGCTGTAATAGCGAGCAGTTGAATTAAAAAAAAAGGCACACATTAAGTTGTGTGCCTTTTTTTTAATTACTCCGCCACCGTGATAATCTGCCAGGGTCCCTGCGTATGACCCAACAACGCAGCCCAGTACCACGAGGCGATGTCTGGCCATGTCTTTCCAGTAACCCTGTCCACACAACATTCCCTCACCTTCCATCGCTTATCCCGACGAACCGCCTCATATCGCTGCCAACGGACACCATTTGCATCCTCGAACAAGGGGCGCGGCTCAATCGTCCACCCTTCTGCCTGGAGACAATAGGATGCACTGTGAACAAAGCGCGAGACTTTGTTCACCTCCCGTAGAATGATGGAACGATGTCCCGCTGAAAACTTGCCAATACGGCCTGGCAACCGTCGCATAAACCGCGCCTCCTGCTCTGTCAGGGGCACCTGGATGAGCCGTTCACCCTCGAATGTGTCCGGCCATTGCACCTGTTGAGACGGCAACGCTGGACGCTGTTCCCTCGTGACTACCCATCCGATGGCAATTGCCACAGCAATACTGGCGATCATAAAGCCGTAACGCCATTGAGAAGCAGGCGTTAAAGAAGAGACGTGCTCTTGGTTTGAGCCCTTTAGGAAAGGGTTACGCCCAAATCTCCAAGCGAGCCAGACAAGGACTATGCTCCCAGAGATAAAACACGACACCCCCACAGCTGAATGTGCAAGCGAAAGAGGAGGCATAAAGGTGAGCAGGACAAGTCCTACAATGCGAAGCGCATTTTCCGCAACAACGACCGCCAGCATCACCACGCACAACAGCACTGTCAGTAATTGCCCCAACCGAAAAAAACCAGCAAGGAATAAGGCGAGCCATACATGGCTCCACAGCATCCGGATTCCGCTACACGGCACATCCACCCAGACCAACTGTCCGGCCGTCTCCAGCATCACGCCTTCCCTTACGACATCAAACTGCATGATCCACAAAAGACCGCTAGCTAGAACCGTCCCTATCCAGCGCATGGGATAGCCCAGTATCAACTCCACGGTCAGTACGGATGGAAGGCTCATCAGTAACATTCCAGCGATCGGAAAATTGAGCCGGCCTCTCTCCCTCCATGGTCCAGGAAGACAAAATAATAGAGCAAGCCACACGGCCCCATAGACTGTCGGAGGGATTTCATTTAAAACAAGCCATCCGTACAGAAGCGTGAGCAGCGTGGCTGTTTTCCAGTGCGCATCCGTATCACACCATAATGCTTGCTTTCGACATCCCGACTCCGACTGGTGCATGCATGCTGAAGAATCAAAACGTCGGATTAAAACAAGAAGCAGCGCCCCACCGATTCCAGCAAGACCGATCAGCACATCACTGTCACTTGAATGAAAGCGCTCTCCCCACCACATCAGAAAAGGAATGGCAGAAACGAGCACACACACATACGCACACCCGTGCCATTTAAGCTGAGGTAACACGGTTTGCCTTTTTTCGGAATCGCCACCCTACGGCCGAACCAGCAATGACAAAGACAATCACCAGCAGAATAATCTGGCTAGGTTCTGGTACGCCTGGAACACTATCCATGGCAACCGGAACACTGGTCTCCCCCACTGGAGTCAACCCTGCCTCTGTGTACTGCTCTTTAGATTCGAGCACAACCGCGCTCGAAACAGGCGTTACAATTTGCCAGCCAGTAGCGAACTCCTTAGCCTGCTTTAGGCGTACAGGATGTCCTCCAAGTATGAGTTCGCGAACTCTCCCGGCAGCCCACAGGGCCCCTAGCTCCCGTTCACTGAGAGCACCCTTGGGCGACGCCTCAATCCGTTCCCGTACGACGGACATCTCTGTTCCTTCCTTTGAAAAACGGTCGAACATATCTTGAAGTACGGGGCCAATCCCCTGCAACACATCTACGGGTGGCAACATGGTTACCGAAGAGAGTCCGTCCATCCCCGCGCAAACCTTACAAGGGCCTTCATCAAGCTGTGCTCCATAAATGCGTGCCGTGCTACGTTCCATACGACGGTGAAGCGACGCCACTGAGCCCATTGGAGAGGGCTGTGGACCATGAAGCCAGATCAGTACGCCTCCGGGCTTCTGCTCAAGCCAGTCCAGCGCCTTATTAAGGGCCTGCATGTTGCACTGGCCGCCAAAGAACTGCTGCCGAAGCAGTAAGGTGCTATCGTTCCTGCGGAGTTCGGCCTCTTCATCGTTGGCGACCCAAAGCGCAGTCTCTAGCTTCGCGGGAATTGTCTTAAGGGTTTCGTTTAACAGATCAACATGACGTAACATGGCGCGCGAGCCATCAACGACGATCGCCAAGCGCGTTGGAATCTTACGAGGAACGCGTTGTACTGTTTGCTGAATAATGGACGAGGCATTTGAGACGACACCCGTCGTCCAACAATATTCCGAGACCGGCATCTGAAGCTGAATCATGCGCTTGGCAGGCAGTTGAAGCGAACTGCGAGACAGTTTGAAATTGCGTTCGATGATGGCCGGCGCGTGAATGGTGCCACACCCACCCTTTTCATCAATATCGATCGGTATCGCAATCCCGAGACGAATGCGCATCTCCCCTCCATCAGGCGGAACAGGAAAACACTGTACCTGGACAACATCCGGACCACAGGTCTCCACAAGCACAGGGTCCCGATTGCGCCTGACCACGTTTTCATAGGCCTGCCGAACGACCTTTCGCCCCCCAAAGGCTGCCTCGCACGGTTCGCCGTTGATCCAGAGCGTCAGCCGAGAGACAACAGCGCCAGGCGGAAGCGCGATACGTGCGCGCGCCTCGCCATTTCTCCACGACATATTCCTGAAAACGAGTGTCCACTCCCCATAAGCAGTGGCTGATTCTGCATTTGTGCGCAGGTCATAAATAGAATCCACCAGCGAAAGCTTTGAAAAAATGCCGCCGATGCGATCCCCCCCTATCGAGTCATCCCACTCTGCTCGATCATAGCGCCCGCGACGCATCATGCCTTTTGGGTTATCTTCAAAAAAGAATTTACCCGTCAATCGATAGTAAAGTTCACGTCGCTCTGCCTCTGTGCTGTTTGCACAGTTTAATACCAGCCAATCCCCCACGCTCTCCCAAGAACGTCGATTCACGTGGGAAGAGCAGAATTGAACAAGCGTAGCTTCATCGCCAAAACCCCGGAGCAGCCTGATCCCTCGCCTCTGCGCATCGCCATCTTCCGATGTTGCCCAATGGATGCCCAGAAACGTCGGGGCGAGATAGGCGAAATAGACGAGAAATCCGAGGAGGACAACCATTGCACCACTGCTAAAATAAAAACGCGCGCCCTCGTTATGCGCTTTCAAGCGTGAACAAAGACGTCGCCGCAAGAAGAACCCCGAAAGAAAAGCAATCAATGGCGAGAACGGCAACACCGCCATGAGGCCAATGCCAAACCAGATCGTTAGAACAAATACAATAGCCCCCAAAAACATAAGCGGCACAAAATTCAGGGCATACACGAATGAAATACAAGCAGCAAAACCAGAAAGAAAGAGCGCTCGGCGAAGCGCCTGCACAGAGGGGGTTGAAAGACGAAACGAGGTCCACCATGCAACAAAATAACAGAGAGGCACAGCGGCAACAGCCCCAATATGCCATATCGTTGGGATGGGATCGAAAAACATATCTCCACACATTCCGGTGAGCAACTCGAGCCCAAGAACAAGCGAAGGAAGAATACAGCACCAAATCATCAGAGCAGCGCCGCTCTCCGTCATGGTCCGCCAAAAACGCTTATACCACGGAATTAAAGGCGAGGTCAATGACTCTGTCTGTGTCGATTCCATAATAGAATCCTTTACTTGAATTTAGGCACTATCATAGATATTCGGAACGTATTTTGTCAAGGGCCAAACCTTCCAGCTTTCCATCCACAACGGACTGGACCTTGAAAGTCTGTAACGTCCGGCGCGCCGTCACCGGCACCCCGTGCACGGCGCAAGGAAGGTATTCCGCGCTCCAGCCGCAGGCGCGGCCTGCGCGGTCAACATGTTCAACCAGGAAAGTGACATCCTTGCCGAGGAAGCGTTGCAGATAGCTTTCGCGCTGGGCATCCGCGATTTGGCTCAGCTCCTTGGCCCGACGCTTGCGCTCAGCTACAGGGACCTGCTGTTCCATGACTGCTGCAGGCGTTCCAGGGCGCTCGCTGTAGGGAAAGACATGCACATTGGAAAAAGGATAATCCTGGATGAGCTGGCACGTCTGCTCAAAGTCTGTAAGGCTCTCACCTGGGAAACCGGCAATCATATCGGTGCCCAGTCCTATATCCGGGATCTTCTCGAAGGCATCATCCAGTGTTTTGCGGAGGGCGGCAATCGTGTAACGCCGCTTCATGCGCGTGAGCGTGGCATCGCATCCGCTCTGGATCGGCAGATGAAGGAAGCGGCACACGCGGCTATCCGCCGCCATGAGGTCGATCAGGTCGCGCTCCACTGTTCCTGGCTCGATTGAGCCTAACCTGATGCGCCCCAGGCCGGGCAAAAGCAGAATGGCGTTCAGCAGATCAATCAGATTCCGACCGGCGTCTGAATAACAGGCTGTATTGCAGCCGGTGATGACGAGTTCCTGGAAGCCTGCCTCCACGTAGGACTGCGCCTCTGCGAGACACTCCTCCATAGACCGGCTGCGCGGCTCCCCGCGCGCATGAGGCACGATGCAATAGGCACAGCGGAACGCGCAGCCATCCTGCACCTTGAGTGTCGCCCGCTGCGTAGAAGGGCGCGGGAGAGCCCTCTGCAGAGGGCTCACGGGCGAGTTGCAGCTCGC
>CAMBQV010000140.1 GCA_945870145.1 Akkermansia muciniphila
CCTGTTCAGCAAGACGCTCACGCGTGCTCTCACGCAGCTTGTCGATGCTCTCGACCTTCATCTGTTCAACGATCGACTCATCCGTAGCCAAGACGCGCTGACGAACCTCTCCGACGATGAGGGTGTAGACTGCCGGCTGGTTCTTAAGTGCCTCTGGCAGATGGTCGCCCTCAAAGACAAACTCTGCGGTCTTGGTTTCGCCACTCTTCATGCCAACAACTGCCGCCACCAACTGTGGCAGAAAACGCTCGTCATTGACCTGAAGCCAGTGCGCCTTGCCCTCGGCAATCGGTGCAGCCTCTGGGCAAAGCGTCTTGATGGGCTCTCCATTGACCTTGCCTTCGAAATCAATACACGCCAGATCATCGCGCTGAATGACATAACCGTCTGGTGCCTTCTCAAACTTTGCGAAGGCCTCACGGATATGGGTGAGGCGCTCAGCCACCTGTTCATCCGTCACCGGCTGAGCCTCAAATTTGAGGGAAAACTTCTTATAGTTCGGGATCTTGATCGCTGGCGCAACATCAACCACAAAAGAGGCGGTCATGCCAGTCTCTGGCGAAAAGCGAACATCTTCGATATTGACGAGGTTGACAGGCTGGATCTTCTCCTGCTCGAGAGCCGACTGGTATAAAGAACGCAACAGACGGTTGTTTACCTCATCGCGAATCTCATTGCTAAAGGTCTTCTTGATCACGTCAACAGAAGCCTTTCCAACCCGGAAGCCAGGGATACGGCCGTTTTTCACAAAATATGCAACAACAGCGTCATAATCCTTGCGCGTCTCTTCAGACTCCGCTTTGACTGTGATCTTGACGCGACAGGATTCCATCTCTAACTTATCAATCTTCATTCTTCTAACCCTTTCAAAAACGTGAATTAAGGAGTTTAGCACAAAGCGAGGCGCCCTTCAATTACGAAGGGCGCAAAGCGACTGTGAATTTTTGACTCATTCCGAGAGCATTTTCTTAACATGCTCTAGGAGTCTTTGATTCCCATCAAGAACTCGGCATTGCTCTTGCTCCCCTTCAGACGCTTGATCACCATCTCCATACACTCGACAGGGGGAACCCCATTGAGGGCACGGCGTAAGATCCAAGTGCGGTTGAGTTCGTCTGGATAGAGGAGCAATTCCTCCTTACGGGTTCCTGACTTCTCGATATTAATGGCCGGGAAGACGCGCTTATCGACCAACTGGCGGTCGAGGCAAAGCTCCATGTTACCGGTACCCTTAAACTCTTCAAAGATCACTTCATCCATACGACTTCCCGTATCCACGAGTGCCGTCGCAATGATCGTCAGGCTGCCGCCCTTTTCAATGTTTCGGGCTGCTCCAAAGAAACGTTTTGGCTTATGCAGCGCATTCGCATCCACACCCCCTGAGAGGATCTTACCACTGTTCGGCTGCACCGTATTGTAGGCGCGAGCCAGACGCGTGATACTGTCCAGAAGGATGACGACATCCTTCCCATTCTCGACTTGGCGTTTGGCGACGTCGATGACCATCTCAGCGACTTGGACATGGCGCTCTGGGGCCTCGTCAAAGGTCGAACTGATCACTTGAGCCTTGGTGTTGCGCTGCATGTCCGTGACTTCCTCAGGCCGCTCATCGATGAGCAGGATGAAGAGCATCGCATCCGGATGGTTCGCAGAGATCGAATTTGCCACCTTCTGCAAGAGAACCGTCTTACCTGTACGCGGAGGCGCAACGATCAGACCACGCTGTCCGAAGCCGATGGGCGTGAAGATATCCATCACCCGCATCGAATACTCCTCTGCCTTGGTCTCCAGCACAATGCGGCGATCTGGAAAGAGCGGGGTCAAGTTTTCAAAGTAAACCGTCCGTCTCGCTTCAACAGGCGGTTTACCATTCATGGTGTCGACACGGCCCAAAGCAAAAAAGCGTTCTTTCTCCTTGGGATCGCGAACCGGTCCTTCAATCACATCCCCTGTACGCAACCCAAAGCGGCGGACCTGGGAGGGCGAGACATAGACGTCCTCCGGGCACTGGAGATAGTTATTTTTTGGCGAACGCAAAAATCCATAACCATCCGGAAGAATTTCCAACACGCCACTGGTGATCACGACACCGCCTCGCCGCAGATAACTACGGATGACTTCGAAGATGATCTCATGCTTCCGCATACACGACAAATCCTCAGGATTTGCATGGGGAATCAAGGTATGTAGCTCAGCGATCTCCATCTTCTGCAAACTTGTCAGATGCAGATCTGGAAGTTTCTCTGCGAAAGGTGGTTGATAGACCTCCACGATGGGGCCGGCCGGCGGCAAGGTGTGCTGGATATTGGCTCCTTCATGCGGATCTGAGAGAGGCGCAGGGGCTATCTGTGCAGGTCTCATCTCTGAGGGTGTGTAGGCCGTCTCTTCCGGCATTGCTTCATAGTCCCCCATTCCTGGAGGCAACTTTGACCCTTGTTGGTTCGGCTTGCCACGTCCACGTCCGCGTGGATTATTGTTATGCTGCTTTTGGGGGCGGCGTCCACGTCCTCCACCACCTTGCTTAGCAGGTGCTGAGGCAGGTGCATGGTGCTCATGGTGCACCGAGCCCTGGCTGGCTGCGCCATTACCAGAGACATGCCCATGTTCGGAACCGCCATGACGCTGATGATCTCGCGCGCCAGAAGGTTTAGCAACGGGATGATTCACTGCTGGACGCACGGTAAAACGTGCCCATTTCGTCGGCGGAACATCTGCGCTGGGCGCTGCCGGATGTCCATTCATTTCAGAACCTTCGTGTTCTGTACTCATATTCGGATTTTCTCCATCAAGAGGCGATAAATACGCTTCGCCTCAGAAGCCAGCTCTTCTTCGCCAGCATTATTGTTAACCGTCAGATCCGCCCGTGCAGCTTTTTCTGCAATCGGCATTTGCGAAGCCAGACGTTGGTGGGCTTGTTCGGCGGAAAGCCCCCTGAACCGCATTAACCGATCAATCTGTGTTTGCGTATGACTGGTAACACAGATGATCAAATCCCAATCTTTCTCCCATCCCACTTCATAAAGCAGCGGGATCACGACTGCTTTTACACCACTCCCGCCTGGCTCACGGAGCCAGCTCTGTATCTTTTGAAGAACCCTAGGGTGCATGATCTGATTCAGCTTCTTCCGTGCCTCTGGATCACTAAAGATTATGGCACCCAAAGCCTTTCGATCTACGCTTCCATCGGGCGCGATCACATGCCCCCCAAAGCTCAACCGTATCGGCTCCACCGCCTCACCGCCTGAGGCTTGTAAGGCATGAACCACCTCATCTGCATCCAAGAGATCAAGACCCCATTTTCTAAGGTGCTTTGCAAAGAGACTTTTACCACAGGCGATTCCACCTGTTATAGCTACTGAAAAAGACATGAAGAGGGGATATTGGAAGGCGATTTAAATGAGGCGCCTCGTGTTCATTAAACACGAGGCAAACCTCGCTTTACAAGCTCCAGCGATGGTCTCTGCTCTCCCCTGCTTCTACAGCACAGCTTAAGGCTGGGCCAGCGGAACAGCTTCCGGGGTTGCAACAGGTCCTGTAGTAGGCGTCAGCCCGGGTATAGGCAGAATTGTTGATTCATTGCCACCCGTACGTACCGTGCGCCCCGCTGGATCAACCAATCTCGCTGTTACAAAAATAAGAAGATTGCGCTTGTCTGATTTTTCCGAGCGACTCCGGAAGAGGCGTCCAAGGTAAGGGATATCGCCAAGGAACGGAATCTTGTCCTCCATAGTTCTGCGCTGCTCCGTCATCAGACCGCCCATGACAACTGTTGCTCCATTGTAGACGAGCAACTGCGTTTCAACCGAGCGCACCGTAAAGAAGGGCTGCTCCATGGGCAACTCGACATAGGTTGTCTCTGTTGCAGAGCCTACGCCGTTGACACCGGCCGCGATAGCAGGGATCCATTTGGTGGGATCCAAGGGATCCCATTTACCAGTAACTTGGGTTGTCTTGGGCAACTTGGTTCCGTAGTTTTTCCAGACAGGCTCGGAGACCACCTGAGGCTTCATGGTTAAGTTGATCATCTGGCCCTCTGAAGAGACCTCTGGGACAACTTGAAGGATCACACCGACTTCACGGGTGACAAAGTTTTGGGGCTCAACGATCGCAACAGGTTCACCCGTGCTACCGCCTGTATTGTTTCCGCCTGTATTGCCTTGCTGCGAGATCTGCACATTGAATTCACTGGGATAGATATACTCGGTCACAACCTTGATGATGGCTTCCTGGCCAGATTTCGTGGTCACCTTCGGTGCAGAGAGCACATCCGTATCGGACCGCTGACAGAGCGCATGCAAGATCATAGAGATATCGGCGCCACCAATGAAGGCATTTAACTTCATAAATTTATCATTCACCGATGCATTCTCGCCCACGACAGGGTTATTAGGGCTATTCAGATAACGCATTCCCGTGGTATACCCCTTATCCGTTCCATCGATAGCCCCCATGCCCATGTTGTGGCTTACAGGGGTATTATTAGCATAAACTGGATTGCCATACTGATCGGCATACCCTGTCATCGGACCCACTTCCGAAAATGAAGAATATCCCATTTTAGGCGTTACTCCGTCAGCTTCAAACGCCGGCACACCACCTTGATAAATCGGAACCAGCTTGTTGCTGCTATAATCCCTTAAGTCAAGGGCATTCTTCAAGAAGCCACCTGCACTCCAGCTAAAGTCACCATTGAGCAACCATTCAAAGCCCAGGGAGTTCAGATCATTTTGCGAGACCTCCACAAAGCGTGTCTCAATTTCGACCAGACGAGGGGTCACATTCAAGTCTTCTAACACCTGCTCGAACATGGCCAATTCTTCTTGAGTATTCGTCACGCGAAGCTTACCAATCGTCGCCAGATAAGAAACCGAGGAGCCGATCGGCCACTTAACGCCCATCTGCTGGAAGAATTGTTTCCACTTATCTTCGTCTTTGGCCTCACCTAGGTTAGCAGCCGCAAAATCACCATCTGCGTTCGCGCCCCTTCCGACAGGACGAAGTTCAGCAGACGCGCTCGTAATACGATCAGTCAAAGAGGACAAGACGTTATAATT
>CAMBQV010000141.1 GCA_945870145.1 Akkermansia muciniphila
GGCACCTTCTTGCCGCTGACACTGTTCAGGAACCACTTCAGTTCATGCTCATAGCCATCGCCGGCAGGAAGTTTCGGCTCGAAAGCCTCCCCTTTTGCAGGATACACGCAGAGCGCTTTTTCGCGTTTGAAATCCAAGATAGCGACTGCCTTCTCAAAGGTGACATGATAGGACGCCTCAAACCCCATCGTTGGATTGATCGCCCAACTACCATCCGATGTGACAACCGGTCCACCCACATCATAGAGTGTGCTGATATGCTGCATCACACCATCCGCGCCCCAGACAGCAGTACTGGTGACTGATTTTGGAAGCCCGAAAAGATAGTGAACCATATCGGTATCATGGATATGCAGATCTAGGGCAACACCGCCGCTCTTGCTCTCATCCATAAACCAGCTCTTTCCCTTTCCCCAGCCCGGAGGTGGGCTATAACGACGGAAGGAGGCTGCGAGAACCTTGCCATACTTCTTGCTCTCGACCAACTTCTTTAAATAGACATACGCCGGCCAGAAGCGCAGGCAGTGGGCAATCATCAGTTGCGTCCCCTTAGGAGCTGCCTGCTTCGCTTTGAGCATGGTCTTGCACGAAACAGCATCCAGAGCCATGGGTTTTTCACAAATCACGTGGATGCCCAGCTTCAGAGCCTTAGCCGTTAGAATCGGATGCAACGGCGTGGGAAGCGTAATATCTACAATATCCGGCTTCACCTCCGCCAGCATTTTATCAAAATCATCATAAATCTTAGCTGAACCGAAATCGGTCGAGGTATCCGCCCCCGAAAGATTCGCTTTCGCAATGGGTGCGGAAAACTGCGAGAGATCGCGGTCACAAAGCGCGACGACCTGTACCCCCTTCATCTTCTTCCAGTTGGCGTAGTGCATACGTCCCATAAAGCCAAAACCGACGACTGCTATCCGTTTCATCCTGTGCCATCCTTTCTTGATTAGACTGCTAAAAAAACTATGTTTTAAAGATATCACTTTTCAGGGAGATCTGTATTGTACAATTCCGACATCTTTGTGTATAATTCCGACATTTCAAAAGGTCAAAGTTATGAAAACACGTGAAAACTCTCCCAAAACGTTTCTTTCACAAATCGGCGACTTTGAGAGCATTAAACTGCTCCTCGATACGATGCCTGAAACAGCCTTTTTTATGAAGGACCTCAAAGGTCGGGTCATGCTTTTTAATCGCCGGTCGTGTGAAATTTACAATGTGGGGCATGAGTCTGAAGTCATCGGCAAGACGGACTATGATCTACATCCCAAGGCGCTTGCAGATAAATACGCACATGATGATCAACACGTCATGACAACCGGGAAACCCATCATCAATGCAACTGAACTGGCTCCAAACAGTTCCAACCGCTTGGTTGTCTATAGCAAAGTCCCCCTCTTCAATCGGGCACATGAGGTCATTGGTGTGGCAGGACTTTACCGGCTCATCGATGATATTAGTGACGCACCGAACTGGTATGGCCATTTTTCAAGCGTCATTGAATTTATTCACGCCTATTACCCGCAGACGATTCACGTGGAGGATCTGGCCAAGATCGCGAACACCTCCGCACGGCAACTTGAACGCCGATTCATTAAAATTTTCGGCATCAACATCAGCGATTATATTTTAAGAACCCGTATCCATGTCGCACTGGAACACCTGGAGCAAACTGACCGAACCATCAGCGATATAGCCCAAGCTGTTGGCTTTTATGACCACAGTCATTTTATCCGCACCTTTAAACGTTTACGCGGGCTCTCCCCTAAACAGTACCGCGAACGTCATGCGCAACACACCCAGTCAACGCGTGCACAAAAATAAACCGAGTTTTAAACGCTTTTGATGACTGGACTGGGCGTCTGGTTATAAACCTTTGACCCAGCGGGTACAGAGTGAATAAGCCAAACATTACCGCCAATGACAGAGTCACGACCGATAACCGTATCACCGCCTAAGATCGTGGCGCCTGCATAGATCACCACATTGTCTTCAACATCCGGATGGCGCTTAACCCCTTTAACAAGAGAGCCCGTATCATCCTTGGCAAAGCTCAGAGCACCCAAGGTGACACCTTGGTAGAGTTTGACGCGACGTCCGATCGTACATGTTTCGCCAATCACGACACCTGTGCCATGATCAATAAAGAAGCCAGGACCGATGGTTGCCCCTGGATGAATATCAATACCTGTCTTCGAGTGGGCATGTTCGCTCATGACACGCGGAATCAGATGAACGCCTTGCTGGTAGAGCGCATGAGCAATGCGATGTACCGTAATCGCATAAAGACCTGGATAGCTCATCACGATCTCCATCGTCGAACGTGCCGCGGGATCTCCTTCATAAGCAGCCTTGATATCCTCTTGCAACATTTCACGGATGGCGGGAAGCCCTTCCAACAGGGCGGTGACTGCCTGTTTCGCCTTCAACTCGCAATCGCCACAGGCGATACATTTGACCTTGTTACAAGCATACTCGAAAGAGCGATGCGTTTGATCATAGAGCTCTTCTGCAATCTGTTGAATCGTCCCCTTCAAATGATGATGGCAATGCTCATGCGAGACGGGTCCTTTGCCGTGGCATCCTGGATAGAGCACGCCCATGAGCTTCTCCAAGACATCAATAACTGCTTCAGTGCCTGGCAGATTTACATCTCGCACCGTGTTCGCCACGGGACAATCACGGCAGGGTGAAAGCTCCTCCGCCATGCGCTCTAAATTTGAAGCTAACCATTTTTCCATAACAATCTCTCTTTCGTCCTCTGGCTAGGAACCACAAAACCCACCCACCTTCGCGAATATGGCTACGGCGGGCAGGCGAAAAATCACAAAAAACTTCCCAGTTTAATCTTCAACTCCAACTACTCCCCTAGCTCGACGTCTTGTCCGCCGTAGCTTTAGCGTAGGAGGAAGCTGAAGGCGAAGCCGGCTGTCGTTTGATACGAACAACGACCTTTGAGGCAGCAAAATTTTTGAATCCCAACAGCAGCAGGAGTCGTCCGAGCCACGAATTCGACTGGCAGATCAGCTCCTTGATTACAATCCCCTCCTGTTGGCATAATGCAATAAAATCCTTCAAGGTAAACAAGTGAATGTTTGGTGTTTCATACCACTCATAGGGAATATCTGCGCCCTTCGGCATGCGCCCACCAAAGAGCAACTGGAACCGAACATCCATACCGGCAAAGTTCGGGAAGGTGATCACCGCCTCGTCTGCGACGCGCAAAATTTGTTGGAGCAACTCCTTCGGACGTTTAATGGTCTGCAGCGTTTCGCTCAGGACAACCTGATCATAACTGTCATCAGGAATCATAGCGAGTCCATCGTCAACATCTTCCAAAATCACATCACACCCTGCGCCAATAGCAGTAATAACGCCCTCGACACTAATTTCAACACCGTTACCACTGATCTGTTTACGCTCTTTAAGAATATTCAAGAGGGCGCCATCCCCGCACCCGAGGTCTAAGACACAACCTGCTCGATGGATCATCTCTACCACGGCTTGATAGTGCCCGAATTGACTCAACTGGCGGGTGGCTCGTTGAGCCATCTCCTCCGGCGTTGCCAAAAACGAATGGATGATACGCTTCAAATCTGAGATATGGGTGAGGAAAGCATCGTGTCCCGCATCAGTATCCAAGTGACAGTAGGAGACTCGCTTCTGCTGGCGAACGAGTGCGGTCACCAGTTCCTCGGACTGACATGGTGTAAAGAGCCAGTCGCCACTGAGTGAGACGACCAAGAGACGCGAGGTAACCTTCTCAAAGGCCTTTTCAAGGGAGCCATAATTCTCCCTCAAGTCATACTCATCCATCGCTAAGGTAATGTGAAGATAGGAATTGGCGTCAAAGCGGCGGATGAACTTCTCGCCTTGATGCTGGAGATAGCTCTCCACCTGAAAATAAGTTCCAAAGCTTGCTTCGCGATTCTGCCGTTGTTCTTCGTCCGCCGCCACCCACTCAGCGCGTTTCTCACGTCCAAACTTCTCATCCATCAACTCTTGGGAGAGATAGGTGATGTGGGCGAGCTTCCGAGCACTCGACAACCCACGATGGGGATGCTGTTCCGCGCCATAGTAGTCGCCCATGTTCCAATTGGGATCTTCCGTGATCGCATGCCGTCCAATAATATCAAAGGCCAATGCTTGCGAGTTGAGGCTGGCAGCCGAAGCAATGATCATGGCCCGATCAATTTCCTCAGAATAGCGAGCCACCCACTCCATCACCTGCATTCCGCCGAAACTACCCCCGATTACCCCCGCGAGGTGGGTAATACCCAATTGTCGTAATAGAAGACGATGGACCTCAATGATATCGCCCACCGTCAGTTTGGGGAAATCAGAACCATAAGGCTTCCCCGTGACTGGAGAGATGGAAGCAGGCCCTGTGGTTCCTTTGCAACCACCCAGAATGTTGGCACAAATGACCTGATACCGATTGGTATCCATGCCCTTGCCAGGGCCAATCATGCCCTCCCACCAACCATCAGGCTCCGTTTCGCCAGGCCGAATGCCAGCCACATGGGCATCGCCGGTCAAGGCATGGCAGACAAAGATGACGTTATCGTTGGTTGCCAGAGAGGCTCCGCAACGTTCATACGCCACAGTAATCGCCTGCAGAACCCCTCCCTTTTCGAGTTTAAATCCTTCTGAGGGCAAGGTCAGCGACACTGTCTCAGGATGAACAACGCCAACTGTGGTTTCGCTACTCATAATGTTTATCACTTTGTCTTGATCGTCCCTTAAAAGGATTAAGCATTAAAGACTAAGAGTTTATCATCCCTACTGCTGAGACGCAAACTCCTAATTTTTTGAAAAATAAAAAATCACCCTCGTGACAACACCCCCTCTTTTATGCTATTATTCGCCCTTTCATGAATAAGAAGCCAACACAGTTCGATTTCTGGTACGCGGTTAACAATACAGAGATTATCGTTCCACCCAAACGTCACTTGGAGACCTTCGGGAATACGATGATCAACTATACCCTCGTATCGGAACTGATGGATGACCCGACAAAAGTGCACATCCGAGAGGGGCGCATGCAG
>CAMBQV010000142.1 GCA_945870145.1 Akkermansia muciniphila
GCTTTCTTCCACTCTTGCCAGCACCGGCTCAACCAGCGTCATGATGAATCCGATGCAAGCGATGCATGGCGACCTCGGGATGATAGCAGAGCATGATGTCTTGCTGGCACTTAGTTTTTCAGGTGAGTCGGACGAACTGATCAAGCTGATTCCAGCGGTACGTCGCTTAAGCATACCTGTCATTGGTATGGTCGGCAACACGGAGAACTCACTCGCCCGCATGAGTGATGCCGTCCTCTGTGTGACAATCGATAAGGAAGCGTGCCCCTTTGGCATGGCCCCTACCACAAGTACTACGGCGACCCTTGCAGTTGGCGATGCATTGGCGATGGTTCTTTTGGATGCACGTCAGTTCAAAAAAGAGAACTATGCCCGCTTGCATCCAGCAGGTGCAATCGGACGTGCACTCGTGCTCCATGTGTATGATATTATGCGGACAGGCGATAAGATTGCCCGTCTTGCCGAGAATGCAACGGTTAAGGATGCGATTGTCGCGATGACGACAGCCAAAAGTGGTGCTGCGCTCATTGCAGACGAGAAGGGCCATCTGGCTGGCATTTTCACGGATGGCGATCTGCGTCGCCAACTCTCCCAAGGACAAAACATTCTCAACGAATGTGTTGCCACCTATATGACCCGCAAGCCTGTCTTCGTAAAGACAGAGGCCTTTGCCGTGGATGTATTACGCGTCTTTGAAAAATTCAAAATTGACGATCTGCCTGTTGTTGACGGGGATGGGTTACTCGTCGGGTATGTGGACATTCAAGACCTTCCAAAGATGAAAGTGATGTAGTCATGATGACACCGATCATAACCAATGCGTTGAAAATTTTTGAACTGGGTGGCCCGGTGATGTGGCCCATCCTGATCTGTTCGATTTTAGGATTTACCATTGCCTGCGAGCGTTTTTTTGCCTTCTCAAAATACAACTTCGCAAACTATTTCTTTCGTTCAAAACAGCGGCAAATCATCGCTTTGACGCGCGAGGGAAAATATGCAGAGGCTTTGGCCATTGCTCGCAATGCGGAGTCGGCGATTTGTTTCATTTTCGCAGAGGCACTTGAACATCGTGAGGCAGGTTTCACGGAGACGCTCCAAGCCAGTTCCCAGCAGACGATTGACCGCCTGAGTCGGGGTTTTTCAATTCTCGATACCGTCATCACCGTCGCCCCCATGTTGGGCATTCTTGGAACGGTGACCGGCATCATCAACACCTTTAATGTGTTAAGTGCCTCGGCGATTGATAATCCCATGGGGGCAACAGCAGGTATTGCTGAAGCTCTGATTACCACCGCAGCAGGACTTATTGTCGCCATTGGCTGCCTCTTCCCCTTCAACTTCCTTCTGGCGCAACTCAAGCGTCGCACACATGAACTTGAGCAATTTGCACACCAAATGGAAATCGCCTACAACACAAGCCAAAACAAGACGGTCCCCCATCCTCCTCTAGCACTCTAATACTAACCTCTCCGCTGTGATACCATGAAACTCACCTCTGGATACGAAGACCGTAAAGCGCGCTTAGAAATGATCTCTCTCATGGATGTCATGTTTTTGATCCTTGTCTTTTTTATCTACTCGATCTTCTCCATGTCAGTTCATCGTGGGATCAAAGTCAATCTCCCCGCAGCAACAGGAGTGCACGAGAAAGGTGAGTTAACCCTAGTCACGATCACCCCTGAAAATATGCTCTATCTCAATAAGCGGCTAATGAAGATGGATGACCTTGTACCGCTCGCTGCTGGACTCTGGAAAGACAAAAAGCTTCCGGTTATGATCAGCGCCGATCAAAAGGCCGAGATCGGAGTTGGCATTGAACTTCTTTCGAAACTAAAAAAAGCAGGTGTTGAACGTGTTGCCTTTCAAGTCGAAGAGAAGAAAAAGAACTAAATGCTGTGCCAAGGAGTAATTATAGTTTAAGTTTTATAATCGCGCTCATTTTCCACATGGTTGCGCTACTCTGCCTTGGCATCGTTGCGACCTTTGACAAGAATAACGAGAGTAATTTGCCCATAGCGCCAGACAGTGTAACCCTCTCTCTTGTGGAAGATGTACTGACCGAAACCCCGTCGCCCAAGAGTGCCGACACTGCCCCACGCCCAGAGCAGGATAACAAACTTGAGTTTCTTCGCCTACCCAACCCTATCGTGCAAGCTCCCGCCTTTTTGGACCTTTCAAACGATACCATCGACATTTCAAAGCAACCGGAACCGGATTTCTCGCCTCCCACGCCGACGGTCATGATCACCACACCTACGGTGCTTCCTGACAAACTGTTCTTGCCAAAGCTCACCACAAGCCTTACCCCACAAGAGACAACAGACCCCACCTCCACACACTCCGACTCCACTGGGGGGATGTTACAGGGGGTTCTCATCCCCCCCACGACAAAAGATCAATCCATCCATCCGAAATATCCAATGGGCTCTCGTCGTCGAGGGGAGGAGGGACGTGTAATCATAGATGTCTTCGTGGGCAAAGAAGGAAAGGTCAAGAGTACCACACTTGTCTCTTCAAGCGGCCACAAAGAGTTGGATCGCGCAGCGGAAGAGGCGATTTTAACAACGCTTTTTAATCCGGGAGCCCGTAACGGAAAGACCGTTGAGGCCTCAGCTCGTATGGTCATCCTCTTCCAGTTGAAAGCGAACTAATTTTTAAGGCAATAAGTTTTAGTTTTGTCCGTTTATATGACTATGACACTTTTAAACTCTCTCTATTTGAGTATTTCGACATGCTTCCTATCAGTCACCTTGGTATTTGGTGAACCGAAAGAAACACCCCAGCGGCATCTTCCCGGACACCCACCACTCGTGGGGATGCGTGGGCATGGTGCTTCCTCCAATAGTCTCGTGAGAGGCAGTGGTGGTTTTTGGCTAGAGCGAAAGGTTACAAATCCAGAATTTATGAAGAAGGTGGGTGTCACCGAAGAACAATCTTTAAAACTTCGTGAAGCTTGGAAGATCATTGAAGCGGAGAGTTCAAAGATTGAAGAAGAGATTTCCCAGCTTGCGCGTCAACAAGCTGAACACCTCAAGAAGGCACTTGCTGAAGAGGGCTCAAACACGTCTGCGATAACGGAGGTGATTGAGAAGATTGGTAAGTTGCGTATTGAACAGGCAAAACTCGCAATGAAGCGTGTTATCCTCATACGCGATCACCTGACCCCCGAGCAACGCAAATTACTCGGCCAGACTATTGATGAGGATCAAAAGAAATGGCGCGCGGGGCGCGAAGAATCTCAACGCCGCAAAGAGATTAAACCAGAGGAAAAACCTCTGCCTGAAAAAAACAAGAATACCCCTTAGGCGTGTGTAGCAAGGCGATTAATCTGTGCTGCAGCGACACCCGCTCCGAAGCCGTTATCAATGTTAACCACGGTAACGCCTGACGCGCAGGAATTGAGCATACCCAAAAGCGCGGCAATTCCGCCGAAACTGGCTCCATAGCCAATGCTCGTCGGGCAAGCAATCACAGGGATATCCGTCAAGCCCCCCACAACAGAGGGAAGTGCACCTTCCATGCCAGCCACTACGACGATCGCGTAAGCATCAGAAAAACTGTCCACCCGAGATATAAGGCGATGGATACCTGCAACCCCGACATCATACAGACGTTCAACCTTGGCTCCCATCCGTTCCGCGGTCACGGCAGCCTCTTCCGCGACAGGCAGATCAGATGTCCCGGCGCAAACAACAACGACTTTACCTTTACCTTCCGGCAATGGCGCCACATCGCAGGTGAGTATGCGTGCCTCTTTTAGATAGCTTGCCGTGGGAAGTTCACGAGTGATGGCAAGTGCTTGCTCAGGTGTGATACGCGTTGCAAAGCCATTTTGGCCAGCAGCATTAAGAGAACGCATGATGGCAACAATTTGCTCTGGCGTCTTACCAGCGCCATAAATAACCTCGGATAACCCTCTTCTGCGAAGGCGATCAAGATCGGGCTTTGCATAATGGAGATCAGGTTCCACGACTAGTAGAGAGCTTCTTCGATTTTCGTTTTGAGCTGCTGGAGCGTCAGGCGTTCCTGTTGCATCGAATCACGGTCTCGAACAGTAAAGGTTCCATCTTCCATCGTCTGGAAGTCAACCGTGACGCACCAGGGCGTGCCAATCTCATCCTGACGGCGGTAACGGCGTCCAATCGCGCCACTCTCATCCCAGAAGGCGGAGTACCGACGGCGAAGATGCTCAAAGATTTCACGAGCCTTTCCATAGAGCTCCGGCTTATTTTTGACTAGTGGGAAAACAGCCACTTTGACGGGGGCAATCCGGGGACTGAAGTGCATCACAACACGGAGATCTTCTTTGCCCTTTTCATCCACCAGTTTCTGTTCCTCATACGCATTGCAGAGGAGCGCCAACATCATCCGATCAACACCCGCTGAAGGCTCGATCACATGCGGAAGATATTTTCCTTCAAACAATTTGGCGACAAACAATTTGGCTGCCTCAGCATCCTTCCCGCGTGATTGCCAATCTGCGACGACTTTGGCAATAAAGGCTGTTTTAGCATCCTCATCCAACTTTGCGGCAGCTAGCTTAAGAGGTTCATCAAAAACTTCCATGCTCTTGCCACTGTGCTTCTGGTGCTGAGAGAGGTCGAAATCGGAACGCGCAGCGATACCTTCGAGCTCCTGCACGCCAAAGGGGAAACTATACTGGATATCGACGCACGCACGCGCATAATGGGCGAGTTCGTCTGGCTTCTGCCAATATTCAACAAACGAGCTCTTGGGTAAACCGCAGGCCTCGATCCAATATTTACGCTGTTCCACCCAGTATTTATGCCAGACTTCCCAACCCCAGTCATCTTGAGGCTGTGAGAGATCAGGATTGTCTGCCATGGTC
>CAMBQV010000143.1 GCA_945870145.1 Akkermansia muciniphila
TCCAAGAGCGGGGAGAAGGTTGGAAGTCCTGATTGCTGGAGCCCCTTGAGAATCGCATCGCGTTCAGCAACTGTAATCATCCCCTTGAGCAGCGCGTAGGTGCTGTCCAGCGCGATGCCGATCGCGACGGCGTGTCCATGGGAGATTGAAAAGTTGGAGTCGATTTCCAGACGGTGTGCGGCCCAGTGGCCGAAATCAAGGGGGCGCGCGCTTCCGAACTCAAAGGGGTCCCCATGGGTCGCAATATGCTTCAAGTGCAGGGCCGCAGTTTTCTGGACGAGCTTTTCCATAGCGGCTTGATTGCGCTTTTTAAGTTTGGGTGCATCTTTGCAGAGCGCGTTAAAAAAAGGCTTATCCGAAATGATGGCGACTTTGAAGGCTTCCGATATGCCGCCGACCCAGTCAATGGGGGACAATGTTTTGAGAAACTCGAAATCATTGATCACGGCGTACGGAGGTGAAAAGGTGCCGATGAAATTTTTTGCGCCACCGTCATTCATCCCGTTCTTCACGCCGACACCCGCATCATTCTGAGCCAAGACAGTTGTCGGAATGCGGATGAAGCGAACGCCGCGATGAATCAATGAGGCGGCAAAGCCAGCCATATCCAGTACACAGCCGCCGCCGATCGCAACGATATAGCTGTGACGGTCCAAGCGGTCCATGCCTGCACGGGTCATGATTTCACGGACATGCCCCCAGCCATTCTTGGCATGTTCGCCGCCTGAGACGATCACAGGCTTTTCAATAAGAGTTATTCTGGAGTGATAAGCGGAAAAATAATCCTCAATACGGCTTAGGAGCGTTGGGGCTACAGCCACGACCCCGTCGTCGACCACCAGCAGGATACGCACGGGTGCGTCGCTTTGTCGGGGAGCCACGGCTTTGAGAAAGGTTTGATTACCCTTTGAAAACACGCTTCGCGTGAAGTAGACAGGGTAGTAAAAGGGAACCGAAAAGCGTTGATGGATAACTTGGGTAGGCATAGTTGCTTAGTATAGGTTCTAAAGGAGGTCATTGTCAAAAGATAAAAGGGGAAAAATCCAGAAGCAATTCTAATGATGGGCAAGACCGCTGCCCGAGGTTCTATAAACTTTGTCGCGAGCTTTGTCGGGAGCTTTGTCGAAATCAATTAACACCTGTCCAACCTATAACCCTTACACCGGGAATATACGGACGGGTAACTTGTTTCGCGCAGAGGCATTCGCCTACGCGCAAGCGACCACGGCGGACAGGCGGAGGCGCAGAGTTTATTGAACCGACAAAGCTCGCGACAAAGTTCGCGACAAAGCTTAGTCAATCCAGTCTACCCCAACATTCCAGTTGAAGTTATGGGCAAGACCGCCTAAAGGCGGAACTCCAAACCAGGGAAATCCTGCACAAACCCGCTCGGAGTACCTCCTTTAGCGGAATCTGTTGCTGGAGTTCGGCGAAATCTAGAATTGCAGAGAATCCAGTTGACGGGGGTGTCAGGGAAGGGATAAACTATTAAATTGATAGAAACAATGACGAAAACTATGAAAAATAGAACGATAAATCTTTATAACCTCTTGATACTCATGGTCTTCATGGGCTGCTCCTCGCTCATGGCTGCAACCCAGGAAGTGATCGTTGTCCGCGGAACAGCTTCTCAGAGCAGTAATTATGATGCGGGGAATTCCTTTCCAGCCTCAAATGCCTTGGATAATAATGCGGCTTCTTTTACCCATACAGCCGATACCCCCAACAGTTATTGGGAAGAGGACTTGCTGGCCACTTATCCGATTACAAAAATTGAGCTGGTCAATCGTAATCTGGTCGGCGCAGATGACCGTATGGACGGATTAACGCTTCGGATATTTGACTCCAACAGGGTGAGTGTGACGTCAATGATTGTAACTAATCCTGGTTCTGCCGGGACATGGAGCTATGTCTTCCCATCGGCTGTCACGGGAAAATATGTGCGGGTTGGTCTGGAAAACAATGTGAAAAACGGGGATAACAATTATTTCGTGACCCTTGCCGAAGCACGCGTCTATGGATTGTGGACGCCTGGGACAAACATTGCTGTAGGGAAAGATTCCTTCATGACGCGGTTAATCGACACGCTCCCCCCGGCATCCTACGCCAACGATGGAGACCTGGCGACATCGACAGAGACAACGTCGGCAACCGTAGACGGCTATTGGGAGGTTGATCTTGGTGAGCTTCATGCCCTCACAGGCGTGCGCATTTTCGAAAAGGATGGCATGAATGGCATCTTAAAGAGTGCAACGGTTCGTCTCTTTGATGAGAAGCATGAATCAGTCTATTCGCGACACTTGGCATTGACGAATTTGCCGTTATTCTCACTCGATTTGGGGGGCACCTATATTGCACGCTATGTGCGGGTGGGGCTTGAAAACAAAGAACGCACCAGCGGCGCTTTTGGAACTTGGTATCTTGGATTTAAGGAGGTTGAAGTCTTTGGTAAGCCACTTTCCGAAACAGGGATCATCCAGTTTGGCGCCTCTGTGACCAATCTGACTCAGGGACAGGAAACGACACTCTCGTGGCAGGTTGCTGATGTGGACACCGCATTCATTTATGATGGAAATGGATTAGTCACAAACGTGACTGGCCTCTCCTCAATTACATTGACCCCTTATTACCCAGCCTGCTATACACTGGTGGCTACCAATAAATGTACGGTTTTCGAGCAAGCCATCGCTGTAACCGTTGATGGTCTCTCTCCGACGCTGAAGCTTGAGGAGGTTGTCGCGGCCAATGCGGTCTCCCTTGAGGACGGTTATGGCGATGTCCCCGACTGGGTTGAAATCCGTAATCCAAGCGGTAGCGCCATTCCGCTGCTGGGGTATGGACTGAGCGACAACATGTCTAAACCCTTTAAATGGACTTTCCCGGATGTGACGATTCCTGCGTATGGCCGCCTGATCGTTTTTGCCTCTGACAAGGCTCAGAAAATTGATCCTGCCGGATTCCTGCATGCAAGCTGGAAACTCTCAGATGAGGGAGAATCAATCAAGTTGACGGCACCGAACGCAACCGTACTTGACACAATGACCTTCCCTGCTCAGCGCGAAGATCTGGCGTATTCGCGTAACTTCGAGGGGACGTGGGGTTTTGCTGACCCGACCCCCCAAAAGATAAATCTGAGCACGCGTTATCAAGGGTGGCTTCAGGATGTCTCGTTCAGCCAGAAGCGCGGTTTCTGTACGAATGCCTTTGCGCTGGCCATCACCAATCCGAATCCAGACTCGACACTTCTGGTTTCAACAAATGGAACAGAGCCCAGCCTGGTCTACACGGGCCCGATTCAGATCGATAGCACACGCGTCGTCAGGGCGCGCGTCATACGGCCGGGCTATCACTCCCATCGGACTGAGACACAGACTTATATCTTTATTGAAGCTCTGCTGTCCTCTGCGTTAATGAATGCCAAGACCATCAAAGGCTTAGATCCCTTGTATACCGCGACCATCCGACAAGGCCTCAATGATTTGCCGACGATCTCCGTCGCGTTGCCGGAGGTCAAAGACGATTACTATGAACGTGAAGGTTCTGTGGAGGTTCTCTGGTCAAGCAATGATACGCGTAAGACTGTACAAGCTAATTGCGGAATTGAACAGTTTGGTGGTTCCTATCAGGAGTTCGCAAAGAAGAGCTGGCGTCTGAATTTCCGCAAGATATTCGGAGCCGGCAAATTGGAGGCGCCCCTGCTCAACGGGTTTGATCGAGGCTTCTCGGTCCGCGAGTCGTTCAACAAACTCGAGTTGCGTTCGGGATCACAGGATATGTTTGATCGTGGCTTCTACATGTCTGCCCGCTTTGTGGATGACTCCATGATGCATATGGGGAACCTCAATCCGCATGGACGGTATGTCAACCTCTACCTCAACGGGACCTACTGGGGCCAATACGACTTGCGTGAGGCGTTGGATGATGCCTTTCTGGCTAACTATTTGGGCGGGAAGCAAACCGACTATCTGGTCGTCCGTGGCAACGACAATGCGGGAGATAACTTTGTGACTGGCACGCCTGACCCGATATCCCGCTATTCCTGGTATAATGCACGTGCCATCGGAACCAATTACCATGCTGTGAAAACCGCCTTGGATGTCCAGTCGCTTGTTGACTTCATGCTGCTCTGGAATTATGGGAATTGTGAATCTGAATATCGCTGTGCCGGCCCGGTGAATGCCGGAAGCGGCTTCAAGTTCTGGATGGCGGATTCAGATGGTTTTTTGCGTGTGACCACGGGAAATCGAGTCATCCGAAATGGTCCAGGAAGCTTCTTTGAAAAACTGCGGGCGGACACCAACCCGGACTTTAAGATGTTTCTTGCCGACCGTGTTTATAAACATTTTTATCACAATGGCGCACTGACACCGACACGCAACCTGGCGCGTCTGGATGCGCGGATGAGCGAAGTTCAGAACAGCATGTTCGCTGAATGCGCACGGTGGGGGATATATCAGCCAACACCCAGCGATTGGCTTGCTGATGCAGACACCATTCGCACAAGCATGTTTCCCGTTCGAGGCAACCAGGTGGTCGGTTATCTGCGAGCCGCGGGTTTGTTTCCTTCCTTTGATCCTCCTGTCCTGGCTCAGCAGGGCGGGGTCGTGACCAATGGGCAAGCAATTCTTTTAAGTTCGCCTGTTGGCTCGGTCTATTATACACTTGATGGGTCGGACCCGCGTCTTCCAGGCGGGGGCATCTCGCCTTCGGCAGTTCTCTATCTCCCTCCAG
>CAMBQV010000144.1 GCA_945870145.1 Akkermansia muciniphila
GGCTAAGCCGAATGTGCTTTTTGTGCTGGCCGACCAGTGGCGTGCACAGGCGACGACCTGGGAGAACGATCCAAATCTGATTGGCAAGACACCCGCACTCGATAAGCTGGCAGGTGAAAGTATTAATTTCAAATACGCCATCTCCTGCACCCCAGTTTGCACGCCCTATCGGGGCAGCCTGCTCACCGGACAATATCCCCTCAAGCATGGGCTGATCGTCAACGACGTGTCGCTCAGTAGCAATGCGGTCTCCATCGCCGAAGTTTTCTCTGCCAGTGGCTATGATACAGCCTATATTGGGAAATGGCACGTGGACGGACGCGGAAGGTCGTCCTTTATTCCGAAGGAGCGGCGTCAGGGTTTCGAGTATTGGAAGGTTCTCGAGTGCACGCACGATTACAACGGATCTCAGTATTATGCCCAGGATGATTCAACGAAAAAGGTTTGGAAGGGCTATGATTCCTTTGCACAGACCAAGGATGCACAAGACTATATAGCTGGTCGCAAAAAGGATGACAAACCCTTTTTGATGGTCCTCTCTTGGGGACCTCCTCATAATCCGTATGAAACCGCGCCGGAGGCCTGTCGAAAACTCTTTGATCCTGAGAAGATTGTTCTTCGCAAGAATGCCAAGGACACACTGGCTTTTCGTAACAACCTCGCAGGGTATTATGCGCATATCGTTGCGCTGGATAAGGCCCTTGGCGAATTGCTCGGCACCCTTGAGGAGAAGGGGCTCCGCGAGGATACAATCGTTGTTTTCACCTCGGACCATGGCGACATGCTCGGCTCCCAAAACGGCGAGACCCGCAAGCAACGGCCTTGGGATGAGTCGATCCGGGTTCCCCTGTTGCTTCGTTATCCGGCGGCAATCAAGAGCGGGCGCATGAGTGAACTCCTAATCAACACGCCGGATCTCATGCCGACCCTGCTCGGATTGAGTGGAGTAGGGGTGCCCGCGACTGTTGAAGGTGAAAACTATGCGCCTCTCCTTCGTGGCGAGCAGCCCGAACCAGCCGATAGCGCCGCCCTCATTGCTTGCTATACGCCGTTTGGCGAGTGGACGCTTGCAAAGGGTGGACGCGAATACAGAGGCGTACGGTCCAAACGCTACACGTATGTGCGGTCGTTACAAGGGCCGTGGCTTCTTTATGACAATGAAGCAGATCCTTACCAGTTAGAGAACCGGGTCAATGATCCCAAGCTTCAGGCTGTCCGCGAAAAGCTCGACGCGGAGCTGACCCGCCTCCTCAAAAAGACGAACGACGACTTCCGTCCCGGGAAAGAGTATATCCAGAAGTGGGGCTATCGCGTGGATAAATCCGGAACCGCGCCGTATAAATAACAGGACGGTCATTGACGCACTACCAGAGAAGGTATATCATTACAGACATCAATGGAACAATGGAATATTGGAATATTGGGAGAGATTCAACTGTTCCAATCAAGAGGGTAACCGTATGAAGCGACTAGGAGTTTGCGGGCTTTTTCTAGTGATGATGGGATCATGGGGGTGGGGTGTGCCGTCGGATATTTCGATTACGGCAACCATTCCAACAGATGACCCCTCCCCGGGGAATTTAGTGGTCGCCCTAAACCTGTCGGGCAAGGATCTTCGTGAAATCAAGGGAATGCGTTGTGTTTTAGAAAAGGCGGTTGATGATCAGGCAAAGAACCTGCTCTTGAAGGATTCGGATTTAACTAAGACGAATCAGGATTGGACACCTGTTGCATATGACCCGAAGATCCCCTCGGGCATGCAACTTATTTTAGATCTTCCTGCGCCTCGCGCTTCTGGGGTGAAGGAGCTTACTGGACGTTTGGAGATTCTGACTCCCGTACATGATCCCCTCTGCTTGTTAAATTTCTCACGTATTGCCGCCCAATTGGATGTCGAACTTAAAGACCCCAACCTCGTGGCTGCACAAATCAGGATGGTTGTTTCCACGCCTAAGAAAAGGGGAAAGCCCTGCGTGGAGGTCCGCGTTCAGGACCCCCTGTCCAAACTCTTCTATTTTGAGATTGTTGATGCAAAAAATAAGGAATGGGAGGTACTGACGTCCATCGTCTCAACAGGCACATCAAGAATCTACACCTATGAGGGAAAGCTACCTGAGGGGGCTTCTTTGCGGGTTTGTGTGCCAACCCCTAAATCTATCCTGATACTTCCCTTAAACCTTAAAAATATTGCTTTGCCACAAAAAAAAGGCAATATCTGAGGACTCTTTACGTTTAAATAGATGAAACCAGTGATTCCAGATACGACAAAGAGTGATGCAGAACTGCTTCAGGATTATGTCCAAGGAGCGGTAGACAGTTTGGATCAGCTGGTTGAGCGTTATCGAAAACCTCTTTTTTCTTGGTTTTTGGGGATGACAGGGAGTCACTCGGATGCAGAAGATCTTTTCCAGGACCTCTGGATTAGGGTCATCAAGAGTGCGGACAGGTTCAAAGATGTCTCCTTTAGGGCTTGGATGTGGCAGATTGCGCGGAACTTGCTGATTGATTTTAGACGGAAGCGCAAGATGGATTTCAGCTTGGATGAGGTGTCGGATGACGATGACCAACCCTTCCTTGAGACCTTGGTTGCCAAGGGGCCGACACCACAGCAAGATGTTGAACGAACAGATATGGCTGTGAAAGCCATGCAAGCGGTTGGGAAGTTGCCTGCTACGCAGCGTGAAGTTTTCTTGATGAGGGTGCAGGGTGATCTTCCCTTTCATGAGATTGCGAAGATCTTGAACGTACCATTAAATACGGCATTAGGACGTATGCACGATGCGACCACGAGGTTGAAACAGATGTTGACGAAGGAGATGATGTGAGATGAATAAAGAAGAGACATTCAATGAAGAGGCAGAGCTTAGGGCCTTGGAGGGGATTATCCCTTGGGTCAGCGAAGGCTTTGCACGTATGGAAGGTCCTTCTGTCCGTGTTTTGAACGCTATTCACGATGAAGCGGCCGCACAGGTGACTCGTCGCCGTTTGAAGCTGAGATTCACCTTTTATCTTCGCGTTTCAGTTGCAGCGGCAGGTGTACTTCTGCTCTCAGGCATCTCGCTACAATCCTGGCGTTCACAAAAAAACGAACAACAGCATCAGCTGGTTCAGCTTCTACAGATGACAACAAAGAGTCCCCTTTCAGAAGACTCTATAGGGACGGAACCAGCAGAGTTGGCCAATCTCCTGCTCAGTGTGCAGGGACTTGATCGCGAGAGCTATTTTAACGCGCCGGATGGAACGGAAGCTCTTTAGCTGTAGCCCAGAGACGTTCAATATTATAATACTCGCGGGCTTCTGGTGAGAAGACGTGTACGACAGCGGTCACGTAATCGACAATCACCCAGCCGCTGGCTGAATCGCCAGATGTGCGATAACTGGCAACCTGATGATCCCTCATGCGACGCTGAGTTTCAGCGATCAAGGCCTTCAAGTGAGGGGCGGACGTCCCTGTACCAATGACATAAAAATCAGTGACGCCCGAGATTCCTCGGACATCAAAAATACGGATGTTTTTTGCCTGCTTTTCGTCTAAGGCCGTTGCGGCTTCTATGGCCATTTGTTCGGAGTTCATGTCCATATATTGCCTGTTTTTGGTTCGGATTTCAACACTGAACTACGCCATGTGTTGCTTTTAATGTTTTGGCTTGCTTGTTAAGAGTAAATAGCTTACTTTTACACGCACTGGCAACATTGGATTCGTAGCTATGACTATTCGTATTCTTCTCGATCGTGCTGTCTCGTCCCAGCCGAACCGTATTGCGGTTCGTTATCATCACAATGGGACTTGGCACAGCAAGAGTTATAAAGACCTTTTGTCGGGTGTCAAACAGATGGCAGAGGCGTTCAGCCGGGTTGGTCTCAAGGCAGGGGATGATCGGGTCGCGCTCATCCTTGAAAATGGGATAGCGTGGGTTGAAAGTTATTTGGCCCTGACGGGAGTGGGCGTTCAAGTCGTCCCTTTGGATCCTAAATTGCGCGAAGAAGAGGTCGCCTATATTCTGAAGAATTCAGAGGCCTCTCTGGTGCTGACGGATTTCCAGCATCACGCGTTATTAGGGGCTATACTTCCTTCCCTTCCTCAGGTAAAGGGTGTCATTTTCACAGAGGACCCTCCAGAGGGGATCGAACCCCTCGCCAGTCGCCCCGCTTATTCGTATGAGGCCCTCCGGAGGCAGATTGCCTCAGGGGATATCTCTTTCTATGACAAGCATAGCGTAGCCCCTCAAGATGTCGCCTCTATTATCTACACCTCGGGGACGACTGGGAAACCCAAAGGGGCTCTTTTGACGCATAACAACTTTTGTAGCGATGCAGAGGCTTGTCTGCTCATGATGAAAAATCTTGCGACGGAGGCGGATGACTTTTTGGTTGTCTTGCCCCTTTTTCATTCATTATCGTTCCTTGCCAATTTGATACTGCCTTTGACCTGTGCTGCAGGGATGTTCTATGTCGAAAATCTAAGGACGGTTTCACATGATATCCAATTGCTTAGGCCAACGATTATCATCTCCGTCCCCCTGTTGGTCGAAAAGATGCTGACTCGGATACACGCAAAAATCAACGAGAGCCGGAGTGCCCGTCTGCTCCTAAAGCTGGGGCTTGGACGACTGGTGGGCAGGCGTGTACTCAAAAACCTCGGCGGACGTCTGCGTCTCTTCGTTGTGGGGGGTGCCCCTTGTCCACCGTCTCTCTTGCTTGGCTTTAAGCA
>CAMBQV010000145.1 GCA_945870145.1 Akkermansia muciniphila
CCTTATCAAACAATCATTTCATGTCTTGTTGAGACTCTACCGCAAAAACCGCAAAATTTTCGTAAATGTCACGTCCGCCTCGCCCATGAATACATGGACGGCGGAACGAACATTTACGAAGGAGTCATTCAGAAGATATTTATTGTAAAAACAATCCTCTAGCTTCGCAGCAAAAATCAACTTCTTCTATTACTTGTCCTGCGCAGCTATCCATTCCGCCGTCCGTGTATCCACGGGTGAGGCGGATGAGATAGCTGCGCAATCTCTTAGCGGTTTTTGCGTAAAAACCACTACGCCGTTTTACTAACTAAAATGCCTTTGCGAAGGAGGTGAAAATGGTTGCCATCGAAGCTGAACCTGCGTCAACAGGTCCGATCGACCGTTCACCGAGGTTCTTCGCGCGACCAAACTTCGCCCGCATCGCACGTGTCGCCTCAGAACCCTTCTGGGCAGCTTCCGCACCTGCCTTGAACATGGCGGGTACACCGCTCCCGGCCGCGGCGCAAAGCGCCTCTGTTGCAGGGATCAAGGCATCCATCAGGGTCTTATCCCCTACTCGAGCCTTTGTGGTAAAACCAATCTCCTCCAAGCCTCCCTTAAAGAGAGTAGCAACAGCCGGAGCATCCAGTTCCGTGACCTTCTCGGGTGCTGCATCACTCATGCCTTGTAGCCACGAGCCATACAGCGTACTGGTGGAGCCACACGCCTCATTCTGAAGGGTATCGGTCAATGCCTTCAGGTAACGCTTGAAGCATCCTGCCTCCGTCACCTTATCCATTGCATTGAACGCGGTGACAATAGCTGTACCATGGTCACCATCGCCCCCTGAAGCGGCATCCAACTCCGAAAAATGTTTTTCGCTCGCACGAATATCCACTCCGGCAGCGACCATCATCTCTTTAAACTTCTGTAATGTCAACATACGTTACCTTGCCATTAAACCACGGTCCAGTACGGGCTGTTCGCCGTCGCCTTCATGAGTTCGACATGATCGGGATCCAGCTTACAAAGGATCATCTGGAAGCCCGCCATCTCCTGGACGGTCAGCAGTTCATCGCAAATGCCAGGAACCGTTTTCACGCCTTTCTCAGCGAGAAGTCCTGCGGCTTTACGATAGACCACAAACATCTCCATCAGTGTCGTTGCTCCCACGCCATTGACGATCAGCATCGCGGAGTCGCCAGCCTTGACACCTGTCGCCTGCATCAGCGGAGCGATCATCTTCGCGGCAGTCTCATCAGCCGTCAGGATCTTGCTGCGTCCGCCACCGGCTTCGCCGTGTTGTCCCATGCCGATTTCCATTTCGTCCTCAGGCAGCACAGCAATCACGCCGCCATTTTGAGGATGGGTACAACCGGTCATGGCCACAGCCAAGGTTGCCATCTGCTTATTGAAGCGCTGGCCGAGTTCATAGATCTCTTCGAGTGATTTGCCCTGTTCAGCAGCAGCGCCGATGACCTTATAAAGCGGGATGCAGCCCCCGAGTCCTCGCTTCTCCTCGGGATCAATATCAATGCCTGCACTGATATCTTCCTGCGTCACGATCTCCATGACCTTGATGCCTTCCTTCTGTGCATCACGAAGCGCCTTGTTTGCGCTCATACGGTCACCCGCATGATTCAGGGTCACAAGAATGATACCTGCTTCACGCTTGAAGAGACGGAGGGCTTCCAGCAACTTCGGAGCGCCGGGAGCTGCAAAGATATCGCCTGCGACACTCGCATCCAGCATGCCTTCGCCGACAAAACCGCTGATGGCCGGCTCATGTCCGGTTCCACCCAACGAGACGATAGCGACCTTGCAATCGCATTTCGGCGTAGCACGAACCACAATCTTTTCATTCACCAACTTGACCTTGTTAGAATAACACGCCGTCATTCCTTCCAGCAGTTCCTTGGTGATATTTGACGGATCATTCAAAAACTTTTTCATAGCCATACGATTTTACCTCTTTCTTATTAGCTGAGTTGCACAAATTCAATTGGAGTCCCTTGATCATAAACAAAGGCGATTTTCATTCCAGGCCCCGGCTCGCAAATAGGCCACAGGATACTCTTGCCCTTCACGGCCTCCTCGATGTTATCCACCTGAAAGGCGATATGCACAGTATCTTGGATCGCCGCAGCCATGGGACAGTCTGGTTCAAAATAGACGAACTCGATGTTATAGGGGTTCGTACTAGGATCCGTGAACCACACCTTTAACGAATCGGCATACATCATGCCTTCCATCTTCTCAAAAACTGGATAACCAATATGGAGCAATTTCATTGTCTTATACCTCACTTGTTTAAAATAGATTATTCGCTTATGGCTTCGCGCCAGGCACGCTGAACCGCAGTCCAGCCATATCATGATAGGTCGCAAATTCGGAGACGATAGCACCTTCCGGCCCTGCCATCATGAAGTGCCAAGTCTCCGTCTTCGGCATCACATGGGTGCGTCCATCTGCCACCCACTTCTCCACATGTAAGCTCTTCAGATAAGGAATCTGGACGCGTGAGAGGAGAGCCTTTGCCTCAGGGAACTGATCCAAATTGGGCTCGCCGACCTCGCTGAAACCGTAAACATATCCATTACGAACCAGCCAAGATTCCTCTTTTGCCGGGATCGTCGCGCCCTTGTCATCCTTGGTCACCAGATGACAGTGCTCAGGAATACTTTGATTGGGAAGCAGATAAATTTCGTGTCCGAGATAGCCATAGTTCCCAGGCATCTTAACATTTGACCAAAAGACACCGCCCATACCAAAGGAATCAAAATCCCCCTTGTTGAAATCAAGTGGCCACAGATACCCCTCATCCTTGACCAAAGCTTCATAGACAGGCACATTGAAGTGCTTCATCATAGCAAAGTAGGCTTGCTTCGCCTTAGCTGCGTCAAACTTGCCCTCACTATAGTAGCTTGACTTTGCGGGCTCGGCTTTCGAAAATGGACACACTTTACATGTTGAAGTGGCACATCCTGTCATCAATACTAAAGCAAAGGCCCCCATAAGTGCACCCGACATGACTTCTCTTTTCATCTGATCTCCTTTTTGTTTGTTGATTAAATCGTTAGCCCCTTAACAAGAAAACAGATAAAAAAGTACCATACATCTGGTAAAAAGTAAACGCTCAAAAGGAACCTCACTAAAATTGCTCCTTGCCAAAATAGTCCGATATGGTATTATCTTAATCAATACAAATGGAGATTTTATGACTGACGCTAAAACGAGTAACGGGGTGACACTACCGGCAACGAGCATGCTCCCTGTCTGGCGAACGATCTACAGCGCTATGGTGGGACACCTGAATCAATCAGGGCTTCCCTTCAGCGTGGCAGGCGCAACCATTCATCTCTATGTCCATCCAGAGGATGCTGAACCGGCGCGACTGGCTGATGCTATTTATATCCCGCGTCAAAGCATGACCTTCACTCTGGATGCCTTAGAGCGTCAAGGCTTGGCCACTCGCACACCGCATCCTGAGGACCGAAGGAAGAAGATCATCGTTCTCTCTTCAAAAGGACAGGCTCTTGCAAAAACCTTGCTCGATAAACTTCTGCTCTTTGAAACACAGGCGTTCAACAATTTTTCAGAGAAAGAACGGACACAATTGAAGACGCTCGCGGAAAAAATGGCAGAACAGATGACACAACTGAATCGAGACTTCTAAATGAAAGCTATTTCCCTTCAACTTAACCTTTTATCGCTCTTCCTTTTCTCAGTACTTTTTTACGGGTGCTCAACCCTTGATCCTGCCAAAGAACGTAAAGAGCACACGCAGGTGTTTAGTGCACAGTTACAGGAAGCGCAAGCGCGACTATTAACGGCGCCACTCACTTTAGAGAATTGCCTTCGTATCGCCTTGACCAACAACTATACCATCCGGTTGGCTGATCTTGACAAGCACCTTGCAAAACTCAATAAGAACATCGCCTTTTCCGCCTTTCTACCTCAAGTTGCCGCATCGTATGGCTACAACACGTTTGACATGATTCCCAGTTCGAAGACTATGGATTTCCATATGGCTGTTGCAACGGTGACCATGCCTGTCTTCGCGCCCGCAACATGGTTCCTGTATGGGGCCACCTGCGATGGTTATGCCTCGGCTGAGCTTGCCGCCAACTACACACGTCAAAACATTATTCTTCAGACGACTGTGCAGTATTATCAGCTTCGGCTTCAACTCGACATGATTCGTGCGCTAGAATCTCAGCTCGTCGCCGCCCAAGCCTTGACCAACCGAATGGAAGGCCTCGCAGCTGAGGGTTTTATCGCGACATGGGAACGCAACCAGGCACGGCTTCTCGCCGAAGCACGTGCAGCAGAACTAAGTCATGCGAAACGACAGGCAGGTCTCCTGCGTGCGACATTTCTTCAAACCTTAGGGCTCTCCCCTCTTGCCCCACTCCAGCTTGACCCGCAGCTAACCCCGATTCAAAAGCATGACGAACCTCTCGAGGAGATGGTCCTCACGGCCTTGATGAACCATCCTGAGCTTTCACTGGCAGATCGCCTGATCGTTGCACGGGAGAATCAAGTTCGGCAGGCCTTTGCCAAGTTTGTTCCGACCTTGGCCGTCTTTGGGGAGTTACGCTGGGTTGATCTCTCCAGCTTTGCCGCTACGATTCCAGAGCTCGCCTCTTCAAGTTCGATGTGGATGGCAGGATTCTCAGCAGCATGGACGGTCTTCAATGGCTTTGCACATTACAATAATCT
>CAMBQV010000146.1 GCA_945870145.1 Akkermansia muciniphila
TAAAGCTTACGCGGATTCTTGCCTTGAATGATCAGGATCTGAGCTTTGAGGAGTTCGATGAAATTGTGCGGGAGGATTGTCGTTGAGAGGCCGACAGCAATACCCTCGGCGCCGAGCATGAGGAGTAGGGGGAGCTTGGAGGGGAGTAATATGGGCTCCTGGTTGCGTCCGTCATAGCTGGGGATAAAGGAGGTCAGCTTGGGATTAAAGAGTTCGTTGCGGGCGAGTTCCGTCAATCGGCATTCGATATAACGTGCGGCAGCGGCAGGGTCGCCGGTATAGATGTTGCCGTAGTTTCCTTGTCCTTCAATCAGGTAGCGCTTGTTGGTCAAGTTGACGATGGCGTCCCCGATGGAGGCATCACCATGGGGGTGGTATTGCATCGTATGACCGACCACATTGGCGACCTTGATGAAGCGTCCATCATCTTTCTCCCAGATCGAATGCATGATGCGGCGTTGTACTGGCTTGAGTCCGTCTTCGACGGTCGGAATCGCACGATTACAGATCGTGTAGGAGGCGAACTGGAGAAAGTTTTCATTCATCAACTCGCGCAAGGGGCCTGATCCACCATGCAACGTGTGCGCAGGTGTCTGGCTTTCGGACACGGTCTCTTCGGCATCACCGTTACCCGCCACGGTCGAGGTTGGAACCGAAGCAAACATGTCCATATTGTCGAAGAGGCTTGGCGGTTCGCTAGCCGAGTCGTTCGCAGGTTTCTTAGTCTTGGCCATGGGTAATCTTTCTGGTTAGTTGAGCGCGTCCTCGGTAATCACAAGATGGTTCATGATGTACTGGCGCCGCTCGGGCGTGTTGCGCCCCATATAAAAGTCAACAGTTTCGGGGATCGCGTGATCGAGCGTGCAATCTACGGGGGTGAGGCGCATGTTCTTCCCGATGAATTCCTTGAACTCTTTTGCGTCAATTTCTCCGAGTCCTTTGAAGCGGGTAATCTCTGGGTTCTTTCCGCATGCAGCCATCGCCTTGACGCGATCCTCCTCGGTATAGCAGTAGTGGGTCTCTTTTTTGTTGCGAACACGAAAGAGGGGTGTTTCCAAGATGTAGAGATGGCCCTCTTTAATGATGCGATCAAAAAAGCGGACAAAAAGTGTGATCATCAGATTTCGGATGTGCAATCCGTCCACATCGGCATCGGTTGCAAGGATCACCTTTTGGTAGCGCAGGTGATCAACCGTCTCCTCAATGTCCAAGCTTTGCATCAGATTGTAAATTTCGACATTCTTATAGAGTGCGTCCCGTTTCTGGTCACAGACGTTGAGCGGTTTTCCTTTGAGCGTGAAGATCGCCTGGGAGTTTACGTCACGCGAACTGACGATTGAGCCTGCTGCGGACTGACCCTCGGTGATGAAGATCATCGAATCGAAGCCGGTACCCTTCTGCTTGTTCAGGTGGTGCTTGCAATCTTTCAGTTGCGGTACGCGAACGGAGACGGAGCGGGAACGTTCACGTGCCAGTTTTTTGACATTGTTGAGTTCCGCTCGAAGCTTACTGGTCTCTTCAATCTTGTTGATGAGCTTGTTCGCTTCTGAGGGTTCGCGATGAAACATCTCCTCAATCACACGCTTGATCTCAGCAACAAGATCTGCTCGAATTTCCGTGTTTCCGAGTTTATTCTTCGTCTGTGACTCAAAGATGGGATCCTTAAGGCGGATTGCGATAGCGCCAATAATACCTTCGCGTACATCATCACCGTCAAACTTCTTTTTGCTGAACTCATTGACGGCCTTGAGAATCCCCTCTTTAAAGGCGGAGAGATGGACGCCTCCGTCATTGGTAAATTGACCATTGACAAAGGAGTAGTAATCCTCGCTAAAACGATTGGTGTGGGTAAAGACGAGTTCAAGCGTCTTAGCCCGATAATGGAAGGGCTGATAGAGCTTCTCAAATTGAGCTTCATCATGAATCAGATCCAACAACCCATTGCTCGAGACGATCGGCTTCCCGTTAATGTTTAAGGTCAGTCCCGCATTCAAGTAGGCATACATCTTCAAGCGACGTTCGACATGCTCCTCCTTGAACTGAAATTTCTTGAAGATCGTCGGATCAGGGGAGAAACAGACAAAGGTGCCATTCTTTTCAGGCGTCTTGCACTGACCACGCTTCTTGGAGACCAGTTCGCCCTTCGCAAAAATGGCTTCAGAAAATTCGCCATCCCTGTACGCTCTCACTTCAAAGGCTGTCGAGAGGGCATTCACGGCTTTTGTGCCGACGCCATTCATTCCCACTGAAAACTGGAAGGATTCGTCATTGAACTTGCCGCCCGTGTTGATAATCGAGACGCATTCAACGACCTTGCCTAAGGGGATACCACGCCCATAATCGCGTACTGTCACCTTGCCGGAGTTGTAATCAAGCGTGATATCGACCTTCTTGCCGTACCCCATGATATACTCGTCTACAGAGTTATCAATGACCTCTTTTAGCAAGACATAGATGCCATCCTCGTACTGGGCACCGTCGGAGGTTCGTCCAATGTACATACCAGTACGGGCGCGGATATGCTCGAGGGACGATAAGGTCTGGATGTTATGATCGCCGTAAGATTGTGCCATGGTAATAGTCTAAAAAAGAAAAGACCTCAAATAATAAACCATTCCGTCATTTTTGACGGAACCGAAAGGGAAAGTGGGTGCTGCACCTATTCTTTGCGACGAATAGACTTGATCAGCACAGGCTCGACAGGTACATTTTGATGGCGGCCAGAGAAGCCAGTCTCGACCTTTGCCATCTTGTCCACGATATCCATCCCCTCAGTTACTTTCCCGAAGACGCAATAACCCCAGCCCATGTCTGTCTTGGACTTAAAGTCAAGGTGGCCAGCGTTACGATCCTCAAGGTTAATAAAGAACTGGCTGGTGGCACTATCCACAACCATGGTGCGAGCCATAGCCAGCGTGCCACGCGTATTGCTCAGGCCATTATCAGCTTCATTTTTAATCGGGGCCTTGGTGGGCTTCTGCTGCATATCCTTGGTAAAGCCGCCTCCCTGAATCATAAAGCCATCAATGACGCGGTGAAAAATGGTGTTTTCGTAGAACTTCTCATCCACATACGCGAGAATGTTCGATACCGTAGCAGGAGCTTTTTCGGGATAAAGTTCTGCTGTAATTGTGCCTAAACTGGTTTCAATGGTAATGGTCATAGGTGTTTTCTGTTCCTTTGAAATGCAACCCGTTAGATGAGTCAGGGCAGAGATGAAGAGCAACGTCAAAAAAATTGTTTTCATTTGAGCCTTATCACTGTTGAATGAGGCCGAATTATACACGTTTGGTCTTTTCAAATCCAGTCTGAATTCAGATGAAAAAAACGCGGGTGCTGAATACGAGTACTCAGCACCCGCGTTGGGTCGTTTTATATTTGTATGTACAATATCATAAGGTGGCCGTCTGAGCAATACCAATTTCAGGAAAGTTTGTTTTTAAAAGAAGAGAGAGGCTCATCAAAAGGAGATATATTTATATAACATCCTCAATAGTAAGGATATGAGGTTTTATTTTAGCGAGAATTTCTTGATAAGAACGATATAATTATCTAACCCAAGTGTCTGTTGAAGGTCATTGTGTCCAGCCCCTTGAATCCAACAAAATTCTTTTGCGCCCCCAGAAATACCATACATCTGCCTGCCATGCCAAAAGGGAATCACGGGGTCAGCTGTTCCATGGATAAAAAGTTTTGGGCAGGCGATTTGCGTAATGCGCTTCGCATTTGGGAAGGCGTCGAGGGGGAGTATCCTGTAACGTGTGACTACGCGTGGCGCGCTGAGAAAGGCGGATTCTAAGATAAGCCCCTTCACAGGATATTTTTCAGCAAGATAACAGGCCGGACCGCTTCCCAGCGAGCGTCCGACCACGATGATCGTTTGAGGGGAGATCCCTTGCTTTTGTGTGAGAAAGTCGTAAGCCCTTTCAGCAGCCTCATAACAGCTCTTTTCGGTTGGCTTTCCTGCGCTTAAGCCATACCCGGGATAATCATAGGCTAGGACATTCATGCCTGCAGCTGCACAGCCATCGAAGATGTCCGTGAGGTCGCCAATCTCTTCTGCATTTCCGTGGCTATGAAGTAGAGTGACGGTTGCGTTGGTCGCGGGACGCCAGTAGGCGGCAACAGGCTTCCCTTGTTGGCCGATATCAATGAAAGAGGGTTGATCCCAGGTGTAGGCGGGCGGATGAGGGGCAAACATCATGGCATCCATAAAAAAGAGGCAGATGATGAGCATGATTCCATATTGGGCTAAGCAGATAATAACAATATCAAGGGCAATACGCTTTACCCATTTTTTTAGAGTGGCTCTTTGCATATTGTCTGTAACTAGATCAATTTCTCACGCACAAAGCCACGAAGCCACAAGGAACATGAGAAATTAAGAATATTGCTCTTCTTTGTGGCCTTGTGACTTTGTGCGATACAGTTATTCATTTGGTTGTTTTTCTTAATTATCTGGTATTTAAGTTGATTTGTCCATTTCAAACTCGTCTTGTTTGTGCTATAAATAATCATGTTTTTGTCTTAAGGAGCATTTGCCATTATGAATGATAGTTCTACGCCGTTTACCTTTGGGATGATTGATATTATCGTCTTTGTTGGTTTCTACTTGATCATTCTCGTGACGAGCTTGTGGAAGAGTCGAAGTGAGAAGGGGAGTGCGGGCTACTTTCTCGGCGGACGGAGCCTCCCGTGGT
>CAMBQV010000147.1 GCA_945870145.1 Akkermansia muciniphila
GGTCAGGATTCTATGACAACGAGTGCTACAGGCTCAATTCTCAGTAAGACTACTGGTTCATTTGCTAGTCAAGTGGTGAGTGCGTACGCTATTGTTTTTACAACAGCATACACTGGCGCTCCTTGGACAGGTAGTTTCATGGTTGGGAACACCGTTACGAAGACCTTTGGCGCTACTGGAACACAGACCTATTCTTGGGCTTTCAACAGCACAAGCTCAACTTGGACAGCAGTTCCTGAGCCGACCTCGATGGCGTTGCTCGCCCTCGGCGTTGCAGCAGTTGGTCTGCGTCGTAAGTTCATCAAGTAACTAGGAGAAGTTCTAAAGTTCTAAAGTTCGAGAGTTCTAAAGTTCTTTGGCGCTTATCTTATAAAAAACCTCGTTCCGAAAGGAGCGGGGTTTTTTTATTCAGTTCTAACGTTCTAAAGTTCTAAAGTGGAAGAAGGTCGTTAGTTCATTAATGCGTTAGTTCGTGAGTGAACAGGACGCTTGAAAGTGGACTCGGCTCGGTACTTTCTCCTGGGCGTATAGGCGTCCTCGCCTGTACTCACCGCAAATCGAAACAACAAAAGAATATCTGTCGGCTCTTGCCGCCAGTGCACAGGTGAGCAGTTCGTTAGTTCATTAGTGCATTAGTGAAAGCTTGGCACACGGCAGACGGTCAAAGTAGACCCCGCTGTACCTTGGACGTAGGACAAGGTTTTGGAGTGCGGTGGCAAGCGGTATTCCGCGCGACACCGCTTTTGGGGCATCTGCGATTGGCCGAGGAACAGCGAGGTTGGCGTATAGGCGCGCCTATGCGCCTAGGGGAGAACATCCGCCTTCGCGATGCCTTCCACCTTCGCTAAAGCTACGGCGGATAAAACGGCGCGGCAGGAGACGGCGGACAGAAAAGTTTGAACGCTTAACGCTCAACGCCCAACTCTTAACGCTCAAGTTACAGGCGCCTATGCGCCCAGGGGAGCGGTCTCATAGATCCCGCTGTACATGGATTATCCATGCAGTGCGGTATAGACCGCATCTGGGTTCTTTTCGGCAACAATCAGCAAAGCACGGGCAGGCCCATCAGGTTCCCGCCGACCTTGCTCCCAGTTCTGAAGCGTATTGATGCTCACCCCGATCATACGCGAAAACGTATTCTGGCTGACGTTGAGTGAGCGACGAACCTTCTTAATGTTCATCGACGAAAACTCAAACCGACGAGATGGGGATGTAATCCCCTTTTTGATCTGCCCGGCCTCTTTTACGCTCGCAAGTAATTCATCAAAATCATTCTTTTTCATGAAGCCACTCCTCGACTACTGCCCGAAGCTGTTTGACCTGACTTGCCGTCAAATCACTTGCTTCATTCTTTTTGTATGCAAACAGCATCATCAGCTTATCTGGAATCCACCAGTAATAGATAATGCGAGTCCCTCCTTGTTTCCCGCGACCAGACCCAGCCCAACGCATTTTCCGTAACCCGCCGCCACCCGGGATCATGTCCCCAGCTCCTGGGTTTGAAATTAAGTAACTCTGTAGTTCACGATAAACATTTTCAGACATGCAATCCGAAATTCTTTTTGTGAACACAGTGGTTTCTAAAATCAACATGAGAGAACTATACGCCATTGGCGTATTTTCGTCAAGGTGCATTTTATTGCTTTTTGTGGCAGCCAAGAAAAGCGGTGTCGTGCAAGGCCCTCCGGCCTCGCCTTGCCACCGCACTCCAAAACGTCTCTGACGAGACGTAAATAAGCATTGCCAAGTTTCAAGTTTCAAGTTCCACTTTAGAACTTTAGCATTTTAGAACTTTAGAACTGAATTGTCTTCTTCCTTGCACGTTTTCCTGCGTTTCTGATATTATCTAAACCGTTATGAAAAACTTTAATTATACAGCCCGCGACAAAACAGGTTCGACCAAGCGTGGAAGCCTCAAAGCTGCTGACCGAAACGCAGCCATGCATGAGCTTTCGGCGCAGGGCATGGTGCCGCTTTCGATCACAGAGGCAGAGTTTAAAGCTACGCCCGGGCTACCTCATTTGAAGCCTCTTGGTATTGGTGCCGCGATTATTGTTGCTCTTGCAGCTTTTTATATTGTCTTTATTCTGTTGCCCAAGAACTCTGGCAGCGATTCCAAAAAAGCAAAGAAGACACGCGTTGAACAGGTGACTAAAAAACAACCTGTTAAATCAGTAACGAAAACAGCCACAAACACGGTAGTCACAGTTGAAAAAACGTCCACAGAAAAAGCGCCTGTGCTAGCTCCTTCTCTGACAACGAATGAGAGCGTGAACCCCAAGCTTCAGGTCATTGAGCTTTATCCAGGCGGGACGACCAATCCGCCGCTGACAGGCTACTCTTCGAATACCGAGCGCCTCATCAACATGATTGTGAACACACGACCAGGCATGCCGCCGCCCCCACTCTTTAATCTGCCCCCCGGAGAGACAAACATTGTTTCAATCTTGGATTCGAATATCCTTCTTTATGACAGCGATGATGAGAAAACCGCTCAGCAAAAAGCAAATGTGGCTTATGCAAAACAACTCCTTAAGGAATATTTGAAAGAGGGTGGGGACACAAAGAATTTTCTGAAGTTCTATCACGAGCAACTAACAGAATCTTTCAAAGAACGTATTGCTGCTCAAAAACGGTTTATTGACTTGTTAAAAACAGGCGATGAGAAGGCGGCGACTGAATTCTATGAGACGCAAAACAAAGCATTTTCGGAAAAGGGTATTTACCCCTTGACGTTACCTCCTAAAATGAAAACCCCCAAGGAATAAGGATATATTCATGAAGAAACAAACAAAGGTCGCATGTGTTGCGTTGCTAACATTCGGTTCACTGGAAATCTGTGCATTTTCCCAAGTGGCATCTCCAAATGTTCGCATGCAGCAGGCTCGGAATGTAGACGCTACGACGCGATCAAATGTTCTTGCGAAAGTGGGGGGTTTTATCAAAATCCCGTCAAAAGGGCCGTCTGTGCGTATTATCAATGCGCAATCCCGTGTGCCAGCTGAGATAATCAATGAAGTTGGAAACAGCATGAAACTGACGTTCCGCTATGCTGTTGTCGCTGTAACCAGCAAAGACACCAAGGGTGGACCTGCATGGGTTGAGGAGACCCTCAAACAGCCGGACACGGCAGCGGTGTTAGTCATTATCGATGAGGCAGGCCAACCCCCGTTGGTGGTAGCTCCGGAAGCACGCTGGGCTATTATGAATATTGCAGCGCTCTGTACAAAGGACATGAAGGCAGACACCCTTGCGGACCGAACAAAAAAGCAACTTTGGAGGGCATACGGTTATCTTATGGGGGCGGCCATATCTTCAACGGATCAATGTGTGATGAGGCCCGTCTTCAAGCCTGAAGATCTTGACGGGTTGAAATTTCCAACGTTAGGCCTCGAGCCGATTGTTAAAATTCAGCAGCAAGCAGCAGCATTTGGTATTACGCCAGAGCGTATGACGACCTACCGCAAGGCTTGCGAGGAAGGCTGGGCGCCGATGCCGACAAATGCGAACCAGCGGGTTGTTTGGGAAGAGGTCAAGGCGAAGAATGAGCCGGCGAAAGATTCAAAGTAGAGCAGTCGAGCAGAGGCGGAATGAAGAAAATAATTAAACTCACTATCATTGCTGTTGTCGCAGTCCTGTTCGTAAATTATGGAGCATGGCCCATTGAAAAAGAGCCAGCTCCGTCCCTTAGCCTTGCTTCAGCTTGGATATGCGAGCAGTTTGCAAATGGAATGGGTATTGAGGTGGAGCGAAGCGGTTTAAAAGTTGCGGCTGTAAACCCCAGGTACCATCAGTATCGTTTGGATTTTATCGTGGACGGTGCCTGGCAGATCAAAGGAACGATTTCTGTATTGATCCTTCTTTTGAGTTATAGTCTTCTCACTGGGCATTTTTCAGGTTTAGGCTTTTTAACATCGTTGGTGTTGATGGTTTTTTATCATATTGTCCGGCTTGTGCTGATTTCTATATTTCCGATCATAGGATCGTTTGACTTTATCGATAATGCAACACGAATGGGGTATGTTGTTTGCACAGCACTATCGGCCATATCTGTCTTAACCTTGAAGCTGAAGCGCATAAGATGTAAGCTCGAAAAGGTATTTCCACAATCTGAGGCCGTCGTTTAAAGTGTACACATTTACTGTTTTCTCTTGCGGAAACAAGTTATAAAAAATTATGACTATTAACAAACTATCCTCTGTTACTATCTTCTTGGGGTCGTTCCTGATCTTTGGCGTGCAGCCCATGCTCGGGCGGACGCTGCTGCCGGCCTTCGGCGGCACGTCCGCAGTCTGGACCACCTGCCTGGCGACGTATCAGGTTTTGCTGCTTGTCGGTTACTGGTACGCGCATCGGATGGCGGGTAGGGGGGGGAGAAGTTCTAAAGTTCTAAAGTTCGAGAGTTCTAAAGTTGGGGGAGTTGGGACAGGGAACAGTGAACGCTCAACGCTTAACGCTCAACGCTTAACGTCTAATGGGGAGAAATGCGCGAATGCGGGAATGCGGGAATGCGGGAATGAGAAACGCTCAATGCATATCGTGCTGCTGGGGCTGGCGGTGGCGTGGGTGGCGGGGTTTGCGTGGGGCAGGCCGTGGCTCATGGCGCATATCGGGAACAGTGACTATCCCGCGCTGGAGGTGTTGCTGTGCGTGCTGGCGTTCGCAGGGCTGCCGTATGTGCTG
>CAMBQV010000148.1 GCA_945870145.1 Akkermansia muciniphila
GGATCTGCGAGGGGGTCCACCACCGTGACAGCCTCGTGAAGCGTTGCCAAGACGGCTCCGATGTTGTTGCTGAGGATCTCCACGTCGTGGCGTCCAGGGGGGAGCCCGGGCGGCAGTTCGACGCGCAGCAGGGACGGTGAGAGGCGTTCTGCGTTATTGGCAAGGATTCCTCCCACGCGAACCTGATCTCCGGAATAGAAGTACTGGCCCGTGATGTAGATATATGAGCCACCGGCCCCTTGGGAATAGCGCGCTGGTTCACCAGCCGTGACAACGGGTTGTGGGAAGAGAACGCGGAAGAAGGCGCTTGGAAGATTAGTGGATGAAACGGGGTAGATCATCTCTCCGTCGGTGCCGATGACGGTGCTCAGAAAATCCCAGTTCCCATGCACAAGGTTGGTGCGGATCTGGGGTTCATATAAGGCGTTTGTGATGCCCATCCAGCGCAGGTTAAATTCCGTTCCATCACGGTCTATAGCAACGCTGCGTCCTTGTGGCGATGCAGCGTGTGCAAAGGATATGCCGAGAATGATGATGGCTAATCCTGTTAATAGAACCCAGAAACTCAATAATCCTGATGGTGTCGTTTGTTTTTTCATGTGAACCTCCTCATGTATCAGTTTAAGCAAAGCCTATTTAACTCACGTGATTACCTTACCACAAATATTTGTTATTGTCTATAGACTTAGTTGACTAATATTTTGCCTCCTCAAAAGATGTGCTGTCAATTGCAGTCCTACATTTATTAAAATAAATAGGTATTAATTTGCCAAATTGAATTGTTCTTGTCAAGTGCCAGGCGCCAGCGACATCGCTAACCGCACTTGTTTATTCATCTAAGACTCCAACGGTTTTGAAACGAATCAGTGATGGAGCTAACGGTTCTTGTTTAAAAGTAATAATATTACTCTTTCAGCTCGTGAAGGAGTATGGGGAAAAAACCTACTCGTGAAGGGCTCTGTGTTACAGCGAAAGAATATTACCGACTCGGCGATGCTGCGCGCTTAAGAGGGATGAGTTCAATAGCATGACCCCCATTCGCGGCCATGTCGGCTGTGATGACGTCTTTTGACGTCACCTCTTTCGTGCTACAGGTGACACCTGTCCTGTTGCTACCGTCTGGCGCGGCGTCTGCATAAATTTTAGCTGTATAGCGCACGTTCGGTTTCAAGAAGGTAAGCGGGATGTTCAGTGACCGACGCTCCAGGGCGTTGATGCTTCCCACATACCACCGCTCTTGAGAACATCGCGCAATAGTGGCAAAGGCGCCGATTTGTCCATGAAGGGCTTTAGTGTCGTCCCAGACAGTCGGAATTTGTCGCCAGAAATCGAGTTCAGGAACGTCTTTGACCAGGGGCGCTTGATCATACCAGTAGAGGACCTGAAGCGGGCTAAAGTAGACCACGGCCAAGGCAAGCTGGTGGGCACGCGTATTCTTCACGCGGCTGTCCTGCCAGCAAGGCGTGTAATCACCTGGACCGCCGAGGTAACGCGTGAAGGCGAGTGCACAGTTGTGCGCTGCATCAGGAAACTCTTCATTGCCGTGCACACCTTCAACAGTCAGCACATTCGGATAGGTCCGCTGATTGCCTGTTAGCCGGTACTCATCATGAATGTCGATCATCATACGTGCCTCACCCGCCTTGCGGATTGCTTCGCTGGTCCAGGCCGTCCATGCCTGGGACCCGACATTGATGAAGCCGTACTTCATGCCTGCGACGCCCCAGGACTGGTAGAGCGGCAGCAACTCATCCAGCCTTCGTTCCAGCTCGCGCCGGTTCACATAGAGGATGACCCCGATGCCATGCTCTTTTCCGTATCGGATGATTTCTGGAAGATCGAACGGCCCTTTCCGGCGAGAGGCTTCGACATTCACCGCGCGCGCATCCGAGGCGTTGTCCCCTTCATTCCCATACCAGCCTGAATCGAACAAGATGTATTGCAAGCCCATTCGTTTGCAGAAGGCGACAGAGGATTTGGCCATCTCGGTTGACAATACTGTACAACGTAAAGCCTTGCCGGGCTTAATCCACGAGGTGTCAGCGAGTTTACAGGGCTCATTGAGGTTGAGCAGCATATCATTGCCCTCAAGGAGCCTGCACGGATTGTCAGCGATGCGCACATAGCGCCATGGCATCTTGTAGGGGAGTTTAATTTTTGCAGGACCCTCCAGTTTGGTCCGGAAGGTGTTGGGTTTGCTGACTTCAAATTTCATCCGCGCAAAATCGATCAGCCCGGCCTCGCCGATTGCAACGACGCAGTGTGGCAGTTCGACGACCAAGGGGCGTTCAGCCCCTGAGAGAATCGCGGCTTTTTTAAGTGGCTTGGGTTCACCTGCGGGAGGCGGTAGCGTATCAGCCATCTCATTCACGACGCTCGGCAGGAAATCAGATATTTTTTTTGGCGCGTAGTAACCCTGTGCAGTAAAGACAGGCCAGCAGGTATAATCGTCCGCAAAGCAAAACTCGGTCCGCTCAGCAGGAATATCCCATTCCACGGGGCCTTGCTCAACCTTGGGGATGACAAAACGGAAAGCAAAGCCTTCATTGTAGACTCTGCATTCCAGGCGCAGGGGCACGCCTTTACATCTCAGGCGAATCGCATCGCCTGCATAGTGGTCAAACACAGTGGAGCGTTCGCCAAAAGGATTCTTCCACGTCCCCGAATAAGAGCGCCAGGTCGGGGTCTCAGACTCCACGTCAAAGCCCTGCATGTAGGGCTCAAAACCGATGCGGGAGGAGAGGATGACGGGGACGCCTTTATAATCAACCTGGTAGCTCAGAATGCCCTTTTCTATTTTTACCTTTGCATGGAGGGCTTTGTTTGGCGATGTCAGCGTGTTCTCGCGCGCCTGCACAGATAAGCCAACAACCACGCCCAGGATCGCGCATAGAATCACTCTCGCCATGTTTTACTCCTTGCTCCAGACGCGTGTCGATTGCGGTGCGACAGAGACACACCCTGATGTGGTTGAGCCTTTCGGAAACTCTCGATAGTTCCCGGCGGGGAGCTGAAGCGTATAGGTCTTCTCCGGATCGCAATTCATGGCAAACACATACGCCCCGTATTGCATGTGATAAAAAGTACCGCGCCCCGCGAAGAGATTTCCAAGTCCGACCTTGTAGCTGCCGGCGACATCTGCCGGAATCTGCGCGATGGGCAGCTCTTCTCCCTCATGAGCGGAGGGGATCTCTAAATACTGCTTATACGGACCTCTCCCATAACCAGCATCTGTGTTTTTCGGGCGACGATATGTCTTCCCGCTATTCTTAAATTCAACATGCTGCACCACGGTTGCGCGGTGATCCATTCCGGGTGCCAGGTGGTGAATTTTGGCCAGACGATTGATTCCAAAAAGCGCACGCCAATAGAGGGAGACATAGAGTATTTCAGTGCCGTGTTTCAAGGCGATTACACCATCTTCCAGATCGCTGAAAAGAAAATCAGGCTCTCCGGGACTCATGGGGAGCCGGTAGGGGCTCTTCGGCTGTGCAATCAGCCAGGCATAATCCTCAGGAAAGTCAATGAGCCCCAGCGTCACACGCAGGCCGCCACCGTGCAGATGCTCTTTAAGGCCACGAAAGAACTGGTTGTCGGAAAGCATCTGCTGAGCATATCCCACGGACCAGGGATCTTGCGCAACGGCTGCAGGGGCGAGCGCTGTGGCATCGCGGGCCATTTTAGCTCCGTAAACGACAGGACCGATCAACCCCATGTCCCGCCAACCGATCACGGTTTCCATGCGCATGGCAAAGGAGCCCTCATCATCCGTTGACGGATAGCGGAAGACCGCACGAGCCTTAGCCAGACGCGTCAACTGATCCTTTACACGCGGGTCTCCCTTTCCTCTCCAGCCCTCCCGTGTCGCATCATAAAGTTGGACAACCCAGTCTAAGACCTCGCCATAGCCTCCCACATAGCCCAGCTCACGGGTCAACCCCTGACGGGTGACCTGATAGAAATTCTCCCCTAAAGGTTTAGTCCGCCGCCCCTGGTCGTCATCGCTTCCTAGCCAGGGAAGGATGCCGATGGCTTCATGCAGATAAGCGATCGCTTCGCTCTCGGGCAACGCCTTGCTGGGCTCAACAATCCGCAGTCCCCGGTTCGAACGATAAAGATTCAGATCGGAGATCATCGCCTGGTTGGTGTATTGTCTGCGATGGGTGCGTAAATAGGCTAAACTGGCCTGAAGCAGTTCGCCCCACGCGGCGCGCCGTGAGAGGGATGTTCCCTTCTCGTCGCTGATGGGCGTGTCCAGCACGGGCACCAACTCTTTTTGGAGCAGCATGATGCACTCCCCCAAAACACCAAAGCCATACCATGACGGATTCCATGTGGAGGTATCACTGAATAAAAAGGCAGGCTCTGTCCTGTACCGT
>CAMBQV010000149.1 GCA_945870145.1 Akkermansia muciniphila
GTTGCGCAAAGGACATTCAAAGTATCAAAACTCATCCCGTCCTGTCAACAGCCAAAATGAAACTTTTTAAACTTTCTTTCGGACCGCCCTTTTCGCACCGCAAAAACCCGAAGGTCTAGTGGCGCAAAAGGACGATTAATTTATCAAAACTGACCCCGAAATGTCAACGGGTATTTTGAAAAAAGTTTTAAAACCTTTTTTAAACAAAAGAACCTGCTCACAGCAGGTCTTTAAAATGAATTGTGAACCCGTCTTTATTGGGGGCATCTCGTTATTCACCGGTTTTTTACGGTTCCGCCTCAACACTCGCCTCCATCTCAGGTTCATTTTCACCCAGCAGGGCTTGAGCCTCCAACTCTGGAATCGTCTCAACATGCTTGAGTGCTCGATTCATTTTGCGCGTACGAATGCCTGCATCTTCAATAACCTTGTCGGCTTCGTTCAACTTCTTTTGCAATTTATCAAAGACCTCGCCAAACTTCATAAACTCGGTCTTGACCGCGGCCAGCACCTGCCAGACTTCACTACTGCGCTTCTCGATGGCCAGCGTCCTGAAGCCCATCTGTAAACTGTTGAGCAAGGCCATCAGCGTGGTCGGTCCCGCAACATTCACGCGGTAGAGCCGCTGGAGATCATCCACCAAGCCCGGACGCCGAAGCACCTCGGCGTAGAGCCCTTCGGTCGGCAGGAAGAGGATGCCGAAATCCGTCGTGAAGGGCGGACAGAGATACTTGTCGCGAATGTCCTTCGCAGAGTCCCGTATGCGCCGCTCCAAGGCCTTGAGCGCAGCCTCCAGCGCCTCTTTGTCGCTGATCTCGGCTGCGGCCTGCAGGCGCTCGTAATCCTCTTTCGGGAACTTGGCGTCAATCGGCAGCCAGACCGGGGTTTCGCTCTTTTGGCCTGGCAGACGTATCGCATATTCCACAACCTCGGTCGATTTGGGATTCACCCTCACGTTGGCCGCATATTGGTCGGGTGTAAAAATTTGTTCCAAGATCGCTCCAAGCTGATATTCACCCCAGGTCCCTCGGCTCTTGACATTAGTCAGGAGACTCTTTAAATCGCCAACACCCGTGGCTAGCTGCTGCATTTCGCCCAGCCCGCGCGCGACATCTTCCAGACGCTTACTGACCAGCTCGAACTGTTCGCCAAGCCGTTTTTCCAAGGTTTCGTGGAGTTTTTCATCCACGGTTTTACGCATCTCTTCAAGGCGGAGGGCATTGTCGGCACGCACTTTCTCAAGTTCGCCTGTCACGGATTGACGAATGCTCTCCAGGCGTGCATGGACGCTCTCTGCCAGACGATTCTGATTCTCGGCCTGCTCTTGGCGCTGGAGGGCTGAGGCCTGTGTGAGCGCGTTACGCAAAGCCTCGATTCGCGTACTCACCTCATCACGTAGACCGCGCGCATCGGCGGTCGCCTGAGCCCGGTTATGCTCAAACTCGTCACGCAAAAGTCCCTCGCTCTGCTGGTCAGCACCCCGTCTGGGGAACACCTTCCACACCACCAGCACCAGGAGGAGGGTGGTGAGGAACGCGCTATAAAAAGGGAGTATTTCTAAAAGTGTCATAAGGTATGGAGATTGATTATGGCACAGCAAAGCCTCTGAATACAATCCAAATTTCTCATTGCGAATCCGAGACGTTTTCGTTATTCTAATGACCTTTCTTTTTGATAAGAAAGGTTGAGTCCTGTGGCAAAGGCTTCACAGCATGATTCGGAAAGGCACTATGAAACAGTATAAAGTTGGTCTCGTGGGTATTGGCGCTGTCGGCACGGAGATGGTCAAGGTTCTGCGTCAGCGGAAATTTCCAGCAAGCGAAATCCGTATTCTGGCAACACGCGAGCGCGATGAGGAGATCGCAGGAGAGACTTTTCACGTCTTAGAGACAAAGGCCGAAGCCTTTGACGGTCTCGACGTGGTCCTGTTCGCTGGCACCGAAGGCTCCAAGGGCGCTTCGAAAATGTGGGGCTGGGAGGCTGTCAAGCGTGGCGCTGTTGTCATTGACAATGGTGATGACTTCCGCATGGATGACCGCGTACCTCTCGTCATTCCTGAAATCAACCCCGAAGCACTCGACAAGCACCAGGGCTTCATCGCGAATCCGAACTGCTCGACGATCATCACACTCATGGGCATCGCTCCGTTGCACCGCGCCAATCCTTTGAAGCACATGACCGCCGTCACCTTCCAATCCGTCAGCGGAACCGGACGCGCCGCCATCGACGAGTTGGATGCGCAGGTACGGGCGTATGCCGCGAGCGGCAACACCCCTGCCAATGCCGGACTTGCGAATGTTCAGAAGTCCGCCTATCCTCACCAGATTGCCTTCAATGTCCTGCCCCAGATCGGCAGTGCTAAGAAGGAGATGCCGGGCTTCACAACAGAAGAAGCGAAGATGACCTTTGAGTCACGTAAGATTTTAGGTGTGCCTGATCTTCAGATCGGATGTACCTGCGTGCGCGTGCCGGTCTTCTTTGCGCACAGCGTGGCAATCCATGCACAATTCACCAATCCCTTCACCCCCGAGCAGGTACGCGAGATCATCAAGACGTCGGCCGGCGTGAAGCTCATCGACGATCTCTCTACCAGCCAGTATCCGCTGCCGCTCGACATCCAGCATGGTGATGCCGTCGGCATTGGCCGCATCCGCATTGACTCCAGTCGCGAAAACGGTATGGCTTTGTGGTGTTGTGGCGACAACATCCGTAAGGGTGCGGCACAGAACGCGGTCCAGATCGCGGAGGAGATGATCAAGCGTGGGTTGATCTGAGCGGGGAAGTGACAAGCCAACCGCCCGGGGTCACATAGTAGCAGTCGGCAGTAGCAGTTGGCAGTGAACAACCCCGGGAACAAATGAATGAATAACTTTCTCACACGAAGCCACAAAGGCCACAAAGAAGAGAAACATGTTTTTTAAATTTCTTTATGCCCTTTGTGGCTTTGTGCGAGTCATTATTTCCAAGTTATAGAACGTCGTGTGATGAATGTAAATTTCTCCTGCCAACGGTGTGGCGCGTGTTGCCGCGTACAGGGTTATGTGGCGCTGGAACCCGGTGAGGCCGAGACGATCTCTGAATTTATGGGCTTGGATGTATACGCCTTTACGGAACAGTATGCCGTGCTCACGAACAACCGAGGTAGCCTCTCGCTTCGGGAACGCCCGGACGGTGGCTGCATCTTTATCCAGGATGATAACACCTGCCGCATCCAGCCGGTCAAGCCCGTCCAGTGCAAAGGCTTCCCCTTCCAGTGGAAAAGCCACCAGCTCAAGGCCATCTGCCCTGAGTTGCGCAAGGGAAACTGATTACTAGCCCTTGCGAATGATCTCGGCAATCACTTTTTTATCTGCCGGTACGACCGCTAGGCGAGTCGGCAACTGCAGCAGAGCATCGATGAGTGGATGGTGAGCAAGATCCCTTCCTGTGGCACGAAGGATGGCCTCGCTGAATTTTGCCGGATGGGCGGTCGCAAGACAGATCATCGGAACGTCCGTCTTCTTAAACTGCTCTGCGACAGCCGCGCCTACGGCGGTATGCGGATCGAGCAGATAGCCATACTGCTCCCAATATTTTTTGATTGTCGCCAGCGTCTGGGCGGTGTCTCCCCGTCCAGCAACAAAGCAGGCATGATCCTGGAGGCCCGTGGTTAAGGCCCCGCTCTTTTTGAAATTTTCCATCCATGCTTTCAAGGTCTGGGCCGCCGGAACACCGCTGACATCTGCAGCGAGGTAATAGAGATAGCGCTCGAAATTGCTGGCCACCTGAATGTCCATAGAGGGGCTGAGCGTCGGCGCGACCGCACCGACGCTGTAGGTACCGGTGTTGAAGTAACGCGTCAAAATATCATTCTCATTGGTGGCCAAGACGAGCTTGTCAATCGGTAGCCCCATGCGATAGGCCATATAGCCAGCAAAGATATCGCCGAAATTTCCGGTCGGAATTGAGAAGCTGACCTGTGAGGCCCCTGTCTTCTCCTGCACGCGGAAGGCTGCGTAAAAATAGTAGACAATCTGAGCCAACACACGCGCCCAGTTGATGGAATTAACAGCGCCGAGCTTGTTTGCATCCCGGAACACGAGATCATTGAAGAGCTCCTTCACGATATTCTGCGCATCATCAAAAGTTCCCTCGATGGCGAGGTTATGAACATTCGCATCCAAGACGGTCGTCATCTGCTTCTCTTGCACAGGGCTCACCCGTCCGTGGGGATGCATGACAAAGATACGGATACGGTCGCGTCCGCGCACACCATAGATAGCGGCACTCCCGGTGTCGCCACTGGTCGCGGCAACAATCGTCATCTCCTCCCCAGTTTTTGAAAGGACATGTTCAAAGAGGTTGCCAAGAAACTGGAGTGCGACATCCTTGAA
>CAMBQV010000150.1 GCA_945870145.1 Akkermansia muciniphila
CGCGCCACACTGGGCTCGGTGAGGGTGGATCGCGTCACCAAAAATTTCAGTTCAGCCTTAGAGGATCTGGAGAAGCTGATGTCCACGCGTGATCCTTCTGCACGTATCCGCGCCCATTATGCGCGGGCCGAAGTGTTGATGGATCAGGAGAATTATAAAGAGGCGTTTGATGAAATTGACGCTGTGTTGCGCGGCAACGCGAATCATGAGGATGCGCTCATTCTGCGTGGTAAACTCCAGTTCCAGATGCGCAAGCTGGTTGAGGCGAGTGAGATTGAGCTTCGTGTGGCCCGACAGGTCAACGAAGTTATGGTCCCTGGCGAGACGCTGAAGATCAATCTCCATGATCCGACCTTGAGTGTTTCGGGCGTGGGGGCGGATATTGAAATCGAGGTCTCGGCTAAGTCAGGCGATCGTGAACTCCTCCTTCTCCATCAATTCGGTGACAGTAAGGATAAGTTCCGTGCTGATGTGCCGACTGCGCTCGCGCCTCCAGTCGCCGGCGACAAAGTCTTGCAGGTGTTGGGCGTGGATGAGATCCGTTATGGGTATTCGAAGCGCTTCCGCGCGAAGATGAAGGATTTGCCTCCAGATCCCAAGACCCTGATCGGTATCGCGTCGGATGCCTACCTGTCACTTTCGGCAGGCGCCTTCCCTCCCCGTATGGGTGAACGTAAATTAGACCTCGACGAACTGGGTCTCACGACTGCGCAGAAGGCGCTGGGGACACGTGCGGTGCGACCTGGAAATCCCGTCTACATCCGCGTAACCGATCCAGATCAGAGCAAGACGTCTGCACCTGATACACTGGCCGTCACCCTGCAAGCCTCCAGTGGTGACCAGATCCGGCGTCTCTTGCTCCAGGAGACCGGACCCTACACCGGCGAGTTCGAGGGCATTGTCCAGACCGCGAGCGCACAGGCCCTCGCCTTTGCCTCCGAGAGTGCTCCGGGACGGGACCCGAACATGACCATCAGCTCCAAGACCTATCCTGGCTGGCTGGGAAATGTGGGTGACAAGGAGAAGGTCCGCACCTTCGGTGTTGATTTGAATGACAATGTGGCCCTCGGACAGATGGCAATAACTTTTGATGGCGCCAACAACGCATTGACACGGTTTGTCCTTCAGACCTCTATGAATGGACGGGAGTGGGTCACGCGGGCGCGCTATCCCTTGACGGGCAAACCCTGGGACGGCACGCCGTTCCTCACCTCCTTCCCGACCTACAGGGGCGGTATCTCAGTTACGGTCCCGAAAGGAACGGAGCTCCCAGTTGACTGGCGGGAGGCGATGGAGACGCTCTCGGCGCGTGAATCGTGCAATTATCTCTCAGCCACCGTGCCGAATTTCTCGGCCGGCAACCTGCCGCTTGTGAATACAGGTCATCCAGATTACTCTGGCTTGATGAGGCTGACTGCCTACTTTTATCAACCTGCCTCAGCGATCCGACGTTTCCGGTTGAGTGGTTTTCCCGCGAAAGAAAATAATGGTACAATCGCAACCTTCTTCTTGTTGGATGGACAACTAGCCAGTAACGACGCCGAGGACCCGTTTGCGATTGAGCGAGAACTGGCCCCTGGACTGCACAAGATTGAAATTTGGCATCAAGGTGTCGCCAAAAAGATGAGTACAATTAAGCCTGTTCTGTCGGCGGATGTCCCTGGCAAGGCTGATCTGGCGCCCTGTCCAGATAGTTTCTTTGATCCAGCCACCTTCCCGGAAGGCGTTCGCAAGCAGATTCCGCAGCCGGCGGCCATCACGAAACGCACCGCAGGTGACGGCCTCGATATTCAGTTCGCTTCAGAGACAAAGGCCCGGTTGGTGCGTCTGGTGATTTTAGGATTTGATGGTGTGGCGCCTGCTATCAAGGCGGTTACATTGAAGGATCAAGTGGGCGCAGCGCGGCTGCCCGTGAAAGAAGATTTCATGGAGCTCAGTCAGAATAGCGTTTTGGAGGTGTTGCCAGGGGATCAGATCATCGCCCAGTATGTGGACGACGTCACGGCGACACCCAAGCGTAACCGTCATACGCAACAGCTACAGGTGGCCTTCAATACAGCCACGATTACGGCCTCCTTCCTGAAGTATGAAATGACAAAGGATGGGCGCAAGCTCATGCTGGAGCCGATTCGGCGTTTCACCTTTGAAGACGCGATCGGCATTGTGGTTGAGGATGCTGATATGGACGCGAGTCCAAATCTCGATACGATTGAGTGTCGCGTGGTGAGTAGCGACGGCGGCTCGATCCAGTTAAAGGCTGTAGAGACCGAAGCGCACAGCGGCCGCTTTGTCGGCCGCGTCTTTCCGGTTAAGGGAAAACCAGAGCGGGACTCTGAGATCCAGATCACGCCGGGTGCAACCTTGACTGCGACTTACCGAGACATGGAGAACCTAGACCCCGGTATTCCCGCCGATCGAACGGTCACGATTGAGCATGCGCGTTATGTGACGCCTCAACTGGGGCTCTATCAGGTGAGCACCGAGGCGTTGCCGCCCCAAAAGAGCGTGAAAGAGGAGAAGGCGCCAGAGGCCAAGAAACGGTCCAGTACGCGTGCGCTGGGCCCTGAAGCAGTGATGCCGCAGCGCACGGTCAACTATGCGTATGTTCCGGAAGAGAATCTTCAGAAGAGCGCGTTGAAGGCGCTCCTGGGTGCGACGCTTCGCTTTGATGTGGTGGCTCCGAATCTGGCGCTGGCGCCGAGCAGCGAGATTGCGGCGTATGTACAGGTCGCCTCGGGAACAAATGCGACCGTGGCTAGCGCTCTGCAGCAGCCCTTTGATGTCGCACTGCCCGGGACCCTGAAACTCAAGGCCGGTCCCCGCGGAGCAATGGCCGAAGTCCCGAATGGGTATACACTTGGTCTTTCGCCTCGCGCGCCAACAAACAAGACGCCGCTCGACGAAGGACGCTTTGCCTTTGCCGTGCCGCTGATGCTGGGCGAGCGTCCGACACGGAGCTTTGCAACGAAGGATGCTGAAACTTTGCCTGCTTCAGCTTTGCCCGATGGTCTCGTGGTGCAGGCTGGCAACGTGGTCAAGATCGGGTTTGCTTATAAAGACGACAAAGGGCAAGTGCAGTGGAAGCTTGCGGCTGTTACCTTGAGCAACCATGCCTTCCTCGATGTGATGAATAGCAGTTATAACGAGACGCTGAGTCACTCGTTTGTGGGCGAGAAGATTTTTGTACGCGTCGTGGCTTTAGGCTTGGATAAAGGTCAGGAACGTGATCTCGCCTCTGTCTCCTTAAAGGCGACGAGTGGCGCGGTCGCGACCTTCCAGCTCCGGGAGACCGAGGCGCACACCGGTGTTTTCAAGGGTGTCTTCGCAACGAGCTATGCGGACAAAGCATTGCCTGCGCAGCTGCCGCCCGTGGAGCTGAATGGCTTTCCTGTGCGGTACGGTGACGAGGTGACGGTGAGTTATGCTGCTGAAGGCGAGACCCCTGCACAGGCCCTCACGGTAAAGGTGAATACAGGAGCAGACGGTGCGATCGAGCCCTTCAGCAAGCGCTTTACTGGCGACGAGATGGCGGTGAAGACCAGTTTCACGCTGGCGGAGTGTTTCTTTGAGTTGGCGAAAAAGCACCGCGTGATGGACCAGGAGAGTCTGGCACGTCGCGAGATGGAACATGCGCAGAAGCTCCTGGCCGAGGCGATCGCCACTCATCGTGATGATGAAATGCGTGCCCATGCAGAGTATCTCCTCGGAAACCTGTCACAAGAGTATGCGGACTTGGCGAAGAACGACGAGACAAAACTGCCGATGTACCAGGATGCGCTCGCCCGCTTCTCCAAGATCCCTGTGGATTATCCTGAAACAGAGTTCGCCCCCAAGGCCCAATTCAAGACAGCCCTGCTCTACGAGAAGATGAAAGAGCATGAGATCGCCGTGGAAGAGTATGTGAAGCTGGCGTATAAATATCCGAAGTGCGAGTATATTCCTGAGGTGATGTCGCGTCTGGGCGGCTACTTCCAAGGCAAGGGCCAAGCTTTTAAAGAGCAGGCCGATCCGCTCCGCGAGAAGAACGACACAATCTCGAAGGCGGAGGTGATGCGATTAGATGAACAATCCTATCCAGAGTTCTTGAAGGCCGCGGTGATTTTTGCTAAGTTACAGGATCGTTTTCCGGATCACGAGCTGGCAGGTTTGGCAGGGTTGCGTTCGGCTCAGAACTACATGCGCATGCACCAGTATGAAAAGGCGATCGCGGGCTTCAAGGTGGTCGTGGACAATGAGACCTACGACGGTGGCGAGATTCGTGCGCAGGCGCTCTACTGGAGCGGGCTGAGTTTTGAGCGGTGGATGGGCATCATGACGCAGGATAACTACAAGGGACGCG
>CAMBQV010000151.1 GCA_945870145.1 Akkermansia muciniphila
TATGCGTTGACTTGCCGCTGCCCTCCGGTCCTTCGAAAGTTATAAATTTGCCATTCATAATAATAAAAATGAAAAGTGAAAGGTTAAAAGTGAAAAATGAAATACCTCATTTTTTGGACTTCAACGTTTTAATTGAGGCTGTAAAAATCGCAACCAATTCTTTTGTTTCCTGATATAAAGAAAGTATCCGTTCTTCTGGCAGTAGTTTCCCCTCCATAATCAGTTCTAGCCAAAATGCTGATTCATCCGCCTCTTCCAAAACAATTCCTAACTTCGCTATAAATTCGGCCTTGGACCTCCCGCAATACGCCGCCCTGCAATTCGCTCCTACCGAGGTGCCTGAACGAATAAGTTGATTACCGATCGTTCGCCCAAGCATATTGTCTGGCAGTGAACCCACAACCTTCATGACTCGCAATGAAAAATCTTTTGTGCGTTGTTTTAACTCTTCGCTCATTTTTAACTTTTCACTTTTCACTTTTCATTTTAAACTCTTCACTTTTTGTCCTTCTTTGCCATCGCGCACTTCCCAGCCTTTTGAGGCGAGGAGGTCGCGGAGACGATCCGATTCGGCCCACTGCTTGGTGGCGCGGGCCACGGCACGGGCCTCGACCAAAGTTTGAATCTCGACGGGGACACCCTCTTCTTTTTGCATGCGACCAAAACGTACAAGACCCAGAACCGTATCCATCTTGTCAAATACGCCCAAGATAGCCGCAGCATCTTGAGGCTTCACTGCGCCTTGGCTCAAGGCGACATTGCTCTCGCGAACCAAGGCGAACAAGGCCGCAAAGGCCTCTGGAATATTAAGGTCGTCATTAACGGCTGTTGTAAACTCGGCCAAACAGGCGTTTGACGCATCAACCCCTTTTTGCGAGGCCGCGAGTTCCGTCAGCGCATCCACGCACTCATCAATACGCGCCAGCGAACTGCGGGCTGCGGACAAGGCATCAAAGGTGAAGTTGAGGGGCTGACGATAGTGGCCATTAATCAGCACGTAACGAATTTCGCGTCCGGTATAGCCTTTGGCAATCAGATCGCGCAAGGTGAAAAAGTTGCCGAGCGACTTCGACATCTTCTCGCCATTGACCCGCAGGTGCGCACAGTGCATCCAGAGATTTACAAAGGGCTTTCCTGTTGCACCCTCGGTCTGCGCGATCTCATTCTCATGGTGAGGAAAGAGGTTGTCAATGCCACCGGTATGAATATCAAAGGTGTCACCGAGATACTTCATGGCCATAGCCGAGCACTCCAAGTGCCAACCTGGACGGCCCCTGCCCCACGGTGAATCCCAGACTACGGCGCCATCGGAAGACTCATAAGCCTTCCAAAGGGCAAAGTCACCATAGCCTTCCTTTTCATACTCATCATCTGCGACACGCGCACCGACTCGGAGATGTTCACGATCGAGATGCGCAAGGCGACCATACTGAGGCAAGCGGGAGACGCTGAAATAGACCGAACCATCATCAGACTGGTAGGCTAGGTTCTTCTCAAAAAGGCGTTGAACCAGTGCAATCATCTCTGGGATATGATCGGTCGCCGCTGGGTAGACTTCGGCGGGCTGGATGTTCAAGGTTTTCAAATCATCAAAGAAGGCTTGAACAAAGGGAGCGGTAAAGGTTTGGAGCGAGACCCCTGCGGCATTGGCGCCACGGATGGTCTTGTCATCAACGTCGGTTAAATTCATCACCTGCGTGACCTTACACCCATTGAATTGAATGGCACGGCGCAGGATGTCCTCAAAGGTATAGGCACGAAAATTACCGATATGGGCAAAGTTATAGACGGTGGGTCCACAGGTATACATGCGGACGTGTCCAGCTTCAAGTGGCGCAACGGGTTCCTTGCTGCGCGACAGGCTATTGAAAAAATTCATCTGGTGCTCCTCTGTGATTGGCGATATATTACACCATCAGAGCCTGCAAATGAATATCAAATTTCAGATATGGGTGCGATTTTACTTTTTGACATCGCACCCAGAAGTCAGAATACAGAAGTCAGAATACAGAATTGATTCTCAGTAATTTACGCAAGAAAACGACTCGCCCTTGGGTGTCCCCAAAAAGTGGAGCCCTGATAAAGTTCACGCGTATCGGACATAAACAGTTTGTCTTCAACTCCTGACTTCTGCATTCTGGCTTCTGCGCAAAAGTGTGGGCTTGCCAAAGCAGAGGCAAATGCGGTATAGTATTAACCATAAACAAGCGTCTTCGGGGCTGGGTGTGATTCCCAACCGGCGGTAAAGCCCGCGACTGCCTTGACTATCAAGGCACTGACACGGTTTCATTCCGTGGCCGACAGTAGAGTCTGGATGAAAGAAGCGCGTTTGGCTTTTTTTACCGTGGTTTGCCCCGATTGCGTCGTGTGATCGGGCTTTTTTATTTATGAATGATGTCTTTGACAGTGTAGATGTTTGTATCGAGGCGTTTCGCGCTGGCGAGTTCGTGGTCGTGGCAGACGACGAGAACCGCGAGAACGAAGGCGATCTGATTATCGCGTCCGAGAAGGTCTCGGCGGCATCCATTAACTTCATGGCGTTGCACGCGCGCGGACTGATCTGTGTGCCAATGACCCAAGAGCGCCTTCAGAAACTCGGAATTGAACGAGCGCCCAGTCGGAATCGGGGTGACAAATTTTCAACGGCCTTCACCCACTCGGTAGATGCAGCCAACAATATCACCACCGGGATTAGCGCAGCCGACCGCGCAGAGACTGTCCGTGTGTTGATTGATGACCATGCCACATCTGCTGAGATCGTCAGCCCAGGACACCTCTTCCCCTTGCAAGCCCGCGAAGGCGGCGTACTTGTGCGAGCAGGCCATACCGAAGCCGCAGTAGACCTGGCGCGGCTTGCGGGATTCAAGCCTTCGGGCGTCATCTGCGAGATTATGAAGCAGGACGGCACCATGGCACGCCTACCCGAGCTGAGAGCCTTTGCCAAGGAACATCAGCTGAAGATGCTCTCCATCGCAGATCTGATTGCCTATCGCAGATATCGCGAACGGTTGATCGAGTTACTCGAAGAGGTCGAGATGCCGACCGCCTATGGACAGTTCAAGTTGCGCCTCTATCGTTCGTCTCCCGACGGCCTGGATCACTTGGCCCTCATCAAGGGCGACTTAACCGCCGAGGAGGCGCCTCTGGTGCGCGTCCACAGTGAATGTTTGACAGGTGATGTCTTTGGCTCGGCTCGCTGTGATTGTGGGAGCCAGCTTCATGCGGCCATGAGCATGATTGAAGAGGCAGGCTGTGGAGTCGTGCTCTATATGCGCCAGGAGGGCCGAGGAATCGGTTTGGCCAACAAGCTTCACGCCTATAAATTGCAGGAACAGGGGCGCGACACCGTCGAGGCCAATATTGAGCTTGGCTTTGCACCTGACTTGCGCGACTATGGTGTGGGCGCACAAATGCTGACCGACCTTGGACTCAAGCGTATCCGCTTGATGACCAACAACCCTAAGAAGCTCATCGGCTTGCAAGGATACGGTTTAGAGATTGTCGAGCGCGTGCCCATCATGTTTGAGCCAGGCACACACAACAAACACTATCTGGCGACAAAGAAAGCCAAGATGGGGCATATGATTTAATTTTTTTTGAAAGGAGAAGAGAGATGAAAGAAGTCACAGGAAACCTGAATGCTGGTGGAATGAAAATGGCGATTGTTGTCAGTCGCTTCAATAGTTTTTTCACCGAACAACTCGTCAAGGGTGCGGAGGACTGCTTTATACGTCACGGGGGCAAGGATGCCGACCTGACACTGGTAAGAGTCCCAGGGGCCAATGAAATTCCTCAAGTCGCGCAGAAGCTCGCCACGTCTGGTACCTTCAGCGCCATCATCGCCCTCGGTGCGGTCATTCAAGGTGCAACACCGCACGCGGACTTGATCAACGGTACCGTCGCTCGGGCACTCTCCAAAATCGGCCTGGACACCGGGGTACCTGTACTGAATGGCATTGTCTGCGCACAGAACCTGGAGCAGGTCATTGAGCGCGCGGGGACCAAACAAGGTAACAAGGGCTGGGACGCTGTCCTCGCCGCAATCGAGACGGTCTCCGTTCTCAAGGCGCTCTAAGCCCGCCGCCTGGGGGCGGTACAGTAGCAGTAGGCAGTAGCAGTTGGCAGTGAGACCTCGGGAATAAACGAAGGAATAACTTTTTAACACGGAGGCACGGAGAACACAGAGGTTTTTATTTTTTGTGTTTTTTGTGGGTTTTGTGGTTCCGAACCATT
>CAMBQV010000152.1 GCA_945870145.1 Akkermansia muciniphila
CCATGGCGAGCATGACACGCTGCTGCTGGCCACCGCTCATCTCCGAGGGATACGCGCGAAAGGCACGGGCAGGATCTGGAAGGCCGACACGCGCGAGCAGGCTCAGCACCTCCTGCTCTGGGTTCGGCCGCTCACGTGGCAAGGCCTCAAGGATCTGGCCTCCCACGCGCATCACAGGATTCAGACTCGCGGAGGGATCTTGAAAGACATAGGCAATGCCCCTGCCGCGAAGCGCAACGAGGTCCCGCTCTGCAAGGCCCACGAGTTCGCGGTCTTGAAAGCGGATACTGCCGGAAAGTGTTGCGCGATCTGTCGGTGAGAGGCGGACAAGCGAAAGAGCGGTCAGGCTTTTGCCACAACCGCTCTCGCCGACGAGCGCCACGCGCTCACCGGAATGGACAGAAAAAGAGACATCTCTCACAGGTACTGTTATCTCTCCTTCCCGACGGAAGGAGAGTGAAAGCTTCGCAACCTGTAAGAGGGGAGAGGGCATAAGCGCCCCTGTTACTTACGCGTTCCTAAGATGCACGCGAAATCTGCCTCGACGCAAATTTCACCATTCACCGTGGCCTTCGCGTGCTGCTTGACCATACGCGAACCTTCCTGGGTGTTTTCAACTTCGATCAGGATGGTTTCGTCCGGGCACACCTGGCGACGGAATTTCGCATTGTTCACATTCACAAGGAAGAAGAGTCCGTCGATCGGAACCGTCCCATTCGCAATGAGTCCAGCGCCACCGCATTGCGCCAAAGTCTCAATCAAGATGACCCCTGGAACAACAGGATGATTTGGGAAATGGCCCTTGAAGAAGTCCATGGACGCTGGATACGTTGCCTCGCCGACAAAGGATGACTTGCCGACCTTCAACAATTTGTTGACAAAAAGGAAGGGTGCGCGATGGGGGAGCAACTCCTCCATGGAACCTGGATACGGCTGGTCTTCAGGTACGAGGGGCACTCTTTGCGCGATTGTTTTTGTACTGCTCATTTTTTATCCTTTTCGATAGATTAAACCGACTTCAGCACGATCACGCCATTGTGTCCACCAAAGCCGAGCGAGGTGGAGATCGCAGCGCGGATTTTGCCCTGCACACCCTTGTTGGGGACGATGTCCAAATCACATGCCGGATCAGGATTCTCGTGATTCATGGTTGGAGGATAGAAGCCATCTCTGATCGCCAGCGAGCAGATCACGGCTTCCAAGGCACCTGCTGCACCGAGCAAGTGACCTGTCATGCTCTTGGTCGAAGACATCTTGAGCTTGCGGGCATGATCACCAAAGGCTCCCTTGACGGCCTTGGTTTCCATGGCATCGTTGAGGGGGGTTGACGTCCCGTGCGCATTGACATAGTCAATATCTTCGGGATTGAGACCTGCATCCTTGAGCGCCAGCTTCATTGCACGGATAGCGCCTGAGGCTTCTGGATCTGGAGCTGTCAAATGATAGGCATCAGAGGAGGCCCCATAACCTGCGAACTCGACATACAGTTTCGCACCACGTGCCTTGGCATGTGCCTCGGACTCGAGGACCAGCATGGCTGCACCTTCGCCCATGATAAAACCATCGCGATCTGCATCAAAAGGACGGCAAGCCTTGGTAGGCTCGTTGTTACGCTTGGTGCTCAGCGCCTTCATGGCTGCAAAGCTGCCCACGCAAAATTCTGCGATCACGGCTTCTGTTCCGCCCACGAGCACGACATCTGCGCGACCAGAGCGGATCATGTCCAGAGCAACACCCATCGCATCGGTACCCGAAGCACAAGCTGTCACAATCGTGTGTGAAGCTCCTTTGATATTCAAGCAGATGGAGACATTACCCGCCGCTTCATTCGGGATCAGCTTGGGAATCGTCATCGGCGAGAGACGGCTCGGACCACGCTCCAGGAGTGTGACATAGGCTTCATGGTCAACTTCCTTACCGCCGATGCCGTTACCCATGAGGACTGCAGCACGTTCAGGATCCATATTGGTCTCGTTCAAGCCTGCATCTGCCCACGCCTGCTTGGAAGCAGCGACAGCATATTGCGTGAAGAGCGCCATGCGCTTGGAATCCTTGAAGTCAACATACTTCGTGATATCAAAGCCCTTGACCTCAGCAGCAATCTTTGCATCTACACGCGAGGCATCAAACTTCGTGATCGGACCAATACCGCTCACACCATTTTTGATATTCGTCCACATTTCATCAACGGTATTGCCCACCGGACTGATGACGCCCAAACCTGTTACGAAAACGCGTGTTTTATTGCTCATACTCTTCCTTCTCTCCTTAGGTGTAATGATAACGGCATCATGCGCGTACCATACCTGATCGTCCTGAAAGTCGCTTTATAATGACAAATAATGAAAATTTGTCAACCCTATTCCTTTTCTACAACCGATGTTTTTTACTCACCCGAGCAAAAAAATCCCTCCGTTTTCCTACAGACCATGCAGCGCCAAAAAGTCGCGCTCATAGCCATCATAATCGACCATGGTCCGGAGATTCTCATTGGTGATGTGCTGATAGATCTCCGTGACCTTCTGCTGAACATCCTGTCGCAGCTCCCGGTCGTCCATACGGATGCGGCTCTCGGAATCAACCAGCACCTCTCCCTCACCGTAAAGACGTTCACGGAAGAGTCGATTCATTTGGCCGAAACAATCCTCATGCAACCCCATCTCCTTCATGACACGGAAGAGGGCGGCGATATAAAGTGGCATCGCTGGGATGACGGCACTCGCGCGAGTGACAAGGGCCTTACAGACCGCGACAAACGCCCCACCCTCCATCGGCTTGAGCAACTGATTGAGATCATGAGCCGTCGCTTCCAGATGGGCTTTGGCACGTCCAAGCGAACCCGAGCGATAGATGTCATTGGTCAGCGTAGGCCCGATATAGGAATAGGCCACTGTCTTAACCTGAGGAGCCAAAAGTCCCTCTTCCTGGAGACGCTTGATCCAGAGCATCCAGTCCTCGCCGCCCATGACTTTAACAGCACCCACGATCTCCTCCTCGGTCGCCTGCTCCAGCTCGAGCTGCTTCAGCTGGCCGGTGGAGAGGTTAATCGTAAGCCCCGCGGTCGAGTGGCCGATCGGCTTGATAGCGGTCCGGTAGACCGTACCTGTCACAGGATCTGTCCGCACAGGGGCGGCAAGGCTGTAGACCACAAGGTCAAAAGGTTCGAAGGCGTGGGCGCGCGTGGTTTCGATCACGAGTTGCTTGGTTGCCTCGGTAAAGGCATCCCCCTGCAGGGTCACAGCCTTTATACCCACCGCTGTGGCAGCCTCATCAAAGGCCTCATTATTGTAGAAGCCAGGGGAACCTAGGCGCTTTTCACAGGGGCAACGCTCCAGAGAGACGCCGAGTGTAGAGGCTTTACATCCAAAAGTAGCGACAATGCGCGAGGAGAGTCCGTAACCACCAGAGGCCCCAAGGATGAGCACGCTACGGGGACCCTTCTGAAGGACTGGGGACCGTTTCATGGCCTCAATCTGTTCCAACACCAATCGTTTACACCCCTCTGGATTGATGTCCAAACAAATGCCATTTGAAATTCGAGCTGTTGCACCCATAATTGTTTCCTACGAGCTATCCCTATTGGTTTAAATAGATCTACAGTATATAAAATAGGAGGGCTGATTTCAAGATGACATTTTCTTGTTTTTTGTCAATATGGCTTAATTGTTTGGCAAAGAACGGCTTATGGAGTCAAATTCTTCCTTTACGACCAGCCTATCATCAAAGGTAAGGATACGACCGGCCACTTCCTGGAAGGCCTCGTGACCCTTACCTGCGACCAACACGATGTCCTCTGCACGGGCCAAGGAGAGTGCTCGACGTATGGCAGCCCGACGATCAGGCTCGACGATGACATCCGTCCCTTCTGGAATCCCGGAAAGGATCTCCTTGATGATCTCATCAGGATCTTCTGATCTTGGATTGTCGGAGGTGACGATCAAGACGTCCGCCCCCCGTGCACAGG
>CAMBQV010000153.1 GCA_945870145.1 Akkermansia muciniphila
GAATAACGACCACCCCTCCACTGTTTAAAACAGAGGCGGCCTTGCTGATACTCGAAGAGGAAAGAGGCATTAACATGATGAATCCGTATTTGAAATTAGGAAGGACATAAGTATAGCTTACTTGCCTTTTAACCGCAAGACCGCTATAGTAATACGTTCATAGGAGAGCAGAGATGCAAAAAGTATTGGTGACAGGTGGTAGTGGTTTTTTGGGTATTAATCTGATTCGTTTCCTGCGCAGCAAGGGTATCACGGATATTACCTCACTTGACCTTGTCCCCTTTGACTACCCTGAAAAAAATGAGGTAAAGACCATCGTCGGAGATATCCGCGATGTTCCAACCCTCAGAGCCGCCATGAAGGGCGCCAACTGGGTCATCCACACGGCAGCGGCGCTTCCCCTCTACTCTGAGCAAGACATCATGACGACGGACGTTGACGGCACGCGCAATGTCCTTGTGGCAGCTCTTGAGTTGGGTATCGACCGCATGGTGATGATCTCCTCTACTGCTGTCTATGGTATCCCTGATCACCATCCCCTCTTCGAAACCGACAAGCTCATCGGAGTCGGTCCCTATGGAAAGGCCAAGATCATGGCCGAGGAAGTCTGCATGGAGTTCAGGTCTAAAGGTCTCTGTGTTCCGATCATCCGTCCGAAATCTTTTATTGGCCCTGAACGTCTTGGCGTCTTTGCCCTTTTTTACGATTGGGCTCATACCGGGCATGGCTTCCCCATGATCGGAAGTGGCAAAAATCGTTATCAGCTTTTGGATGTCGAAGACCTCTGTGGCGCCATCTGGCTGACACTGACGAAGGAAAGAGTACTCGTCAATGACACCTTCAATATTGGTGCAAAACTGTTCACCACCATGCGCGAAGATTACCAAGCGGTTCTTGATAAGGCGGGTTTTGGAAAGAAGATCCGAGGGTTCCCCGCGACACCTATGATCTGGGCGCTCCGCTTCTTAGAGCTCCTCCATCTCTCGCCACTCTACAAATGGGTCTATGAAACGGCCTGCGAGGACTCCTTTGTCAGCATCGAGAAGGCTGAACGTATTTTAGGCTATGCCCCTAAGTTTTCAAACAAAGATGCCCTCGTCCATAATTTCGACTGGTATGTCGCCAATCTGAACTCCTTCAAGAATGCCTCGGGCGTCTCACACCGAGTCCCCTGGAAGCAAGGCATCTTGCGCTTCGTCAAAATCTTTTTCTAAGCCCGATACTCATTTAAGACATCGAAGAGGGCGCAGAGATTTTCAATCGGGGTCTTTGCCTGCACATTGTGAATGGCGTTGAAGACAAAGCCGCCGCCAGGTGCAAAAATATCAATACGGCGCTTCACCTCGTCACGGACCTCTTGCGGCGTGCCGAAGGGAAGTGTCTTCTGTGTGTCAACGCCACCACCCCAAAACGTCAGCGACTTGCCGTAACGCTTCTTGAGCTCCTGCGCATCCATGCCCTGGGCTGAACACTGAACCGGATTCAGGATATCAAACTCCGACTCGACGATCAGATCTAGCAACGGCATGATGCTGCCGCAACTGTGCATAAAGGTCTTCCAGTTTGTATTGGCATGAATCCATCCATTCACCCGTTTCTGATAGGGTAGGAAGAGCTCCCGGTACTGTTCAGGAGAACAGAAGGGGCCGTTCTGCGTTCCAAAGTCAGTGCCATTGGTTTGGATGACCGAGATTCGATTCCCGACCGCCTGATGCAACCGCTTCAAGTTCTCAATCGCAACCTCTGCCTGATAGTCAAAGATCGCTTTAATATAGTCTGGACGCATGACGAGTGAAACATACCACTCCTCGATATCGCGAATACCCTTGGGATCTTTCAAGAACGTTGCGGGAACCAACGCCACATCACCAAAGGTCAAGCCACCAAAGGTGCAGAAGAGGGCGCGGGTTGTTTGCTCATGGAGCTGACGCGCACGCTGCTCATAGAGCGCAAGTTCATCGGCAGCGATCGGGGTGAACTCCTCGGTATTGTCCGAAACTTTTAGCGTATCATCATCCACAGGAGGCTGACGAATGATCGCATCAAAGAAGTCTCCGCCCTGCGGCATCTTGGCGCAAGGACCCTTTGTACGATCGTCACACGGATATTGAAAGAGTTCGCCATTGGGCTCAAATGTTGTGTTAAACCCCTCTGGCACCAAAACAGGGGTTCCATCCTGTAGCGTCCACTCTTTGAAGTTCGTTGCAGGAAAGCCAAACATGGTTCCTGTGCCATACAAGCCCACCGTATCCATACCCAAGGCTTGTGTCAAAGCATTATCCACCTCGCCCAACATTTGATAGGTTTCAACCACCTTCACTGGAGTTCCTGGCTTATCCAACCCCAGCTTTTGTCGTAACTGATAAATGATACTGACATGAATCCCTGTCTGGAATCCACCGCCGAAATCAACAGCCAGTTGATCAGGCTCACGATGATTTATTGTTGCTTCAATGCGTTCTCGAGATGTCATAATATGCTCCTACCTAAAATAGATGAAAAATGCTACCACAGCCGCAATGACCAAAAGACCGAGAACCACGACGACCGGCGATGTTTGGGTCTCGATCTCTGGGCGTACGGGCATGATTTTGGGTTTGTCGAGGGGTGCTGCGATTCTCAGTCCCGTCATGATAAGAACCAAGATGCCGAGCGTCCAAACCATGCGATGCAGATAAGGAACATCTCCATAACAAAGTTGTAGTACCCCGTAGATAATAGGACTGCAGACCAGCGCGCTCAGGCCCGCACTACTGGGGGCGCGTTTGACCACAAAACCAAAGAGGAAGGCCGCCACGATCCCTGGGGAAATGTAACCCTGGAACTCCTGGATAAAGGTAAAGACACCGCCCTTCAGGAGAGGTGAGAGCGCAATGACACAGGCGATGCTCATGAAGATGACAGTCGAGATCCGCCCCACGCGCACTTGCCGCGGCTCATCCGCATCCTTCGCGATGAACTGTTTATAGATGTCCATCGTAAAGATCGTAGAGGCCGAGTTTAAGATCGAGGCTAGCGAACTGATCACCGCACCAGCCAGCGCAGCAAGGATGAAACCCCGCAAGCCAACAGGAACCAGATTCTTAATCAGGAGCGGATAGGCTGCGTCATAGTTGAGAACCACCTTACCCGTCGCATCAATGGATTGCATCTGCTCGGGATAGAGAATAGCGGAGGCTATTCCAGGCATAACCACCGCAACAGGAACCAGTAGCCAGAGCGCGCCGGCAAAGATGATTCCCAACTGGCCTTCTTTAAGATTTTTTGCAGCAAGCGTGCGTTGCATGATAAACTGATTCAAACCGCAGTAGTAAATAATCGGAATCCACATCCCCCCGATCAAGACCGTCCACGGAAGCTCTTTATGATCACGGGGTAAGAGCAGATGCAACTTATCCGCCCCTTTTTCAACAAAGGTATCCACGCCGCCAATCGCATAGATCCCGAGTCCAATCGCGATGAGACCGCCAATCAAGAGCGCACTGCCTTGGAACAAATCAGCCCAAACTGCGGCTAGGAGTCCACCCCAGACCACATAGAGCAAGGAGATCGCCGCAATGACGACCACAGACCAGATCAAGGGGATTCCGAAGATACGGTCGAGGGTGATGGCTCCTGAATAGAGGACCGCCGAGGTCGAGACGGTTACATAAATAATCACGGTCACAAAGGTCATGATGACACGTGTACTCTTGTTATACCGATACTCCAGATACTCGGGCATCGTATAGATACCAGCCGAAAGAAATTTTGGGAGGAAGAAAAATCCCGCCAGAATGAGGCCGATGATGCCTGTCAATTGCCAACAACTCACCGCCAACCCGATATCCCCAGCTGCTTGCCCAGCCATGCCGACAAATTGTTCAGTAGAAAGGTTCGCAGCAACAACCGAGACACCAATCAACCACCACGGG
>CAMBQV010000154.1 GCA_945870145.1 Akkermansia muciniphila
TTTGGCGAAAATCGGGATCCCATGCCTACTTTTTTTTGCGAAGCCCCCTAGGGGGCTTACCACCGTACCTTCCTTTACAAGAAAACCATCTTCTTTTAAACCACTCTCTTCCACTATTTGGACTGATCCATCTAATTGTGGAACTTTCATGCAGTAGTACGAAAGAAAATGGATGTTGCCGTTAGGCACACGTTGTAGTAACATTCTGCTATGCATCACTACCAATGGAGTGTGGAAAAGAACGAACGTCTCAAGGCTGCGCGAGGTCTCAGCTTTGAACAGGTGGTGATGCACATTGAGGGTGGTGACCTTCTGGATGTATACGAACACCCGAATCAAGGACGGTATCCAGGTCAGCAGATTCTGGTCGTTCACGTCGGAGCGTATGTATACTTGGTGCCCTTTGTGGAATCGGTCGAAGGCCGCTTCCTGAAGACCATCATACCCAGCAGAAAATCAACACGTGATTACCTAGGAGAAGGCAATGCAAAAGACTAAACTGGACAAGGAAGAACAAGACATTCTGGACTCGTTTGAGAGCGGCGAATGGAAACCGGTTGCAAATCGACGCCAAGAGATTGCGCGTCATGTCGCTTACGCGAGAAACACCCTTGCCAAGAACCGAAGGGTCAATATCCGCATTTCATCCAAGGATTTGCAGGACCTTCAGGCCATTGCCGTTGAAGACGGCATGCCATACCAGACCCTTATGGCTAGCGTACTCCATCGCTTCGCATCCGGCCGATTCATGGAAGTACCAAGCCGAACCAGAAAGTCCAGGTTACCTCGCGTTTCGCTCGAAACCTGACTTTCGACGTTCCCGCGACGCTTGCGCATCGCGGGAACGGGGCCGGGCTGACTTCGTCCAACTAGTTGTCTCTCCGCGCAAGCGCGTGGCTTGGCACCATCCGGGCCTCTGCGGAGGACGCGACGGGCGGTGGGGCGACGTCCGTCGATCTGAAAGACGTGGGACGGAATCCTGACAAGGCATATATCATTGTGAGCTACCCATCCACGTTCACCGGCATCATGAAGATTCAGTTGTCCAAAAGGATAGACTGGGAGAACAAGCAGCGAGGCAAACTCGGCGGCTCCGGGTATCGGTACGCCGTGGTCTTTCAGCAGTTGTTCGACACCAAGATCGTTATCGAAACCGATCCGGGCAGATTCGAGATATGGGTGGGGCAGTCAACGGCTACGCGTGGTTACAAGCCCGAGCGTTTCACTCTCAACGCCGGACAACAGTATACTTTCAGTTGGTCGTACAAGTAGCCGTTGAGAACAAGCATGGACGATGAACCACATTTCGACGTGTTCGCAGGTGGCGTTCCGCCCGGCGAGGTTTTTAGATCGCACGTTGAATCACTTCTCACGCTGAGCCAACAAGCGCTTGACGGAGGAGTCTCTCGAACGCTGCATGAGGTCTCCTTGATTGGTCTCCCGCCTACTTTGAGGCGTTCTGCAAAGATCAGTTCTCTGCTCTGATTAACATCCATCCACAGCTCGTCCAGAATCTTAAGCAGCGAAAGCTCGACGTGACCTTGGACAGCACACTCCTGCTTTCCGACCCAGTTGATCCGAGGCGTCGCCTCGGCTTCCTGCTGGCAGAGAAGTTCGAGTTCGGGACGGTGATCTACACATTCAACGATGACGGAACCTGCATCGCACGCACAAACAACGGGGAGATGAAGGGAACGTGGCGCGTCGAACAGGACAAGTTTGTGGCACGATGGAACCATGGATTTACTGACACATACGACCTTCCGAGTAAGGATGGCGTATTCAATGGCGTGAACCAAATTGGGGACAAGCTGGTAATGTATAAGTCGGCACGATAGAGCCGTAGTGAAGTAGGGCAATACTCTGATCGTGGCGGTTTCCGCAGAGCGATACTGCGGAAACCCACGGAGAGACGCTGACTCTTTGCCCTCTGCTGGTTCCGAGCGGCATACCCCCGTTTCATTGGCGATAGGTTGAAATGGACTATTGACAAGATCAACCGAGTGTATTACATTGTGTTACATGAAAACAGCAACTCTTAGCATACGTTTGGACAGGGATCTCGATAGGTTGCTAGGCAAGGCCAGCCGCCAAATCGGTATCAGTCGCAGTGAGGTCGCACGAGACGCACTGCGGCGACAGCTTCGCCTGACGCAATTTGACGCCATACGGCGACGAATGATGCCTTTTGCGGAGGCGCGTGGCTTCCTAACGGATGAAGACGTTTTCGAGAAAATGCCATGAGAGTGTTTCTCGATACGAATGTCATCGCAAGCGCTACAGCCACACGGGGGCTTTGCTCCGATCTTTTCCGCACGGTAATAGCTTTTTTTCATCAACTGGTTATTTCTGAACACCTCCTCGGAGAGATCAGGCGCATTCTAGGGGACAAATTTCGCGCCCCGCAGGATTTGATCGAAGACCTCGTCTGCCTTTTGCAGCAGGACACTATAAAAGCGAGCGCGTTGCCGCTCTCGGAACTGCCGCTTAGCGACCCCGCTGACATTGCCATCGTGTCCTCGGCAATTAATGGAGGAGCGGATATACTTGTCACTGGTGACAAAGAGATAGTCGGGCTGGTGCAGGTTGGACGCTTGCGAATTGTGACTCCTCGGCAATTCTGGGAAATGGAAAAGGGCCAACAAAACGGTGGAGGCGACGGAATACCCCCGCCTCACCGCTGACGTTAGAAACCGTAACGCAAACTCGCGTAGATGTTATTATTTTCTTCGAACTGGCCAAAAAAAGTGTGGTCTTGCTCGCCGATGAAAATGTTGCCGCCCACTTCGGCGATCCAATGGTCGTTGAGTTTGTAGTTGACGTTGGGCCGTAAATAGACATCGCGATCCGTGGGAGAATAATAGACGAATATACCTACGCGCAGATTCTGGCTCATTAAAAGTCGAGTGAGGCGTATGGTGATGACTTGGCGGTTCTCGTCGGATGATTTTTGGCCGACGGGAAGCATGCGGCGGTAGGCGCCGTAGTTTTGCATGCTCTCGACATAATACTGAATACCGCCGGTGAGATTTTGCATCAGCTCTTGTTCATAGCCGACCAGATAGCGCGCTTCGCTGTTGCGCACAAGAGGGTTGTTTCCGTGCAGATCGTCGGCGGAACGATACCAGCCACTTTCGAGGCTCAGGATGCCCGGTCCTAAAGGCCCGCGTAGACTTCCGCCGAACACCTGCAGGCGCGGGTAGATGGCTTCGCCCGTGAGCGCGTCCGCGCCGCCCGGACTTTTCCAGAAACCGTCATAAAAATAAGCCGCGGCTTCGTAGGCACCCAAGTTGCGGTAAAGTCTCGCGGCCCATTCATCATCGCGAAAAATGTCATCCGGTTTGTCGGCGTCGAGCGTGTCATTGCGACCAACAATCCGCTGTCCGTTCCAATATGATAGTCTGCGACCGTCGATAGAGCGATCGCTGTCAAAGCGCGGTGTGTACACCAAATCCAGGTTCACCCATTCGCTGAAAAAAGCGCTCTTGATGGCATCCGAGGGAGCTTTGAGATATTCATCATCGCGTCCGATAAAGAAGGCATTCCAATCTTTGGGAAAAAGGTCGTTGATAAAAAGCAGGTCGCCGGTGCCCCAAGTGTTAATTTGTCGTCCTAGTTTGATGTCGATGAACGATGTCGGGCGCAGTAACAGGTTGGCCTGCCGCAGGTCGAGCAAGCCATCGCCCTCTTCGAGATCCACTGTGTGATGATTTAGCACCGGATCATAAATGAGGTCAGTTACAACCTTCACAGCTACGCGCTCGCTCGACTGATCAAAGCTGAGCTGTAGGCGTGTTTCTCCAAGCGTCGCCTCTTTTTCGTGTACGGCTTTTTGCAGGCGTACGCCGGCCCGCGCTTCCCAGAAGCCGCTCACGGCGTC
>CAMBQV010000155.1 GCA_945870145.1 Akkermansia muciniphila
TGAACGCGTACGTGATGCGCTGGTGACAGATGAACTCTCCATCGGCGATTATGTACTCACCAACGGGGCCTTGCCCGCCGCGGTGGTGACTGATGCAGTGGTTCGCTTGTTGCCCGGCGTGCTGGGTGGCGGTGAAGCGGCAACGCAAGAAGAGTCTTTCACAGAATCTCTTCTCGAGTTTCCGCAGTATACACGACCGGCCAACTATCGCGGAATGGCGGTACCGGAAGTGTTGCAAGGCGGAAACCATGCGGAAGTGGTTGCTTGGCGTAAAGGTCAAGCATTAGACAGGACGGCGCGACAGCGCCCTGATTTGTTGAAATGATGTAGGTGCAAGCACCCGTGCTTGAACAGAGGAGATGAGAGAGATGATATCGAAAGCGATTGACAAGATTAATGCCGAGCAGATTGCAAAGGCAACTGAAAAGAAGGCAAAACCTGAATTCGCAATTGGCGACAGCGTGAAAGTGCATGTCCGCATCAAAGAAGGCGAAAAGGAACGTGTCCAGATCTTTGCTGGAACAGTCATTGCACGTGATGGCGCCTCAAGCAGCACGGCAACGTTCACCGTTCGCCGTATCTCGTTCGGTGTCGGTGTCGAAAAGGTCTTCCCCCTGTACTCACCCTTTATTGACAAGGTTGAAGTCGAACGTTCAGGCAAGACTCGCCGCGCGAAGCTTTATTATCTACGGGACCTGACCGGTAAGAAGGCGAAGCTAAGAGAAGTTAAATAACTCCTTTTTGCTGTTTAACGTGAAACCACACGACCCCCGCCCTGCATGGATTGGGTATAGTCGATGTGGTTTTTTTGTTTTCCCGGACGCCTCCATTCAATTCCTCCGTGAACTCTGTGGGCTCTGTGAGAAAAAACGGCTACTGTTGGACAGCGAATATCAGTTGGTATTGGCGCGCCGGAATTCGACTTTGCGGAGGATCCGAATCTGCAGATAGGTGAAGCTCACCAGTGCAACCCCGAGAAACCAGGCCATGGTCGTAGCGGTGCTAAAGCGGAGGTTGTTGTAGGCCTCTTTCCAGATGGCAAGGCTGAGCACGTTGGTCGTGTCCCCGGGTCCGCCAAAGGTAAGGAGGAAAATACTCCCCATCCCTTGAAAGGCTGTAATAAAGGCTCCGACAAAGTTAATGACCATCAAGGGCAAGAGTTGCGGATAGGTGATATGACGGAAACGGCTAAAAATACCAGCGCCGTCAATCGCGGCAGATTCATAGTAGTCAGGTGGCAAGGCTTGAAGCGCCGCCACATAGATAAGACTTGCCATGCCTGCACTCGCCCATACCCCTGGAAGGATGCAGCAGACCATGGCTAAGGACTGGCTCTGGAGCCATGTCTGGCGAGCGATGCCAAAGAGGGCGAGCAGTTGATTGATCATGCCGTTCTCAGTGGGGTCATACATCAATTTCCAGAGCAGGGCAATGACCAGCGCACTCGTCAAATGCGGAAGGAAATACAGTGTCCGGAAAAAGATCTTTCCACGGGGAATTTCTGCCAGCATGAGCGCCAGAATAATGGGTGATAGAAAGCCGAGTAGGATGGTCAAACCTACATATTTAAGCGTCCTGCCCCACGAGGCCCAGAAATGGGCATCTGTGACCACCATGATAAAATTATCTAACCCAACCCAATCCGTCACCCCGACAATCTTATAGTTCTGAAAGGCCATCACTGCCCCTCGAATAATGGGATAGTAGCTCCAGAGTGCGATTGAGATGACAGCAGGAAAAATCATGATCCAAGGCGAAATCCCTGGTGATACTCCGCCCGTCCCAGGTGCTTTCAACTCTAACTGACGCTCTGCTTGGGCATTTTTCCAGAATAACCCACCGCAGATCAGTAACGTGATAAGGACTACACCAAAGATGATTCGAGCCAAGGGGCGTTGTCTGGCCAATTGCTTTTCAGGCACGCGAAACATCAATCCCCTGTTGGCATCTGCCGTGATGCTCTTCAACGCAGCTTCCGTGTCGAATGATTCGCCCCCGTCAGCCAGCAATAATCCTAAAAATCGCCGATCAATCAAGTCCGCAGCCGCCTGCCAAAAGCCAACAAAGGGTTCTGTCTTAGCTAAGATCTCCCCTCGATCCAGCCGCTCGTAATTCTCGCGAATTTTCTGGGGGAATTCTCCGAGATATTCATGAAGTCCAAGACGCGTGAGGTCTGAGGGTGTACACCAACGAGCATACCCTTCAAGAACCTTCTGACGGATCGTTTCATCATTAACCTCTTGAGAGGCCAATTGCTGAACACACTTCCAGATCAAGTCGCGCTCCGCTTTTGGACGACGTCCCACCCCCTCGGTCATACTGTAAAAATGTTTATGGGCTTGAAAGACGGGCTTCATCCCTGGCTTGGCAGCAGGGAAGGGCATAATTCCGATCATCTCGGGTGGTAAATTCGCTTCACGCGTTAAAAGCTCCACAAGATCGAGACCTGCAAACAGAGCAACAATTTCGCCTTGGGCAAAGAGCTGGGGCAATTCAGTCGTGAGACGGGGTAGCGGACGCGTGGCACCTCTAATGACCTCGGATGGCTCAAACTCGAGCAGACGTCCATCCCTGAGCGTCACGCACTCCTCGGCCAAGTCAAACGCGGATAGATTGATGATCTCTTGGGTCTTGGGGTCACGAATCCAAGGCGACCAAACCAATTTGTGAAGGAATTGCGCCGCCTCTAACGATTCAGGCGAGTCAAAGTTGGCCTGCCATGTCCCCTGAACCTTGGAAAGATCTTCTCCTGTATCAGGAGCTCGAAAGAAAGTCTCCTCCATGTTGAAGTGATAAACCTTCCCAGTTACCGGAGATGTCCGAATGTTGATAATGGGCGACCCGCCCGCAGCCTGCATCCACGGCAACCAGCCCCATGGACGACACTCCATACCAAAGGCGCGCTGACCGCGTTGCACGCGAGCCCCTGACACTTGCTTGCGGGGAAGGGTCAGCTTCTGGCACCAGACAAAAAACTCATCCCAGGTCTCAGGCGTCTTCTCAGGATCAAGTCCTGCCTGTTGAACCAGATCTTTTCGATAGATGATACCGTAATGCCAGGTACCCGCCATTGGCACACCATAGACCTTGCCATTCTTTGTCGCCACACGACGCCACAAGGGTGGAACATCTTTCCATCCAGACCATTTTGCTTCACGGTCACTGATCTGTCCGTCACCATCTAGATCATCGCCAATCCATTCGTTGAGCGGATGAATAAATCCTTGCTCAATATCATGGCAAATAATATGGAACCAACAGAAATAGACATCTGGCGCAGTCCCGCCCGCAAGGGACAACATGAAAGGTGCTCGCCCTCCCCCACCAGGAAGGACAAGTCCGCCCCACTTCTGCGGATTCAATTCGGGTTCCTGACGCGTGAGTTTAAGAATCTGGCGCGTCACCGGTCCCTCGGGCGTGTCAGGATCATACCCGCCCATGAAGGAGACGGTCACAGGTTCCTTCGGCGCAGCGATCACCATGCTGCTGCACAACAGCAACAGTGCTAAAGGGGACATATGGGACGTATAAGACGCAAGGGACCTATGCTGAAAGGGACGGCAAAACATAAGTCCCATCCGTCCCTTTTGTCCCATAAGTCCCATCTCAAAACTCCCCCTTATCCCAGACGACCTTTGAAGTCGTCGTAGCCAAAACGTTTGACAACCTTTACCTCACCATCAAGTCCACGAAGCGCAATGTTAGGCAATCGGATGCCATTGAAGGTATTGGTTTTGACCATCGTGTAGTGGACCATATCTTCAAAGATGATACGGTCGCCAGTCTTCACAGGTGTATCAAATGACCAGTCGCCAAAGACATCCCCGGCAAGGCAAGAGGCACCG
>CAMBQV010000156.1 GCA_945870145.1 Akkermansia muciniphila
TGTCCTGTGGAAGTAAAGGCAGGACATCGCGGAGGAATGCAGAGCCTGAGGGTCTTCCTGAAAGAGCGCGGAATAGCGTTCGGCATCCGAGCCTCGCTGGAAAACTTCGGCCGCCTAAGCGATGTCGGTATCCTGCCTCTCTATGCAGCTCATAGGCTCAGCAATGGCTCCTTTCCTCCTGTGCCCCAAATAGAGAAGTTCTAAAGTTCTAAAATGCTAAAGTTCTAAAGTTGTTTATTGACAGGTTGACCCGCCTTCGCGAATACGTCTTCCTCCTACGCCAAGGTTACGTCGGACAAGACGGCGGACAGGCTGGGTGACAGGTTGAACCACCTTCGCTAAAGCCATGGCGGGCAGGCTGATTGAGCAGATGGACAAGTTTGACTGGGTTGACTTTGGGATTTGAAACTTTAGCATTTTAGAACTTTAGAACTTTAGAACTTAGAGGATCAAGTTCCACTTTAGAACTTTAGCATTCTAGAACTTTAGAACTGAATTGTCTTCTTCCTTGCGCGTTTTCCTGCGTTTCTGATATTATCTAAACCGTTATGAAAAACTTTAACTATACCGCCCGCGACAAAACAGGCTCGACCAAGCGCGGCAGCCTGAAAGCTGCTGACCGCAACGCAGCCATGCATGAACTTTCGGCGCAGGGCATGGTGCCGCTTTCGATCACAGAGGGCGCAGCGACAAAAACCAGCGGTACAGGGTTCAAGCCAGTATATGCGCTCTATGCAGGCGCAGTGCTGATTTTGGTTGTGTGGCTGGGGATGAAGTACTTGGTCAAGCCCACACCGCAAAAAAAGCAGCCTCCGAAACGGGAACGAGTACAGCCACCACCCAAAAAGCACACAGTCCAGCAGGTTAAACCCGTGGTGACCAACGTGGTTGTCCAGCCAATCAAGGTAGAGACGAATCAGCCCGCACCTCCGATACCCGTCAGCACCAATTCAATTGAATATCGTATTGCGCAGCAGGACGGCCGTATTGATGAAGAAGGGAAAATCATCCCCAAACCAAGGGCCTTCAAGTCAGGTGCCGAACAGGTGCTGAACATGATCATGAACAAGCAGCTCGGGGATGTTCCTTCGCCGCTGCCGAATCTCCACCCGTCTGAGCGTACGAACATTGTCGCGATCCTGAGCAGAGATATTGTCGTCTACGATGAGGACTCGGAAAAATCCCTCCAACAGAAGGCGAATGTGGCTCAGGCCAAGCAACTGATGAAAGACTACATTGCCAAGGGAGGGACGCCTGAAGATTTTCTGCGTTACTTCCGCGACGAGTTAGCAACTGCACATAAGGAATGGCTGACTACGCAGAAGACGCTGATGGAACTTTCCAAGACCGACCGAGAGGCCGCGCTTAAATATGCAGAAGAGCAGGGCAAGATTCTCTCGGAAAAGGGGATCAAGCCGCTTATTTTGCCAGTCGGACTGCAAGAAAACACCCCCTAAAGAGGAGAAAAACATGAAGAGCTCACTGATCTATACACCCGTTGTGTTGCTGGCCGCCCTTGTGGTTCACGCACAGGCACCGACCCCCAAAGGGCTGATGCCGGCAATGCTGACGAACACACAATTTCTGGTAAAGTCCGGCGGGTTGGTACAAACACCCTCTCAAGGGCCGGGCATCAAATTTCTGAACGCGCAGAGCCGGGTTCCGCGTGAAGCCATTGGCGAGTCAATCAGCAGTATTCAGAAGCTCATCCGTCTTTCCGTCCAGACGGAACAGGCGACAGGCAAAGAGGATGCCGCAACGCTTGCGGAAACAGCCTTGAAGAACACGGCTGTGGCGGCGGTGGTGGTCATTGTTGACAAGCCCGGGCAACCCGCCCTCCTTGTTGCGCCGGAGTCTCGCTGGGCAGTTGTGAACGTTGGCGCGCTCGCCACGACAGGCGTATCTGCCGAGACCCTGGAGTTGCGCGCGAAAAAGGAGCTGTTACGTGCTTTCAGTTATGTGATGGGCGCGGCAAACTCCGGCTATGAAGCGTGCGTGATGAAGCCCGTCTTCAAACCCGAAGATCTCGATGCGATCAAGGGCGAGACCTTGGCACCTGACACCTTGATGAAAACATCTAGCCAGGCGACGAAGATGGGCATCAAGCCCGCCCGCATGACCACCTATCGCAAGGCGTGTGAAGAGGGCTGGGCGCCCATGCCGACTAACAGCTTCCAGAAGGCGATCTGGGAAGAGGTTAAAGTTAAGAAGTAGGCATGATAAAAAAAAGCAAGATTGCGCTGCTGCTCGGGTTCACGCTCTTCGCGGTCACCTTAGGCTTGTACTGGCAGACGCGCACGTTCTCCTTCATCGATTACGATGACATCAAATATATTCACAAAAGCGGCGCGGTCACGAATGGTCTCTGTATCGACTCTATCACATGGGCCTTCGGTCCGGAACAGTGCAGGCAGGTGTCCAACTGGCATCCGATTACGACGCTGTCGTGGATGCTGGACGTGTCGCTCTTCGGGGTGAATGCAGGTGCCATGCATTTGCATAATGCCTTTGTACATTCGGTTAACGGGGTGCTGCTATTCTTGTTTCTCCTCATGCTAATGCGGTGCATGGGGCAAACAGGTAGGGCAACGGTCTCCGACCGTGCCGCGGCGTGCTCGGAGAGCATCGCCCTACCGCGTGACGACAGGGCTTGTGCGGGGCATGGTAGGGCAACGGTCTCCGACCGTGCCGAGGCGTGCTCGGAGAGCATCGCCCTACCTGAAAATGCGGCGCGTTCGGAGAACGTCGCCCTACCGCTTTATATTGCCGCTTTTATTGGTGCGGCGTTTTGGGCGTGGCATCCGTTGCGGGCGGAGAGCGTGGCATGGGTCTCGAGCCGCAAGGATGTGCTGAGTATCCTCTTCTTGCTGCCCGGTTTGATGGCGTATCTCAAGGCGTTGCGGGGCGGTGGTAAAGTTTGGCTTTTTGTGAGCGGGGTGTGTTATCTGTTCGCTTACTTCTCCAAGCCCACAGCGGTGGTCTACCCGCTGCTGGCCGCGATGCTGGAATATGTCGTGACGCGGCGGATCTCCTGGCGGCAGAACGAACTGCTGGTCTATCTCATGGTCATCTTAATGGCGGCGACCTTTATTGTGCAGGACGTGGGCGGGGCGACGGTCATGACGTTGCCTTTGAGGCTCCGTCTAGAAAACTCAATAGCAGGGCTTGGGCATTATGTGTCAGCGACTGTATGGCCGACGCATCTCTCCATTTTCTACAAGTATGAAGTGCCTGTTTCTTTCACGCGCTTTTTGACTGGGAGCGTTTTTCTAATCGTAGTCTTCTGGTTCTTGCTGGATGTAATCTTGCCGCGTATCAAGCGCTATTGGCATGCGCGGCACGAGCCAATTTCTGCGGGCGGATATGCGATTGAGCCAGTCATGCTTATAGCGTTTGGTCTTCTCTGGTTCGGGTTTGCTTTGGCACCGGTGATCGGATTGATCCAGGTCGGGTTCGCCTCCTGTGCAGATCGGTACACCTATCTTTCGGGCCTGGGGGTATCGGTCATTCTTGTTGTACTGGCACATTATTTTCAGGACCGCATCGCACGCTTCAAGACACGCAAGAGCCGTTCTTTATTGTTAATTCTGTTCGGCTCGCTTTTCGCGGGTGTACTTGTGCTTTTAACTGTGCTGGCCACCCACTATATCACGCAGTGGAAAAACAC
>CAMBQV010000157.1 GCA_945870145.1 Akkermansia muciniphila
AGACTTTATGGCCTTGTGTGAAGAAGAGGGCATCATTGTCCAGGACGTGATATGCCAGGCAAACTCATCAATCGGGCGAGCCCTGATTGGCTTGGGATTCTGCAATTTGGGGGCGTCAAAGGTTATTGCCCGTGTCAAACGAAAATCATCGGTTACGTAAAAGTCGAGGTGGACTATGGATAGTTGGCTGGCTTCAAATTTAGAGAACGTGGCAATCGCATTATCGCCGTGTTGCGGGTGTTCAGTCGCAAATACAGAGCGCGATGTGAATTTGCCGGGCACTGCAGCCGTGATTGACGTCCTGGAGAAACTCTTGGCCGTGCTCTATCCGGGCTGCCATGGGAAGGCTCCTGTTTCGCATGAAAGCTGCCATCATCACTTGAAGGAGACGCTTCAGGAGATTGTGGAAGAGCTGTATGATCAGACCCACAGGTCGTTTGAGTACGCCTGCAATAAGGTGAAATGCATACAATGCGGAGATTGCAAGGAGAAGGCCCGGCAGTCCGTGATGGCGCTGATGGATGGCCTGCCCGGAATTCGCAACATGCTGCAAGAGGATATCCAGGCCGCGTATGAGGGTGATCCAGCGGCGCGCTCGACCATGGAGATCGTGATGAGCTACCCCGGACTCTATGCCATTACCGTGCATCGTATTGCGCATGCGCTGTATCGGCAGGGCGTTCATCTGATCCCGCGTGTCATGAGTGAGCATGCTCACTCCAAGACGGGCATTGATATTCATCCAGGGGCGACGATCGGCGCTGGATTTTTCATTGACCACGGAACTGGCGTCGTGATCGGAGAGACCTGTACGATTGGTAAGCGCGTCAAGCTCTACCAGGGCGTGACGCTCGGTGCGCTTAGCTTTGCAAAAGATGATACCGGCGCACTGGTCAAGGGAGTCAAGCGCCACCCGGATGTCGAAGACAAGGTCGTCATTTATGCAGGCGCGACGATCCTGGGCGGCGATACCGTGATCGGACATGATTCCGTGATCGGCGGTAACGTCTGGCTCATCCACTCCGTGCCGCCTGGCTCGAAAGTCTATAATCAGACGCCGAGTCCCGTCATCAAGCCCAGTGGGCAGTAGGCAGTAAGCAGTAGCAGTGGGCAGTGAACACGCCAAGGCTACGGCGGATAAAAAAGTGGGCAGGCGAAAAACACGAAATAATAGCTTTGTCTTTGCGGCTCACCGAGACGGTTCGCCCTACCTCCTTCGGATGCCCTGTGCGAAGCGGGTAGGGCGAACCGTCTCGGTGAGCCGCAAAAACTCTAATTCTGACATTTTTTTATCAACGAATTAAACGAATGGAACGAATTGAGAGTAGCTTAAAAAAGCATGACTTCAATTGCTGGATTTTGCTTACGAACCCAAGTCCCCACGAGCATGCAACCATCCACATGAAAATTCTAATCATAGTTGCTGTTTTGTTTGTCTTTGTATCCGGCTGTGATAATAATTCCAGTTCCAGTCTTGTGCTTACTCCGGGCATTGGTATTCGAGGAGTGATCGAAATCGGAATGACAGATAGTCAGATCAAATTGCCGCGTCGGAAAATCAGAATTGAAAAATATGAATGGTTTGATGATGCATGGGGAAAAGATGTGCCATCGCTCGGGTTGGAATGGGAAATAGAAGGAGTGAATACGCCTATACCAACAATCGGAGTGATGGTCTCATCCTTACAAACTGAAGAGCTTGCTTGGAAGGATAAAAACCAATATTATAAGTTTAAAAGGTTTACTGGAAAAACCGAGCAAGGCCTTTCTTTTGATATTGATGGTGGCGTGACAGGCGAGGATGTTATCCGATGTTATGGAAATCCTATGCACGTCATGCCTTATGCTGATAGTATTGATAAAAGGCGATATGAGAATAGGCATCTTATACAATTGAGGATAGCAGGAGAATCGTACTATGTTGCCGTGAAACCCGATGGAAAAGATTGTGTGTTTTTTTTATCCGGGAATAATCTTTTCGTTAAGAAGTAACCGAGTGGATTTTGTCACGATTGTTCCGATTGCAAAACAATCAAAGTGAATGCAGAGGGGGCAACCTGAAACAAGCCGACTGGCAACTTTTTTCATCCGAATGGTGCGAACGAGGCGGATGAATAAAATGGTAGGGCGACGTTCTCCGAACGCGCCGCGGCAGGGTCGGAGACCCATGCCCTACCTTTCTCAACGTGGCATGGGCATGACAAGCTGGCCACGTTGAAGGTAAGAAAAGCGGTGCCGCGCGCGTCTTCTTATGTCCGGCGGCTGCCGGATCACCGCACGCCAAAAAGTCCTCGCCATATCTCGCGTTTCCGTGTTTTTCCGAATGTTCCGTGGGCAAGAACAACTGGAATGCTTAACGCTCAACGCCCAACTCTTAACGCTTAAGTTACAGAGAAGTTAGGCTTAGGTGTTCAGCAGCGGCTTGATGACTGCCTTGTCCGTCACGCCGGCGGCGGCGGCGAACTCAGGCCATCGACGGACCGCATCTGTCACGCGTTCCAGTTCATGCTTTGCGGTTCCGATTCCGAAGTGGTCGGCCGCCTCCAACAGATCTTTGGCTGTGATGTTCTTCAAACTTATACATGCTTGACCTCCGACTTCTTTCGCGTTGCCCGCATACGCTCCTTCTTGCGTGCCAACATCTGCATCGGACTGATACCGACCTTCGGACCCAGCGTATCAATCCACTCAGTCCGTCCCAAGGTACGCAGCACCCGCAGCAACGACGCCACGGTAGCGCCTGTCCCGTTCTCGATATTCTTCACCGCCTTCAAAGAAACACCGCTCCGCGCCGCAAGTACGGTCTGCGCAATATCCTCCCGAAGTCGCAACTCACGGACCCGCTCCCCCAGCAATGCTAAAAGATCTTCAGTTCTTGAATCCATAACAATCCTTTATAGACTTATTAAGTATCTATATATTACATAATAGGTCTTTAAAGGTCTATTTAAATTTTGAGTTTTTTGGCTGAATTAATTAAAAAACAGTGAAGCCCCGTGAAATGATTTCCGTGCCCGGTTTACTTCTCAGCTTTTTTCCGGGCCTCTTGGGCGGCTTTTAGCTGGGCTTCCTCTTCGGCCTGTTTCTTCTGTTTTTCAATCCACTCTTTTTCCGACTCAAGCGCTTTCTTGATGAACTCCTGATAGTCTTCGGGGGTGCCGAAGCCGGTGCGTGGCTCTCCGAAGGCAATGCCTTTTCCGTTTACGACACCGACAAAGGGAAGGATATTGCCCATGACGGGGAAGTATGAGAGGAAGTAGTTCTGGTGGTCATAGTTATCAATGTCGAGCTTGAGATACATGAATTTGTTTTCGTCAAGTTTCAGCTCGCCCTTTTTGATGTAGTTGTAAAACTTGATGCAGTTTCCGCAGGCTTCACGTCCGATGGAGACGAATAAGAGCTTGTTGGTCTTGGTGGCCTCTTCCATGTAAACCGGAAAATCCTTGTCGATATACTTTTCGGTTTCAAAAGCCATGAGGGAAAACGTTGTTGCAAGTACCAACGTGAATGCGATTAACAATTTCATTTTCTTCTCCTTAAT
>CAMBQV010000158.1 GCA_945870145.1 Akkermansia muciniphila
TACTTCATGATGATATCCAGCAATTACTTGCTGCAGCGACGATGAAGATCAGCCTCATTGATCGGAATGCATCCTCTGAAGAGCATGGTTGGATGGTTAGGTCGGCCTTGGCTCTTATAGGGGAGGCCCTCAACTCATCGCGGTCACTGGCGACGGAGTTATATCCCCCGGTGTTGATAAATGGGGGGTTCCTGCCAGGAGTGCGATGGCTGACTGAATGGATGAAGGAGCGGCATGGCCTGACGGTGGAGTTGTCTGGGGAGGAAATCGAGGGGGTGTCCTCAGACCTCAGTATGCTCCTGTTTCGCGGGGTGCGTGAATTGCTGTTCAATGTTGTTAAGCATGCGGGAGTGAAGACGGTATCGGTTGCCGTGAATCAGCCGGACGCGAAGGCAATACAAGTCGTGATCATTGACCACGGTGTTGGCTGCACCGGAAACCATGCAAAGGATTTATCCACATGCAGGGGGCTCGGACTGCTTCACCTACGGGAGCGACTCGCCAATATTGGTGGCTCACTTGATGTTGCCAGCGTGCCAGGTCAAGGGACGACCGTTTCTATAACTGTTCCCAGAGGGTGAAGGGCAGGGACCTCGACATCGCGACGTGTCATAAGGGGCATTTACCAGGCCAATCTGGGGCCACAGCTTGCGTCGGTTGAGACGGGAAATAGCGTTTCAGAAGAGTGGATAAGAAATCGCTTTTCTGAAGGTACTGGCACACGCCCGTTGAGACCGGCCTGAAACATCGATGGCGCCGCCCGGATTGTGGACCCCATCATCGATGGATTCAACACCGGCAACCACGTCTGGGATAAATTCCTGAAGGTTTACAAGCCGACGGATTGGTGAGGGGGGATCAAGTTGAGAGCTGAGAGTCTCAAGTCTAAAGTTGGAAGAAAAGACAAGTTCCGCTAACTTCCGACCCAAAACTTTCAACTCTCAACGCTCAACTCGGTACTTTATTTTCTCTTCACCGAACAGGTTAATATAGCCCAAGCTACCGGTCACCATCACCGACAGGCCTTTTTCACTCTGCGGTAGGGTTAAACCCCATTTCGGCAAACCTGTTCCTCACTTATACTGCCTCAAATAAGGAACGGGAAGTTTACGAAACAATACAGGTCGAGACATATCAAAACAGGGGAGTCAGTCTCCAGCAACAACAGAAGCAAGAACAGGATTCTTGAAGGAGTATATATGGGTTTCATCATTGGAATATTGGTTGTAGTCATTCTCGTCATTGTCATCGCCAGATTGGTCTAGGAAGGACGACATGGTATCCGTCCAAGCGACTCAAATCACGCATCTGGACATCCACCAACTCTCGAAAGTCTACCCAGGCAATCGGGGGCTGTTGGGAGCGAGTTTCAGCGTGGCACAGGGCGAGGTGATCGCTATTGTCGGTCATAATGGCGCTGGCAAATCAACTTTGCTTAAATTGATCGCGAACTGGCTGAATCCGGATAGTGGCCGGGTTACGGTGCAAGGCGTTAATCTCCGGGATCGGCTTGTTCTTGTACGGAAGGTTGGCTTTGTCCCCGAAACCCCTAATCTGCATGATGCCTTTTCGGTCGATTATAATCTGTCTCTCTTTGCCCGCCTTTTTGATGTACCCGCTTCACGCGTCGAAGAGACACTTGAAGAATTTAAACTCCACCCCTTTCGCCGTAATGCTGTTCGGACCTTGTCCAAGGGCTTGAAACAGCGCGTCAGCATCGGACGCTCACTTTTGGCCGATCCACCCATCTTGCTCATGGATGAACCCACTTCCGCACTGGATTTTGAGACGACCAAGGATATCTATCGTCTGATCCACCGGATTCACGAACAGGGAAAGACGATCCTCTTTACGTCTCACCGCCCTGAGGAAATCAAATCCCTCGCCGCGCGTATCATTGTTCTGCACGAAGGAGTGGTCGCTTTCGACGGATCTCCCGATGCATATTTTCAATCCACCTTCTACCAGAAACTATATGTATGATCCGCACCATCATTACGCTGCTCACACATGACCTGGCCGTCGCCTTTAAAAGCAAGACCCTCTATCTTGTCGTTTGCATTCCTCTCTTTGTGTTCGCGACGTTAACGTTGGTTGATCCTCCCGGCACGCGGGTTACCCGTCTCAACATTGGTTTGATCAAAACCGAGTCCTATGCGCCCGTCTTTCTCACAAGCATCACGTCAGTGCCGGACCTGTTTGCCATCCATTGGGCTTCCGGTCAGCTGAACGCAATTAAACTACTGAATGAGCGTGTGATGGATGGAATCCTGACTCCTGACACTACCGATCCCTCACGCCTTCAGCTGACAGTTGTCAAACAGGCCTCCTCCGAAACTCTGATCATGATGCAGCGCTTGGCAGCCGTGCAAATCTCTGCCGAAGGAAACGGCCCCGGCTGGCTCGCTACAGTGAGATCACTTCAGACAAGCTCAATCAAACGCCAGACCCTGCCTACATGGATTTTGATGATGATCCTGCTCGTAAGTTTCATTGTGTTGCCGTCCCAGATCGCCGAAGAAAAAGAAAAACAACTCCTTCTGGGGTGGATGCAAACGCCCGTGCGTGAAATCGAATGGCTGGCCTCTAAGCTGGCTTATGGAATCGTCCTGATGCTTACGTCCGTAGTAGCACTACAGTGGATGGACGGCGAGTCCTTCGCCACGCATGGCGTGAGTTATCTTGTGATGCTGTGTAGCGGCGGCTTCTGCTTCGGCGCGCTAGGGATCTGCCTTGGACTCCTGTGCCGAAACCAAGCTAGCGCCAGAACACTGGGCGTCCTCTCCTATCTTCCGCTGCTTTTGCCCGCCGCGCTTTCCGACATGTCGCAAGATCTTAGAAGGGTCGCGCCACTCGTACCTTCATACCATTTTTATGAACCGATCCGGGCGATGCTTCTGGAGGACTGCGGGCTCGGGGCGTTTATCCAGGCGTGGATTATCCTCGTGTCCATTGGAATGCTGGCTTGTTTTGCATCCCATCGTTTGATCAAAAAGCGCTGGCTAATGTAAGACCTGAAGCAAAAGATTTCATTTAACAGCGCATCGAAGTCACGTCTCCACAACGCATCGGGGTCACGTCTCCACAAAGCGCATCGGGGTCACGTCTCCACAAACGACAATTTATTTAGACACTCCTTTACCAGTTTGCGTTTTTCCCTATCGCTGGATAAGACGGCAGTGAACCGCTGGACGGCCCTCCCCACGCGGCGCATCGGGGCTCCAAGGGACACACAAACTGTTTATCTCCACCATTGAGGACCCTGTTCATAACGGCTGAATTCATAAATCTGGTGGTTGAAGGCAGGCTAACATCCGTCAGCACTACTGATGTGCGGGTAATTGAACCAAAATCATGGGGGTCGGACAATACTTAACCACCCCGGCTTTGCACCAGGATAACCACTCGTCCTTTGCGCGCACCTTTTGCGCTACGCAGGAACCGGAGCACTCACCACATCTACACGCAAATGCCGGGCGGTAAATAGATCCCCA
>CAMBQV010000159.1 GCA_945870145.1 Akkermansia muciniphila
CTATATTCTGGTCAAGGAAGAGAAAAAGGATGCGTTTATGGAAGAGATGGCCTCTTTTATGGCGACGAACAACATTCTGTACTTGGCAACCGTGGATGGTGAGCGCCCGTGTGTCCGTCCAGTCCGTTTTTCATGCCTGATCGATAACAAGCTTGCGATCGCGACTGCGCTGAAAAAGAGCATGAGCACCCAGATGATGGTTAACTCCTCAGTCGAGCTTTCAACCGTTGCAGGGGACGGGAAAGTGTATATCCGTTTTGCCGGCAAGGCGACGCTCTGCAAGGATGACGCAATCATTGCTAAATTCGCAGAGGAGCATCCCGGCATGAAAAATAAGTTCGGGAAAGAGTTTGCACTCTATCTGGTCTCCCCGGACAACGTCGGCCTCTGGGGTGGAAAAGAACCCAAGACCAAGCAATTCAAAGCGGAATAAGGTATGTCACTGTCCGTTGGGTTTATAAGCCTGGGATGTTCTAAAAATTTGGTGGATTCCCAAGTGATGGCCGGCTACTTAAAGGCCGGCCACATTAAGCTTGCACCCTCGCCGGAGGTGGCGGACATCATCCTTGTCAACACCTGCGCCTTTATTGAGGCTGCCCGGGAAGAGGCTGCAGAGGCCATCCTGAGCGCCTGTGAGCATAAGTCCGATGGCGCCTGCAAGGCCGTCATCGTCACGGGGTGCATGGTGCAGCGCTATCGTGCGCGCCTGAAGAAGGCTTTTCCGGATGTTGATGCGTTCCTGGGCATTGATGAACTCGAGCAGATTGGCGATGTCGTATCACGTGTGGCCGCTGGCAATCGGGTAGGGGTGATAGCTGAAGCGGGCGACGCCAGGAAGGTCTACAATCCCGTTTATCCGACACTCCTCTTTACAGGCGGTCCCTTCTCCTATTTAAAAATCGCGGACGGCTGCGATCACCGCTGCGCCTATTGCGCGATTCCCCTGATCCGCGGCTCCTTCCGCTCGCGAGAGATCAGCGATATCGTCAAAGAGGCCACCACTATGGTCTCGGCAGGCGTGCGGGAACTCAATCTGATCTCACAGGATTCCTTGATGTATGGCGTGGACCGCGCCAAGAAGCCGCAGATTGTTGAGCTGGTCAAGCGCCTCGATGAAATAGAGGGCGACTTCTGGTTACGCATTTTATACGGATATCCTGCAGGTGTGACCGACGAACTGATTGAGCTCTTTAATTCTGCGAAACATCTCTGCCGCTATTTGGATCTCCCCATCCAGCATTCGCATCCCGACATCCTGAAGGCCATGAACCGCTCAGCGGCCATCAAGGCCACAACCGGACTGACTCAACGTCTACGTCAGGCGATTCCCGGCGTGACCTTGCGCACCACCTGCCTTGTCGGTTTCCCCGGTGAGACCGAGGCGCATTTCGAACACTTGCTTGAAACTTTACAGGCCTCGGAGTTTGATCATCTCGGTGTCTTCGGTTATTCGCCGGAAGAGGGGACAGCCGCTTTTGAGCAGGAAGCGCCAGATCCTGAAATCGTTGAAGAGCGTTGCCAGCTTGTCATGGCCTTGCAAAAGAAAATCGCCACAAAGCGTATGGCCGCCTTGAAGGGAAAACACGATACGGCTCTTCTGCTGCGCAAAAAAGTCAAGGGCGAATGGATTGCGCGCCTTGCACGTCAGGCACCGGAAGTGGATGGCGAGACCTTTGTCAGCCACGTGCCGCCAACAGCGAAAGCGGGCGACTTCATCCCCGTCGAGATCACGGGTGCGCATGATTTTGATCTGCGTGCACGGCAATGCTAATACTTGGTTTGAGACGTCAGGTTTGTGGCAACCACAAAATCCACAAAAAGCACAAACTCTTGGGAGGGTCACGCGCCTGCGTGACTGGACGCGACAGAGCGCGTCCCTCCAAGCTCGGAATTACCCTTTGGATATTCTATCTCGCATAAATTAAGTAAAGAGCTTAAGGCACATGATTAAGTTTCCAATTAATAACCTTCCCAATAATTCATATAAACCTTGCTTGTGCTCTTATCAACCAACATGGTTCGACGCGTGTTTTCTGAGCTGACAGAGTTGAACGAAACGTTATGGCTCAAAGGGGGCAAGGGCTCGTCCATTTTTTGAAATATGCGAGACCAGTTTTTACGGAACGTGGCTTCGTCTGAGGACAACATCTCATTGGCAGGAAACCAAGACCTCTTAATGAGTTCAATATCACTTGGTGAAGCACTGAACGTAAATGAGCAACTGTAATCTTGTCCTAAACCGGTTTCAGTTGTTCGTAAATGAGTTACTGATGATGGGATTGGTTTCATAATAAGTGTACGAAAATGAGCGTGTGCTGTGGACATATAAACACAGCAACCCAGCAACAAACAAAGAAGTGCTGATATGACAACCAATATCCTTGATAAAATCATTTTCATTAAGTTACGGTCGATTGGTTTTTTTTGTCCACAAAACACACGAAAAAATGGAGTGCGCTTTTATTAGAAACCGGCTGCGTCTGATATTCGGAATTCGCGGACGAGGCCGAGCTTTTTAGCTTTGTCGTCGTAGCCGACAGTCATCCAGCGGGTGCCGCCGTCTCGGAAGAGGATCAGGACGCGGCCGTAGACCTGATGCTCCGCAAGGACCTTGGGTGCCTCGTCGTCGCGCTGGTAGTTGAGCTTAGGGTCGGCCAACAGGATGCCTTCCTCGGTCTTGCGGCCTTCGACGCCGATGACGAAGTCTGGGAAGAAGCCGCGCCCGTCAGGCATGAGCACGTTGACAGACCAGAGTTTGTGCGGTTCATTGCGGTGCCACCATTTGATGATGCCGTTCGCGTCGCGGTCAAGGAGGTCGGCAAAAGGTCGCTCCCACGTGTTTAGCCCGTTAGGAATGATGCCGTAGACGTTACGGGTGGAGATTTGCAGCGGTTCGTCTGAGGTGATCTCGGCGGGCAGGTCTTCCGTTTCTCGGATTTCCGCCGCATGGGCGAGCGCGGTTTTCTGGGCATCGTAAAGCAGGTCAGGATTCGAGGCGAGAATCACGTCAAGAAAGGCTGCGACCCGATCAGGATCGTCCGCGCCGTCCATGGCCTTTTCGCGCATGACCATCTGCATTTTGCGAATCAGAGCCTTGCGGAGTTCGCGACAGTCAAAAACTTTGTTACGCTGCAGGATCGCACTGGCGAGCCGGGCGGCCTGTTCGGGGGAGAGGTCGGCTGAGAAGTTGAACTCCTGCTGGAACGTGTGGCAGAAGACATCCAGCGTGCGTTTTTCTACCGCAACCCGACTGATCAGCGCCTCCAACAAAGCCCCGACCGGAACGATGAAGCGGTTGGCGCAATCCTCTTCGGTGACTTGATTTTGAAGACTGACCACCTGGGTTTTGAAACGGCGGGGCGAAGCAGGGCGCAAGGCGTATCGGTGCTCACCGACCGGTCCT
>CAMBQV010000160.1 GCA_945870145.1 Akkermansia muciniphila
CGCTTTCGCGTTCCAGACCTTCTAAGACCCGCTCTATCGTCATATCATTATCCAGATAGTAGAGTCCTTGCCGCACGGTGCGGAAATCGCCTGGGGTCACTGACGGAATTCGATATAGTCGCTCTTCTTCCTCTTGTGTAAGCCCGTCCGCTCCGATGTCAGGGAACATACGCGTGAAGAAGGAACGTTTGCCGTCATCTGTCAGAAAGTCGAACTCCAGTTTGAACGTGAAGCGTCTCAGGGTTGCGGGGTCGAGATTGTTCGCGAAATTTGTCGCGCAGATCAAGACGCCTTCGAAGTTTTCCATCTGCTGCAGGAGTTCGTTCACCTGCGTGATTTCCCAGCTTTTGGAGGCGCGTTCACGCGATTGGATTAAACCGTCCACTTCATCAAGAAAGAGAATAGCTTTATCCGCCGCTGCCTGTTCAAAGGCTTGCTTAATATTTTGCTCGGTGCCACCGACATACTTGTTCAGCAAATCGCTCCCCATGCGTGTCATGACGCGGGTATCCAGCGAAGCGCCGAGATATTTTACAAACTCGGTCTTGCCCGTGCCGGGAGGCCCCGAGAGTAGCAGGTTCATCCGTGGATGATCTGCCCCCTTTCGCTGGCCTTCCGCTTGTTGCTCGCTCAGGAAACGCTTGATGGCATGTGTGATCCGATCTAAGGTCAGACTGCCTTTGATGTTGAGTCCTTCAAGCGAATAATCGCTCGCTACAAGCGTCTTACTCTTGTCGTCCTCAATCCCCATGAGCTTGCAGTGCGGCTTAAGGATGGTCTCCGCCACACGTTCTGCCTCTGCCGATGTCGCAGTACCTCCTTTCAGCATGGCGCTCAGGTTAGTTACGGCCAGACTGATCCCGCCGGCACTTACCTCGTATTTGGCTGCCAGGCGGGAGAGGGTCAGGCTGTCCAGTGTCTCCGCTATTGCGTGCTGTTGAACGGCATTCTGCCATATTTTTTCCCGCTGCTTGCACGTCAGCGTATCAAAGCGGATGGAGTAGTCAAAACGCCTGCGGTTGGAGCTGTCAATCGAACGTTCCCGGGAGTTGCTGATCCAGACACACGGCGTCTTTACAGTATCCAGTACATCGTTGAGCAGTCCTTTGCTTCCTGAAACGCCAGATGAACCTAGCAACATCTCCATGAAGCCGCTAGCGCTGCCCTCTAGCATTTCGTCGGCCTCGTCGATGATGATGAGACTCTGAGCAGGATCCACCTGCGAATCGCAGACTTGGAGGGCGGCGAACCTAGATGATTTCTCTTTGTTTTTCTGAACCACATCCGCCTGCGTAATCAGGTACGGGGTGCGGCCCAATTCAGCAGCGAGGGCTAACGCAAAACTCGTCTTCCCTGTGCCAGGTCTTCCGTAAAGGAGTATGTTCATGCCTTGCTTCTGCTGGCTTACGGAGATCATTCTTTTCAGGAACGCCCCATGCCGTTCGGAAAGTTCCCCGAAATACTCCCATGGCAGAACTTCGGTGTCGCTCTTTTTAAAGTATCGGTTCAAAATCGGCGTGTCGTCTACTCCTGTAATGAAAGGGATCAGGTCTTTATTAATGTCTCCCTTTTCATCTAGACAACCGAATCTGCGGAGTTTGGACTTGGTCTTGATCAGCGCCAGATACTCAGGCTCGGTGAGCCCCATGAAGGCTGCAAACATAGTGATCTTCTCACTTGAAATATCACCTCGAAAATCGACGCAGTTCCAGACCGTATTACTGCCAACCGCAGCCGCCAGAACCAGTAGGTCAAACTCCGTATCGGACAGGGCAAACAGACGTCTGAGTTCCTCAAAGCGGGATCTTACGGGGTCCGGTTGCTTAACCTGCCATCTGGCAAGCGTTTCTTTCGCAAAGAGCAACCAAGGTCTCAACTCCTTTCGGAGGTTCGGTTTGCTCTGCGGATGTTGCCACAATGCTTTGAGCAGATCTTCACAGCTTTCTTGTTTGGGATTCATGATAAGTCCGTAATCTCCCCCTTCCATATCCTTGCGCGTACGCACTGTTGTACACGCCTTGAAAATGGCTAACATCTTTTCCCTCCTTATCATCTGAGAAACCGAAGCAAAAGTTGAGGTATTCTTGAGTGTGCCGTTGAAATGCACGCACATATTTGCAGTGAACCGGATACAGTGCTCCAGATAGAACAAGTTTCCGTCTGCCCTGAGATTTTTGATCCAGCGACTTTTCGGAATTGGTTTCACTTTTTTCTTCTTTGCAGGAATCGCACATCGCTCTGCGTAAATCAACCTCAATGTTTTTCCTTTGAACATCCATTCTGAATAGATGTCGGAGTCAGTGGCAACCTCCTTACGCTGGAGCGCTAATGTGATCGCCTCAAGGGTCGTCATTTGGATGTCACCTGGTTGATCCGACTGCACCCAGATTACACCTTTGGTCATGCTGATCATGACTGTTACATGGGTTACACCGTCAATGTAGGTCAGGCGGTCGCCGCTCTTTAATCCCAGCTCCTTTGGTGAAATTTCAGCTCGCATATTTTCGTGTCCTAAATGTTTAACGATTGCCGGGCTCTCTTATAGGGACCGCCTCATGATTATGCATGAGGCGAGTCCAGTCCAGTTACTGTTCGTTATACGCGTCCCGTACCCTTGCAGGTCGGGCAGACGATTTTCTTATTGCCACCGCAGGTGTTGCAGAGTTTACCGTTTACCTTGCCGCTGCCGTTGCAGACCGGACAGCGGATTGTCTTTGCTCCGTGACATGTTGCGCATGTAGCCATAGTGTACCTTTCATTTATGAAGTTAATCTGGCGAGCATATCGTATGCTATCCAGTCATTCATCAATTGCAACTCCCGTGCCAATCAGTCATTTGCCAAAGAAAAGCGCATGACACCGCGTTTTCTCTCCTCCCTAACATCAAAAATGCAGTAATTTTATAAAGGGACGTTTTAAGCGCTAGCTCTTCAGAATTTAAACACCCTGCTCAGTTTATGATCAACTGCAATGGCCAACTATTGAGCCTACCCATAAATATGCCCTGCTCTATAGGATTGGCATCATACCTGCGTTATGGGGGGGCATCTCGATTATCAACACAAAGGAACCCCACCATGTCAAAAGCCTATAGCGATCACCATATTCAGACTCTTTCCCCCATGGAACACATTCGCAAACGGATTGGCATGTACATCGGAAGGGGAAATGACGGCGG
>CAMBQV010000161.1 GCA_945870145.1 Akkermansia muciniphila
ATGTGCTGACCAGCCGTTACGACATCTATAGCGATGTCATGGACCCTGCTAACTTTTCGCTCATCAGTTGGCAGCACTCGGATTGGACAACCGCAGCCTTCCCGCAGGATATTACCTGGGATAAGCCTGACGGAACCATGCGTCAAGCCTGGGGTGTAGAACGTAAAGATGGAAACGGCATGGTCCATTGTGTCTCTCTGTGCGATCGTCAGTCCGCGCCCTACGCGCGAGAACGCATCAAAAAGGAGCTGGAAACCAAACCGTTCAAGTGCCGCTTCATTGACACAGCAACTGCCTGTTCCTGGCAGGAGTGCTGGAATCCGGCCCATCCCATGACCCGCACAGATAGCCGCGAAGCTCGCATCAAGTTGCTGAACGTGGTCTCGAAAGAATGCGGGTTGGTCTGCGGCAGTGAGACCGGGCATGATGTGGTTGTCCCGGTCTGCGACTACTTCGAGGGAATGCTGAGTATCGGCCGTTACCGGGTGCCGGACGCCGGACGCAAGATGCAGGAAATCTGGGATGATGTTCCTGCTCCAGTTGAAACGTTCCAGGTCGGTGAAAAATACCGTCTGCCCTTGTGGGAGCTTGTCTACCATGATTGCGTGGTGGCTCAATGGTATTGGGGCGACTATAACAACAAGCTGCCGAAGATCTGGCGCAAGCGCGACTTGTTTAATGCCCTTTATGGCACGCCGCCCATGTATATGTTCTCCAATAAAATGTGGACGGAGATGAAGGACCGTTTTGCGGACAGCTATAAAATCGCGCAACCTGTTTCACGCATGACTGGCTATTCGGAAATGACGGATCATCAGATCCTTTCGCCGGATCGTACGGTCCAGCGCACATGCTTTGCGAATGGTGTCGTGGTTACGGTCAATTTCGGTGACAAGCCATTCACGACAAAGGAAGGCGATGTCATCGCCCCGCTAGACCTCAAGATTGTGCCGAAAACAAGCCAATAAGTGCTCTGCTGTTTGCCCACGGAAAACACGGAATAACACGGAAAGGTTTAAAGAATGAGGGTGCTCGAAAAGATAAAGGGGCGAAAGAGTTCGCTTGCATGCGGTGTGAGGTGGGTGCTTCTTTTGTTGACTGGGTGTTTGTCTTCACTGAATCTGTTTTCAGAAGCGGCTACAAATATGGAGCCAAACACGTTCGAGCAGAAGTTGCGGGCAGTGATCGTGCCGGAGATCCATATCCGGATGCCTGATGAGTCGAAAAAGGTCGAGGGGCTGCTCGCGCCAATCATGGGCCAAGGGTATACGAGCCAGACCGTTTGCAACAATCAAAATAGCTTTGCCATCCACGCACGGAATCTGACCATGCTCGAACTGGTCGATCTGATCTTTTTCCTTTCGGACACCACGTACGCATTCGGTAACAATGGCTTGATTGTTGCGCCCATGAATATGCCGGCAGTCCATTTGAAACAAAACACAAAGCAAGAGAAAGAGTTGATTGCCAAACTTAAGGGAAGGTCGACCACCGAGGTATATTTTATCCAGCCAGCCACGATCAATGATTTTATCGATTTTTTTTATCAGGCAGCGGCAGATTACGATGATCCTGAGCTTCCAGTCAAGCTGAGGGGAATCAACTTGGCCATCAAGAATCCACAGCATCTATTGCCATTCGAAGAGCGAAAACCAGACAAGCTTCCTCTCATATTGAGCCACCCCATTTCGTACCCCACGCTCTACGAAACGCTGACTAACCTTTGCGCTAAGGTGCACGCACGATTCACTGTCCGCGACAACACAATCGTGATTTATCCGGCGTCTGAAACGAACAGTCCATCGCAAAAGCTTTTCAAGTGAGGAGTATCGCGCCCTTGGACTAAAGATTGTGCCGAAATATGCAAGTAAGCCCCGCCCGCAGGACCGGGAATAAACGGAGATGTAACTTTGTTAGCATCCGAATGGCGCGAACCCCGCGAGTCTGCGGCTCACCGGGACGGTTCGCCCTACCTCCTTCGGATCAGCCAAATGCCCCTTGCGAAGCAGGTAGGGCGAACCGTCCCGGTGAGCCGCAGAGACAAGGATAGTTTTCCCGTGTTATTCCGTGTATTCCGTGGGCAGAACACATGACATCAGTTCTGTGCCTGCGCGTAAATCTGCTCAATAAGGGCTACGGAACGGCGGGCGGAGAGGGCGTTGGTGTCTGACATGTCGTCTTGCTCCAATGCCTGGATGAACTCTTTGAAGCAGGCGGTATGGAGGTCATGCGTCATTGCGCCGGGCGCTGCTGCGCCAGCGGCGGTCAAGGTGCTCAGGCCAAAGGCTTTTAGAATCTCAGCATCCTCCGGCTTGGGATTCTTAAAGGTGTATTGCGCGAGCTTATCATCAACCATGACCAGCGCGCCTTCCGTGCCGAAAATTTCAAGCCGCTTGGGGTTTCCAGGCCAGGCAGAGGTCGTGCCGTGAATCATTCCGATTGCGCCATCCTTCCATTTCAGTGCGACGACAGCGGCGTCTTCTGTCGCGATGCCATGGCCGACAGAGGAGGTGACAGCCTTGACACAATCAGGCATCGGAAAGAGGTCGAGCATGATGTCGATCATGTGGATGGCTTGATTCATCAGCGCGCCGCCGCCATCCAGTTCCCATTTCCCATGCCAAGAGGAGTCATCGTAATAGGACTGGTCGCGCCACCAGGGGACATGGACGCCGATGCTTGTGATTTTGCCGAAGCGCCCCTCCTGTAAGGCGAGCCGAATGTGTTTCAACACCGGCATGTGTCGGAGTTGGAAGATGCAGCCGAGGCGCGTGCCTGCTGCTTGATGCGCAGCGATCATCTGGTCGATGCGCGCGGTGGTGACCTCTAGCGGCTTTTCAACTAAGGCATGCTTGCCCAGCTTGGCCGCTGCGAGCGCGCCGTCCAGGTGAAGTGCTGAAGCGGTTGCAACGCAGAGAATGTCGGCTTGCTGCAAAGCTGTCTCAACAGAGTCGAAGGCGGCGCAATCAAACTCTGTCGCAAGTTCGTTTGCCTTGGAGATATTCCGGCCACAGAAGCCGACGAGCTGCGCATTAGGAATGTCACAGATGGCTCGTGCATGAAACTTTGCAATAAGCCCTGTCCCTTGGATCACAAAT
>CAMBQV010000162.1 GCA_945870145.1 Akkermansia muciniphila
GGTCTCGGCGATCTCTTTGTTGATCGCATTTGTTTTGCTACTCTCTTCTGTCACCAGGGTCAATGCCTTCGAGAGGAGAGCATCCGCACCCGCCTGACGCGCAGACTCTTCGCGCTGCTCCCAGTCAGTTGGATGGGTAACACAGCCGACAAGTAATACAGAGAGAACCCCTGCAACAATAAAGTTGAGGGTCAACCCTGCAGGTGTTCTCTTGAGCGTATTTTGCTGTGCGTCCATAAAATTCATATTCATGAACAAAATACAGCACAGGCGATGCCATGAAAATGGTAACGCCTGTGCGGTTGAGGTACGCTTAAACGCCTCGTCTGACTACTTGTTTTTGTGACGGTTCTCTTTCAGACGTTTACGGTATTTGTGCTTGGACATTTTCGCACGGCGTTTCTTCTTAATGGATCCCATTCTCTCTCCTTGTTTACTGTGTCTGATTTTCTGTTCAGTACTGTTATTAAAAAATCACTTTGTTTAAAGGCAACTCAATGATGCCTGTGGCTCCAGCTGCACGCATCTCAGGAATAATGTCACGGACAACCTTCTCTTCCACAACGGACTCGACGGCATACCAGTTGTCATCACCAAAGACCTTATTGATGGTAGGGGAGTGCAACGCCGGGACGATCTTGACAACGGCGGCCAGATCCTTCTCAGCCACATTCAGCTTGATTAGTACGCGGGACTCTGCGGCGAGGGCTCCTTGAAGCAACAATGCAATCTGTTCAATCTTTTTGCGCTTTTCCGGGGTTGCCCAAGCAGCCTTGTTGGCGATAAAGCGGGTTGTCGAGGTCAGGATGGTGTCGAGAATTCGCAGATTGTTTGCTTTGAGGGATGAGCCGGTCTCTGTCAGTTCGACGATGGCATCAACGAGTTCCGGTGCCTTAACTTCGGTTGCGCCCCAGGAGAACTCAACCTCTGCGGTGACGCCGTGCTGATCCAAGTAACGCTTGGTGAGTCCGACGGCTTCTGTAGCAATCCGCTTGCCTTGCAAATCTTTTACGCTTTTGATCTCGGAATCATTCGGAACTGCCAAGACCCACCGCACAGGATTGGAGGTCGCCTTCGAATAGCACATCTCGGAGACTTCGACGACATCGGAACCATTCTCATAGATCCAGTCGAAACCCGTAATTCCTGCATCTAACAGGCCCAATTCAACATAACGCGAGATCTCTTGGGGACGGATTAGACGGCACTTGATTGAGGGGTCATCAATCGAGGGTATATAGGAGCGGGAACCACAGGAAACCGAGAACCCAGCCTTCTTCATCATGTTGAAGGTTGCGTCCTGGAGACTTCCTTTGGGTAAGCCTAAAACAATTGCCATAACGTTTGTCATCCTCTGCGTTTTAAAAGGTTAATAAATATACACAAATCATAGGGTGATTGACAAGCTTAGAAATCAGGAATTTAAAAAAGGTTTTGTGTCAAAGGATACGCTGTGGTATTCTTCCCTCACGATGAATGAAACGCCAACCCTTTTTCTCGTGGATGTCATGCCACTCCTCTATCGAGGTCATTTCGCCTTTCTCAACAGCCCACGTAAGACCAGTACGGGAATAGTGACTTCCGCGCTGACAGGTTTTGCTCAAAGTCTCTTTCAGATTCTCAATGAGTATCAGCCGACCCATCTTGCCTTGGCGCTCGATCCTGAGGGTAAAACCTTTCGGCATCATGAGTTCCCTGACTACAAGGCCCAACGCCAAAAGGCTCCAGAAGATATTGTCGCGGCAAAGCCGATGGCGATCGAGTTGGCGAAGGCCCTGAATATCCCGATTATTTGCGTCGATGGATTTGAAGCGGATGATGTTATCGGTACTCTGGCGGTAAAGGCTGAGGCGCAGGGGTGGACAACCTATCTGGCGACGCCTGACAAGGATATTGCTCAACTGGTCGGTCGACGGACGTTTCTCTTCCGTCCTGGCAAGGCGGGGACCCCTGCCGAAGTCTATACGGAGAAGACGGTTTGCGAACATTGGCAACTAAACTCTCCCGCACAGATGATTGATTATTTGGGCATGGCGGGTGATGCCTCGGACAATATTCCTGGCATCAAAGGGGTAGGGGAGAAGACCGCGATTGCTTTATTGGCGGAGTATGGGACGTTGGAGAATGTTTTAGCCCATGCTTCCGAGCTCAAGGGGAAGTTGGCTGAAAAGGTGGCCGCAAGTGCCGACCTGGCTCGTCAGAGCCGCAGTCTCGCGACAATCCGTACCGATGTGCCGTTGAATGTTTCTCTCGATGAGTTGGCGCGCCGTCCGTATGATGTTGAAGCCCTTCGTACTGTTTTGAAGAAATATGAGTTGTTTGCCATCGGCCGTCGTCTGCTCGGGGATCAGTTTGATCTGACGGTCTCTACCTCGGTTGGTTCTGAGGTAGAGGAGAAGCCACTTTTGACGCTGAAGGATGTTCCGCATACCTATTGCTGCGTGAAGAGCGAAGAGTCGTTGCAGGAACTCTTATCCGCACTGGAGGCTGCAAATCTCTGGTCGTTTGACACGGAAACAACCGGACTGAATTCAAGGTCTGATCATTTGGTTGGGATGTCTTTTGCGGTTGCCAAAGGCCTTGCCTGGTACGTGCCCGTTCCTGCAGGATGGGAAGCAGCACTCGCCTTACTCGCGCGCTTCAAGCCCCTCTTTTTAGATTTAAGTAAGACACGTATCGCGCACAATGCCAAATTTGACTTGGCTTTTCTCAGGAAGTACGGTGTTGAAGTCCGTGGCACCCTGCATGATAGCATGCTGGTCCATTATGTCCTGGATGCCTCAGATCGTCATGGCATGGATCATCTGGCAAGACAGTACCTGCAGTACAATCCGATTCCGATCACCGATCTGATCGGTGAGAAGAAAAAAGGGAGTGAACAGGGCAATATGGGGGATCTTCAGCCGGAAGAGATTTCGGATTATGCTGCAGAAGATGCAGATGTGACCCTTCAACTGGATCTCCTGCTGCGTGCTAAAGCCAAGGATGCTGGCTGTCTCAAGGCGCTTGAAATTTGCGAGGAGCCTCTCGTTCCAGTCTTGTTGGATATGGAGTATGAGGGGGTCCATATCAATTCCG